>DETG01000082.1 GCA_002361535.1 Prevotella sp. UBA3294
GTGTCGGAACATTCTCGAGAATGTCGATAGCAGTACCTTCAGCCTCAGAACCACGCTTGTAGCTATTCAGAGTGTACCAGTGAGAGAGGTCTTTCTTCTGAACCTCACCATAAGCGAAGTGTACCTGAGGAGCAGGAATATCAATCGTTACATAAATAGCGGTCATATCCTTGTACTTGTCATCGATAGCCTTCTTCACGAAACGAATCGTTGTCTTAAGACCAAACTTGTACTTATACTCCTTACTGGTAAGATCAATACCATAAGCATTACCTGCGTCAGAAAGACCGATACCCTTATTCTCCAACAGAGCCTCACGTGCATCCTCACCAGTCTTACCGGTGATAGCCTCAGCGATACGCTGGTACTCATCACCAATAGCCCACTTGATTACGTTAGTCTGCTTATCCTTCGGGTCATCGATAGTGATCTTAGTGTAAGTAACGACACCAATCGGGTTCTTATCCTCAGCATAAGAGAATGTACCATCCTCATTCTTGGTAGCAATATAACGCTTAGCATTGGGAGTACCATCGAGCTCGATCTCATACTCATCCTCGAACTGCTTCTTGGTGTAACCGTTCTCACCGAGCTTAGCAAGGATAGACTCCTCAACCTGTGACCACTTGATGCCACCCTCGTCAGTACAGTTCATATCATAATCGTCGCTGATAGACAAATTAACTGGCTCTACATAGTAGTTATCAGTGATCAACAGCTTGATATAACCAACCTCAAGAACATTGTTGTTCGGGTCAACGATCTCAACCTTGATCAGCGGCTCACGGTCAATAGCCTCACGAGTAGCGGTCTGCTGCTCATACTTGTCGGCGAAGCTTACACCATTCGGGTTGTACTTCACAGAACGCGGAGTCAAGATCACTTTGTCATAACCGAAGTCAGCACCCTCATTCTTCTGAGCGTCGATAGAGATGTGGCGAGACTCACCAGTAGCGTGGTTACCATCCTCATACTCTACGATAGAGAACTCATAACGGAGACCCAGTTTCTTGAATGTCTTAGCATCCATCTTCTGGTCGTAGTCAATCCAACGAGCCTGTGTGCCAATGTAAGTGAAGTGTGTCTCCACGAACGGCAAGATGTCGAGAGTCTTGTTATAAGGAATAGAGTGAGTGAAGTCAGCATCGATAGCCTGCTCAGCATACTTGTACATATGACCAGCATTATCATTACCCTTTGTTGGCCAAGTTTCAGCAGTTGCATGGCAATTCAGCACCTTGTTCTCGGGCTTGTTGTCAGCGATAGCATTGATGTGCAGAAGAGCAGGTACAACAGCTGCATAGTCAGAAGTGATAACTGTCATTTCGGTTGGATCATCTGCCTTCTTCTTACCAGCTTCCTTAGTCATCTGGAGAGCGACGAAGTTCACAGAGTCTCTGATAGCACCAAGCTCAGACTTTGTACCCTTGTTGATAGCGATACCATCAGCATAGTAAACCAAATCCTCTACATAGTTCTCCCAGTTTGCCAACTTGAAGGGAACCTCCAGCAGACCATTCTTAACTGTGTACTTCTTACCTTCCTTCTCAACAGGAGCAGCAAAGTTCTCTGCCATGCTCTTATTGTAACCAGTGTTACGAGACTCAATATAATCTGTAACAGTAGCAGTATTAGTATAGAAGCTCAGTGTATAGTCATCCAACTTCACGGTTGTCGGGTTCACGTGATAAGTAGCAACAGCAGCAGGAACAAGCTTAGCTGTCTTCAGGGCTGTGTACTTAGAAACGAAGTCGCGATAGAGCGGCAGCATAGTACCCTCAACAGGCTCACCGGTGTAGTCATAACCACTCATAGTAGCGGGATCCCACTTCAGAGCAGGAGCAGTGGCTACAGGAGCATTCTCACCATCGTCGAAGCGCCAAGCGAGTCCCTCAAGTTTCTTTTCATTCTTATCGATGTAGTAGTAAGCCTCTTTCTTAGAGTTAACATCCTTAGCATAGATTACCGGCTGATAGTACAGTGCGGGAACCTCGATAGTAGCCAAGCCTGCCACGTATGTATCCGGACTCAGCACGATAGAAGCCAAAGTCTTGTCAATCATGAACTGAATGATATTGATGTCAACAGTAGCCGGCTCTCTGTTGAGGAGATCATCTGCTTTCTCAATCAAATTCTTCAAGGTACCAACCTCGGTATCAGTCAGATTATCAGCCGGGAACTTCTGAACCTCAGTGCTGATACCCTCAACCTTCTTCAGCAGCTCAACCAACTTGTCTGGATCAATGTTCTCTTTCTCAAGGGCAGCCTTATAAAGCTTCAAAGCATCGATCTGTTCCTTCAAGTTCTCAGCAGCAGCAGCAGCTTTGTCAATCTCGGGATTGCCCAGAAGCTTCAGAAGAGCCTCATCAATAGCAGCAACCTTTACACCCAGATTAGCAAGACCGTCAGCTGTGAGGCCTTTGTCCTGAAGAGTCTTGACATAATCAAGAGCACTCTGGATGGCATCAGCCTTCACGTAGTTAGCAAGCTCGCTCTGGAGAGCAGACAGCGTAACATGGTCAGTAGGAATGTCTGACAGTTTAGCGTAGCCTGCCAAGTCTCCCGAAGTCAAGAACTTAGCGTGCTCGGCATCGCAATTAGACTTGCATTCAGCCAAGCGTGTTTGGAGTTCGCTTCTCAAAGCAGAAATGTCGGCGGCATTCTTGTTGATGTCGTCGTCATAGTCTTTACAAGAAACGAACATGCTCGTAGAAGCCAGTGCGAAGGCCACTAAGAGCAACGTACTAAAAATTTTCTTTTTCATTAGACTAAAAAATTAAATTAAACTAAATATATACTTTATGCTTAAATTCTCTCAATGATTTACACCTCTCTTGTGGAGAGATGCCAATAATTTTGTGCAAATATACGCTTATTTATTATGTTGCGCAAACAAATCCCAATCTTTTTTCATAAAAGGAACAAAATTTAACATTTGTATCGCTTTCCATCCCCAATATGACCGTAAATCCACCTAAAACAGGGCGATTTCACGCATATAGGCAGGTTGCACACATCCTTAAAGCGCGATGCACGCATCTCGATTTCTCATTTCTTACTTACTCCTCCTTCTCCATAGGCAATTATCTGTTTTGTGCGCTGCAGCGCGTTATAATATATATAATAAGGTGTAGGGACTACTTCCCCACCACCTTTTTACCATCTACGATATAGATACCTTTTTGCTGGGGATTCCTGACCTGGCGGCCTTGGAGGTCATAGACCCTGCCCGTCTTGCCCTGATCAGTTTGAATCTCCATGATAGCGGTCTTCACACCGAATTTCAGCACGGAAGGTGTTCCTGCAGGCACACTGAGGTAAGCAGAGTTTGCCGGGAGGTATTCATCACCTTCGTCAGATAACGTGATTTCCCCATCAACAACCTTCAGCACTCTCATGGTATTTTTGTCAAATGCAGTACGCACCGTATGGATGCCTCCCCTGTTGTGATTGAAATACACACCTTTCAAGAGATTGCCTGGCACGCTGCCCTCTCCCACTACTGGCTGGAGGCGATTTGCCGAAGCACTTGAGTAATAACTTTCCAAGATTACAGGTGTTTCCTCGGGCACGTATGATCCAAGGTCCTGCAGGGTTACCTTTCCGTCGGCCACCTCAGAAATGGCATAGGCCGTCATATCGGGTGACAAGGTATAAGCGAACGATGTATATAACGTAGTATAATACTTACCCTCGGCATACAGGCTCATATCAACGCCAAAGAAGTTGGTACCGTCATTACTGTCAACGGGAAGAACTTTCCAGTTGCCAGTGCCCTTAGCCTTGGCACCGACCTTTGTACTAACGATAAACGAGAGCACATCTCCAGATCCCGGATCCAATAAATAGGCATTACCAGATCCTGATAATCCACCCTTGCTTCCCTTTGCCGTTCCGCACACGAGATAGGTACCATCCTCATTATCGGTGATGATCACCTTAACACCCGAAACGATTTCAGAGACACTGGTTCCCTGTGCTTCCAGTCCGTAATAGCCAGCACCCTCGTCAACAATACCGATAATCGACCCTGGGTCACTAACTACGTTCTCGGCACCACTGATGATATCAATCGCATTAAAGTCAGCAGTAAGGTTGGATTTATTGATGGATCCCACATCATCTCTCACAGAGAGATAGCGCAGTGATTTCGAGTTCTGCACCCGATAGTACTTGTACTTATCGGTATCCAGCTGCGCAAATGCACTACTTACGACAAACGTAAGCAGCACAACAATTGTATAAATAGCTTTCTTCGCCATATTCTATTTCTTTCTATTTTAGCTTTCACTCATAAAATCGATGCAAAGATATGAAAAGAAACGGAAATAAGAAACTTTTTTGGAAGAAATCGTTCCGAATCAACAAAAAAAAAGGGA
Organism: Prevotella sp. UBA3294; assembly: GCA_002361535.1. Taxonomy (GTDB): domain Bacteria; phylum Bacteroidota; class Bacteroidia; order Bacteroidales; family Bacteroidaceae; genus Prevotella. The sequence goes on from DETG01000082.1 coordinate 4,380, forward strand.
AAAAGCAGTTTGGGAGGATGATTTCGTTTAAAATCGCACAAAAACAGGAATCCCGTTCAAATAAAATCATTTCACACCGAAATCACAGAAACCACAGAAAGGCCTTATCCTATAACTATATGGTATGATGAGGGTATTCCTCGAAACATTCCACATTCAGATTTTTCTGTGATTACCGTGATTTCGGTGTGAGTTAAGCTTCTGTATAAGACAGGAGTTAGAACTCTGCGTTCTTCGGTGTTCTTGGGAACGGGATCACATCGCGGATATTCTGCATACCTGTCACGAAGAGAATCAGGCGCTCGAAGCCCAGGCCGAAGCCAGCATGTGGGCATGTTCCGTACTTACGGGTATCGAGATACCACCACAGTTTATCAGTTTCCATTCCACGGCTACTGATCTCTCCCATCAATTTATCGTAGTTTTCCTCACGCACAGATCCACCGATAATCTCTCCAATTTGCGGGAAGAGCACGTCGGTTCCCTGCATGGTGGGGCCTGGAGCCACACATCCTTTGTAACCCACCGAGCCCTCACCCTGTGACGGGTTCTGTTTCATATAGAATGCCTTGATGCTCGAAGGATAGTCGGTCATGATAACCGGTTTCTTGAAATGTTCCTCAACGAGGTATCGTTCGTGTTCAGAAGCGAGATCATCGCCCCAGTTGCATGGGAACTCAAACTTCTTTCCTTTCTGAATAGCCTCCTGCAAGATCTCTATACCCTTTGTGTAAGGCAGACGGACAAAGCTGTCGGCAAGAACGCCCTCCAAACGAGCCAGCAATGATTTGTCGATCATCTTGTTCAGGAACTCCAGATCATCCTTGCAGTTATCCAAAGCCCAGCGAACGCAATACTTGATGAAGTCCTCTTCCAGATCCATCAGTTCCTCCTGATCGAGGAAAGCCACTTCAGGTTCCACCATCCAGAACTCTGCCAAATGGCGCGGTGTGTTGGAGTTCTCGGCACGGAACGTTGGCCCGAAGGTATAGATAGCCCCTAATGCTGTAGCTCCCAGCTCCCCTTCCAACTGTCCAGACACGGTCAGGGATGTCTGTTGTCCGAAGAAGTCATCATCATAGATGATCTTCCCGTCCTCATCCTTCTTCAGGTCGTAGAGGTTCTTGGTGGTTACTTGGAACATATTACCCGCACCTTCGCAGTCGCTGGCAGTAATCAGTGGCGTATGGAAATAACAGAATCCATGTTCGTGGAAGTACGTATGGATGGCCATAGCCATATTGTGGCGGATACGCATCACGGCTCCGAAGGTATTGGTACGCAGGCGCAAATGAGCATGCTGGCGCATGTACTCGAAGCTCTGTCCCTTCTTTTGCATCGGGTAATCGTTACCACAGAGGCCATAGATCTCGATTTGAATGCCCTGAATTTCGGAGGCCTGTCCCTGAGCCGGGCTCTCCACCAACAAACCCGTTACAGAAAGGCACGACCCTGTGGTGATAGCCTTTAAAGCCTCACTTGTCGGTAAAGAGTCTGTTGTCGCAGACAAGTTGGAGGTCACAAATTGTACGGAGGCAGGATCCACCACTACTTGGATGTTCTTGATTGTAGAACCATCGTTCAGAGCGATGAAATCAACAGCCTTACTGCTGCGGTGCGTACGCACCCATCCCATCACCGTGATCTCCTTTCCATAATCGGTGCTTTTCAGTGCATCGATAACTTTTGTTCTTTTCATATATAATATATATAATAAGGTGTAGAGATGTGCCAAACTATGTCTTGGCACATCATCACACGAAGATTTTATTCAAATGCACCCATACGGAGCATGTCAACCTCTTTCTCTGTGAGGAATCGCCAGTCACCACGTCGCAGGTTTTTCTTGGTAAGTCCTGCAAACTGTACACGGTCGAGCTTCACAACCCGATAGCCCAGGCTCTCAAAGATACGGCGCACGATACGATTCTTACCGCTGTGGATCTCGATGCCCACCTGACTCTTATCGGTGTCACTGCAATATTCGATAGCATCTGCATGCACCTCACCATCCTCAAGATCGATGCCCTCGCTGATTTGCTGCATATCCTGAGGTGCCACAGGTTTGTCGAGGAAGACATGATATACCTTCTTCTTCAAGAACTTCGGGTGGGTGAGTTTGGAAGCCAGGTCACCATCATTGGTGAGCAGCAACACACCCGTAGTATTCCGGTCGAGACGGCCTACAGGGTAGATGCGCTCAGGACAGACGTTCTTCACCAGATCCATCACAGTCTTACGCTGCTGTGGGTCGTCGCTGGTTGTCACGTAGTCTTTCGGTTTATTCAGAAGCACATACACCTTTTTCTCCAGTGTGACAGGAGTATCATGGAACACCACCTGATCCGTTCGCAGGACTTTGGTGCCCAACTCATTCACAACCTGTCCGTTTACCGTCACTGAACCCGCCAAGATAAACTCATCAGCCTCTCGACGGCTGCAAATACCGGCATTGGCCAAGAACTTGTTCAGACGGATCGGCTCGTTCGGGTCGATGTTCACCTCTTTATATTCTATACGCTTCTTCAAGCTATATTTAGCATTGGGATCATAACCGCCACGCTGCTGCTGACCATAACCGCCACGCTGGTTGTAGCCACCACGTTGCTGCTGACCATAACCGCCACGCTGGTTGTAGCCACCACGTTGCTGACCATAGCCGCCACGCTGGTTATAACCACCACGCTGCTGGCCATAGCCGCCCTGACGAGGCTGATAGCCACCTTGCTGACGGGGCTGGTATCCACCCTCGCCCTCATTGTTGTAGTTAGGACGTGGACGATAGCCCTGTTGCGGACGTTGGCCGTAGCCACCCTGACGAGGCTGGTAACCACCCTCACCTTCATTGTTGTAGTTAGGACGTGGACGATAGCCCTGTTGCGGACGTTGGCCATAGCCACCCTGACGAGACTGGTATCCTCCTCCCTGGTTGTAGCTGTTACGAGGACGGTATGACCGCTGTGGTGCGCTCTCCGACTGCAGCCCGGCTCCAAAACCTTCCGGGCGGAATCCTCCATCCTCTTCGTTGTTACCCCTGTTTGCGTTAAAAGGACGCGTAGTGTGGATACGCGGACGCGGACTGCGCCCTGGTGTTCGATAGTTGGAATAGCCAGTAGTAGGTCGGTAACCCTCACGGTTGCCTTCTTGCTGGTTCTGTTCAGCAGACATTCCTTCTGTTTTGTTTTCTAATTCTTCTGACATAATCTAAATACTTAAATAAATAATAAAATATAAAACTAATAGATGCCTAATCGCTTAGGCTGGTATTAAATTCCTGTATAATTAGCGGGAGTAATGGCCATCAGCTCAGCCTTCACGCTGTCGCTCACATCCAGTGTCTGGATAAAATCGTGAATCGTCTCCTCCGTCATGTGTTTGTTTGTGCGTGTCAGTGCCTTCAGTGCCTCGTAAGGATTTGGGTAAGCCTCGCGCCGAAGGATGGTCTGGATAGCCTCGGCTACCACGGCCCACGTGTTATCCAAGTCGTCTGCGAGCTTCTCCTCATTGAGGATCAACTTTCTCAGGCCCTTCAACGTACTTTGCAGAGCAATGATTCCATGCCCCAGAGGCACACCTACATTACGGAGCACGGTTGAGTCGGTGAGATCGCGCTGTAAACGGCTCACTGGGAGTTTCTGTGCCAGGAACTGCAGGATGGCATTGGCCATCCCCAGGTTACCCTCAGAGTTCTCAAAGTCAATCGGATTCACCTTATGAGGCATCGCACTGCTCCCCACCTCGCCAGCTTTGATTTTCTGTTTGAAGTACTCCATGGAGATATACATCCAGAAGTCACGATCGAGGTCGATGATAATGGTATTGATACGACGGATAGCATCAAGTAATGCCCCCAACTGGTCGTAATTGCTGATCTGTGTGGTGAATTGTTCCCGCTGCAATCCTAATTTCTCACTAACAAAACGATTACCAAAATCACGCCAGTTGTAGTCGGGATAAGCCACGTGATGAGCGTTGAAGTTACCTGTTGCCCCGCCGAATTTTGCCGTAATGGGCACCTGTCGCAAGGCAGCAAGTTGCTGTTCCAGACGATAGACGAACACCTGGATCTCCTTACCCAAGCGTGTGGGAGAAGCCGGCTGTCCATGTGTCTTTGCCAACATCGGCACGTCCTTCCACTGCTCAGCATAGTTACGCAGTTGGTCTATCAATTCTTCCACCTGAGGAAGATACACGTCATCAAGAGCCTCCTTAACAGAAAGAGGCACACTGGTGTTGTTGATATCCTGAGACGTCAGACCGAAATGGATAAACTCTTTAAAAGAATCCAGTCCGCCAATCGCATCAAACTGTTCCTTGATGAAATATTCCACTGCCTTCACATCGTGATTGGTTATCTTCTCGATATCCTTCACACGCTGGGCATCCTCCTCACTAAACTCCTGGTAAATAGAGCGCAGACGCCCGAAAAGTGCAGGATTGAAATCTTTCAACTGTGGAAGAGGCAGTTCACATAGAGTGATAAAATATTCGATCTCCACTCGTACACGGTAACGAATGAGTGCATACTCGGAGAAATATCCTGCCAATGGTTCTGTCTTACTTCTGTACCGGCCGTCAATCGGAGAGACAGCCGTTAATAAATCAAGGTTCATCACTTATCACTAATACGTATTAATTGCAATAGGGTGCAAAGATAATAATTATATCCCAAATGCCCAAGCGAATTAGGATTATTTATGCTTTTAACAGCTCCTTCCACTTCACCCTTCAATGGGTTGTCACATAGTGTTCCTTGTCTAAGAAATGTGCTACGGTTCTGCACACTTTGTGCAACAGTCTTGCACTCTTTGTGCAACGGTCTTGCACACTTTATGCAATGGCCTTGCACACTTTGTGCACACTATCCGCATTCTCGGTGCAGAAGTTCTGCACTATCCCGTTTCGATTGTATTTGCAATGAAGTTTGTTATCGCTTCCTGAGTCTGAATTCGGTTTTAGACAAGAAAGAAGTCTCGCGATCTGTTCACGAGACTTCCTTGTGGGCGTTGACGGATTCGAACCGCCGACCCTCTGCTTGTAAGGCAGATGCTCTAAACCAGCTGAGCTAAACGCCCCTACTTTTGAAAAGCGATGCAAAGGTACGATGTTTTTTTTGTTCCACCAAATTTTTTGGACGTTTTTTTCTTGAATCATAAAAAGTATAGTGTTTTCCTGTAGGAAACATAGTACTTATTCATTAAAAACATAGTACTTACACATAGTAAATATATGGTATTTACCCATAAAGAATACGCCACTTACCCAGAAGCCTCCCAGAGACATATTGAGTAAGTGGCGCACAAAGGCTATCTACGAGCCCTGATCTTATAAGCGGTATAAGTCGCTTGCAGCAAGAAGATCAACCTTCTTCTCTTCCAAGATACGATCGCAGCTGTCAAGGTCGGTAGGACGAATCACGATATTAGCCACATCACCATTGGCGAAACTATACATATACTCTATGAACACCCCATTATCCGACAAGTATTTCAGCACCAAGGCCAGGGACCCACTGGTATTTGGACAGGTGAAGCCGATGACATCCGTAATCTTCACGGCAAAGCCCGCTGCCTTCAACACCTTATATGCCTCATCAGGATCCGACACGATACAGCGCAAGATGCCAAAATCACTGTTGTCTGCAATACTCATGGCCGACAGGTTGATGCCAGCACTTCCTAACACATCTGTCACTTCGGTCAGCCGACCGCTTTTGTTCTCTAAGAACACAGATAATTGTTTCGCTTTCATATTCTTTCGTTTTAGATATCAGATTATATTATTGAAATTTTCGGTTATCAAACACTCGTTTGGCCTTACCCGTACTACGTTCGATGCTCTTCGGCTCCACCAGTCGCACTTTGAAACCGAGGCCGATCACACTACGAAGTTCTGCCTCCAATTTCTTCTGTAATCCCACCAGCTGTGCCATCTCGTCAGTGAAATACTCTTCCTTCACCTCAACCTTCAACTCGGAGGTATCCGTATTGTTTACACGGTCAACGGTCAGGATGAAGTGCGGTTCAAACTCGGGAAGACTCAAGATCACGGCTTCGATCTGCGACGGGAACACGTTCACTCCACGGATAATCAGCATGTCATCGCAACGTCCCAGGATGCGATCCATCCTCACCAATGTCCTTCCACAAGCACAGCGGTCGTAGTGAAGAGCAGTCAGATCATGGGTACGATAGCGTAGTAACGGCATTCCTTCCTTGGTGAGGTGAGTGAAGGTAAGTTCACCGAGAGTTCCTTCTGGCAGAGGTTCTCCTGTGTTAGGATCGAGGATTTCAGGGTAGAAATAATCCTCGTTGAGATGGGTACCGTGCTGACATTCACATTCATAGCCCACACCAGGCCCGGCTATTTCACTCAGTCCATAAATATCATAGGCTTTGATGCCCAATGTTTCCTCCAGTTTGCCACGCATCTCCTCTGTCCAGGGTTCAGCTCCAAAGGCACCAATTTTCAGTTTAAACTCTTCCCGCGGCCACTCGCTCTCACGCATTGCCTCACCCAAGAACATGGCATATGAGGGCGTGCAGCAAAGCACACTTGCCCCGAAATCATGCATAAGAGTGATTTGCTTTTGGGTGTTGCCCGACGACATGGGAATCACGCTGGCACCAATGTTGGTAGCACCGTCATGAGCGCCTAATCCTCCTGTAAACAATCCATAACCATATGACACTTGGAATATGTCATCCTTCGAGGCTCCGTAAGCCGTAAAAGCACGGGATATAGATTCAGTCCACATAGCCAGGTCTTTTCTTGTGTAGAGCACTACAACAGGTTTTCCGGTAGTTCCGGAGGATGCGTGAATCCTGACGATCTGACTCATTGGAACAGCAGCCAAGCCGAAAGGATAGTTATCCCTCAAGTCAAGTTTATTGGTGAAAGGAAGCTTGACGATATCATCGATGCTCTTGATATCTCCGGGTTCAAGTCCCATCTCCTGAAATTTCCTACGATAGAACGGCGTGTTATGATACACATAATCGGCCATCTTTCTCAAACGGATGCTTTGGATCTCACGCATTTGTTCACGATCCATGCACTCCATACTTTCATTCCAAATCATAACAATATTATTTGTGGTTAGATTTGGGTACAAATATACAAAAAAATCCGCATTCTGTTATGAGAATGCGGATTTTTTAATGAATTATGTGATAAAATTAATCTTCTGTGATCTGAACTGTGGCACGACGGTTGAAGTCAACCGGAGTCAGGATCTCCACACCACCGAAGTGAGCAGTAGAAATCTTCTCGGGCTTCACACCCATGTTGATCAGTTCGTTCTTCACGCGCTCAGCACGCTTATCAGACAGCCACATGTTGTGCTCGGGAGTACCTGTTGCACTGTCAGCATAACCAGTAACGAGGATATTACGATCATTCTCGATGGCAAACTTAGCCAGGGCCTTCACGTTCACGAGGTCTTTCAGCACTGCGATCTCAGTCTTGTTGAGGTTGAAGAATACAGAGATCGGAGTTGTGATGAAGTCCTTCACGCTCTGAGTAACAACAGTCTCTTTGGGCTCTGGGATCGGTTGGTTGCGCAGACGCTCAATCTCGGCGTTAGCATCAGCAAGCTGTGCGTTCAAAGCATCGAGTTGTGACTGGTTAAGCTGCTTAATAGCCTCTACATCAGGAACGCGATCCCAGTCGTACTTCTTACTGATATTATAAGTCAGACCGATTTCTGCAGTGAACCAGTGGTCGTGGTTTGCATTCTGGTGTCCACCCCAAGTTTTGCTATCCTCACCTTCGAAGTCATCACCGGTAATGTTATAATTCAAGTCAAGATTCAACTTGAAACGGTCGCTCAGTCTCCATGTATTCTGAATACCAGCGCTAATACCGAGGTTCCAAGTGTTATAAGAGCAGTTGCGAACAACGCCAGCGCCTGCATAAGGAGTGACATTCCACACACGTGACTCATTATAGCCACAGAACAAGTTGCTGAGGTTAACCATGAACTGCTCCTGCAGGTTAAAATAAGTAACGGCATTGCAATAGTCAAGACCTACATACTGTCCCGGAGTAAGACGTCCGACATGCTCGTCTCCTTCATAGCCTAACACGCTTTTTCCCCAGAAACCAGAGAGTTTGGTACGCAAGCCCAGCACGGGAGTAAACCGTTTGCCAATAGCTACAGACAGGCCATAGCTTCGGCGGCCATGCTTCAACGGGCTCTTAGAATAGTCGGCTGGTTTTTCCTCATTAGAATAGAATGCACTGTAGGAAGCATTAGCCTCTACAAACCAGTTACTCCAAAAAGAATTCATCACGAATCCATTCTTCATTTCAGGAGTTGTCTCCTCCTGAGCCATAACAGCTGTTGAAAAGCCTGCAACAGCCAAAAGCATCATTAATTTTTTCATAAATTTGCTGTTTATCAATAAAATAATTAATTATTTCTTGAGTCACCACGTATTTCGGGTACAAAGATAGACAATATTTTTTAATAATGCCACAAATATGAAGAAAAAGTTCAAAAAAACTAAAAAAACTGAACAATAATCAACAAAAAGGCATCTGTACGCAACAGTCAAAACATTTTTTCAATGTCTTCCTGCTTGACTATATTAATGACTGGTTTGCCATCAGGACTGTAGTTGGCATCACTACAAGCAAACAACTGGTTTACGATATTCTCCATCTCATCATTATTGAGGACTTGGCCTTTAGGAATAGCAGCATGACGAGCCAGGCACAATGCTAAGGCATGATGCAGTTCCTCACCAATGCCCTTACCTTGCTCCACAGCCGCTGTCACCATAGATTGAAGCAAGTTCACCATATTCATGCCGTCAAGCCCTGCTGGAACACCATTGATTGCATAACTACCTGTCCCCAAGTTTGTCAGATCGAACCCTAAGTCTTCTATCTGGGATATCACTTTGTCTAAGACGACCCCCTCAGAAGGCGGGAACTGTACGACTTCGGGGAAAAGTACCTTCTGCGACGTGGCACAGTGATTACCGAACATCTGCATATAACTATTATAAAGTATACGTACGTGGGCACGATGCTGATCAATGATCATGAGTCCTGATTTCACCGCCGTCATGATATAGCACCCTTTATATTGGTAGTGCGTCGGCGATTTATCGGTTACCACCTCATTACCCACTTCAACGGACGTTTCATCAAACAACGAAGACTGCTCTGGCTGTTTCTGAACCACCCCTTCGTATAACTGTTCCCAATGTTGTACAGTAGCATGTTGCTTTCCTGTTGCCTGCTTGAAAGGATTATATTGGGGATCGACATGGATTCTCGGCACATCCACATCATGCTTCGACTCGTCATAGACAGGAATATCCGGTTTCCCGACCAAGTCAAAGTCGATAGACGGTACATCATTGAACTTCCCCACCGCCTCTTTGACTGCAGCTGTGAGGATCTGCCAGATCGTCTGTTCGTTCTCAAACTTAATCTCTGTCTTGGTAGGATGGATATTCACATCTATGTCTTGTGCGTCCACATCAAAATAGATAAAGTACGGCACCTGTTCACCTGTTGGTACTAACCGTTCAAACGCATTTTGTACCGCTTTATGAAAATAAGGATGTCTCATATAACGTCCGTTCACAAAGAAATACTGATGTGCCCCCTTCTTTCTGGCTGTTTCGGGTTTCCCCACAAAGCCATAGAGACGGCAAACGGTCGTATCTACCTCAACGGGTAGCAGATCTTGGTTGATTTTCTTGCCAAACACATCAACAATGCGCTGTCGTAAGGAACAAGGTCGGAGATTGAACAGCTCTGTATGATTACTGTGAAGGGTGAAGCCGATATGCGGATTCACCAATACGATTCGCTCAAAGGCAATGAGAATATTATTCAGTTCTGTGGCATTTGATTTCAGGAATTTCCTTCGTGCCGGTACGTTGAAGAACAAGTTCTCCACGGAGAAATTGCTACCGACAGGACACGCTATCGGCTCCTGTCCCATCACCTTACTCCCAGAGATTGTCAGCGAAGTACCCACCTCATCTTCTGCCATCCTGGTTTTCAGTTCCACCTGTGCCACTGCCGCAATACTGGCAAGGGCTTCACCACGAAAGCCCATGGTATGCAAGGCAAAGAGATCGTCTGCTTTACGGATTTTTGATGTGGCATGTCGTTCAAACGACAACCGTGCATCCGTCTCAGACATTCCCTTGCCATCATCGATCACCTGTATGGAGGTACGTCCGGCATCCACCACGATCACGTCAATATGAGAGGCGCCGGCATCCACGGCATTTTCAACCAATTCTTTAATTACTGAAGCGGGGCGTTGGATCACCTCGCCCGCAGCAATCTGGTTCGCCACACTATCTGGTAATACTTGTATAATATCCGTCATTACTCAGCTTAATAATAGGTTCCAAATAACAATCAATACGAGAACAAACAGAAGGATCACGATGCTCTGTGTTAATAATGCCCCCGACTGCCGGTGTAGAGTGTACCTCCTTGTATGCTTCGCCGACTGAAGGAAAAAGCCCTGAAGTCTGTGGTAATCCGTCGAGTTGTCAGGCTTAGGCATTCCCGTTTCTTTTCCCCCACGCTGTTCTATCTGGCGAAGGTGTTCTTTCCGTTCATCAACATACAGGTAATGATGTGTAAAACGGCGGGGCTTACGTTGGTTGAAGAGGCTCACTGTGATGGTTCCTCTTCTTCTTTTCCTTCTACAGGAGGAGGTGGGGGTGTACCGTCGTTTCCTGTGAAATCAGACAATTTCTGTAAGGGTGCCGAATGGCGTTCCAGCTTCTTCACCTCAGAACCCTGTGACTTTCCCCGCCAGTTGAATATATCATCCTTATCAACAGGACGGATCTCGTCAAACCACGCAAAATTACGGAGTTTCATCTGTCCGGGAGGAATCTGCGTAATGGGATAAGTGGTGCACTCTGCGGCAGGCATCCAGATACGCTGTAGTTTACGCTCTTTTAGATACATCCGCATGGTGTCTGTCTCAGCATAGTTCATACCGATAAACGAACTGTCCTTGCTATCTATTGGATAATAAATAGACTGCACATTCGACACTGCATCACTGCGATAGATCTCCCCTTTGTCGAAATAGGCAAACATCTCCTTTGAGGAGATCTGATTATAATGGTCATCTTCATCCACTTTCTCTACCGAGAGAGCCTGTCCGATAACATGAGCCCTATCAATGGTCGAATCTTTCATGAACACTTCGATCACCTCTCCCAACAGCTGTCGCGGCCCATTCCACGTTATCGGATCCTTGTACATCACCATACATGAGTCTTTCGTGTCATACACCAACGAATCACACACAGCCTGCACATCCACCCTGTACGCTCTCACCTTATCGAAGCAATGGAACTTCCTCCATACAGAATCTGTATCAATATTATAAGTGTACATCTTGATGGAATCGCCATGCAAGTACAGCGTGTCTTTCTGGGAGAAATCCACCAACTTAGCCTTTTTCGTCGCAAAAGCGTAACCTGTCTTATCATTGTACCAGAAATAATCACAGTACATCTGGTTCTTGTTTTCCTTGTCAGTATAGATTACATTACGGAAGCCCTCACTGATTCCATTCTTGTCATCATGGTAAAGGCTATCACCAACGATCTCTTTCTGCTTATTTACAATTGTGGTACGACTGAACAGCTGTGCCTTCTCTTTGTTCGTATCATAATAGCCCGACGAGGTATTGATAATACTCTCACCAGAGGTAATGGTGGAGGGGCCCACTATATGTGCGACAGATGTCCGTGTATCATAATGCAGCGTATCTGTCGTGAGCAAGAATTTCGGGTTCTTCAAATTCACGTTGAAATTGAAAATAGCTTCACGTGAGTCCGTATGATATTCGCCCCAGTCGCTGGTCAGTACATTCTTCTTATCTATCATTTTCCCGCCCTCAAAGAAATAGCCATAGCTGTACAGACGGTCATAGTCTAAACTATCGGTGAAGAGCTTCGTGCCCCGATGAGTGAGCACCACATTGTGTCGCGCCTTTGCGAACTGGTCGTTACCGTCGTAGTAAGCATAGTCACTATTCAACGTCAGCGTATCGCCCTGACGCATCTTCACATGTCCGAAGGCCTCGAAAGAGTTTGATGCATCAAAGAAATATGCACTGTCGCAGGTTAGTGTGGCCCCTTGGTGCTTGAACTGTACTTTTCCCTTTAGGAACTGCGCATCGGGCTTCGGACCATATCGATTATAACTCAGCTCATTGGCATGTACAAGATACACACGTTCATCAGTTTTCGTACGCGGCTTACGCTTCTTCACAGGTGCCTGGTGCGACTCTGCCAAACACAGACCGAACAGGCACAGCACCACAACAATAATGGTCCTGTGCCCGCTCAGTAATCGGCATGTCTTTCCTTTCCCTATCATTTTCTCCATCCCTGATATTCAAACGTACAGTCTTTGTAACGATCGTTCATACGAACGTAGATATCTTTCAATTTCCTCTTCACCCATTCTTTCAGATATTCGTCACGTCGTTTAGCCAGCACGACATTCTTCATGGATTGGAAGTCCTCTGTGATGGTAGCTCGATGCCCTTCCACCCTACTTTTCAGTTTGATAATGGCACAAACGGTCTTTCCCTTGCTGTTAATCATTTGGAACGACTGCGACACATCTCCCACCTTCAAGGTGTCCACCACACGTGCCACCTCTGTAGGAAGATCCTGCATGCGGAATTTTGATGTTCGTCCCTCATCCGTCATGTTGGCCATCAGGCCTTTGCTACTTTTCGTATCCTTGTCATCAGAAAGATAAGAAGCAGCCTCATCAAAAGAGAATTTTCCAGCACGAATATCATTGGCTATGGAATCCAGTCTCAGTTTCCCTTGTTCGATAGCTTCTGGTGACACCTGCGGTTTAAGCAGAATATGGCGACATTTGATTTTGTCTCCGCGTTTGTCAATCAACTGGATGATATGATAGCCAAACTCTGTTTCTACTATCTTTGAGATCTTCTTCGGGTCTGTGAGATTAAAGGCAACATTTGCAAAAGCAGGATCCAACAAACCACGTCCGGTATAATCAAGTTCACCACCCTGACGGGCAGTACCAGGATCTTCGGAATAGAGACGTGCCAATGTAGCAAACGAAGTCTCTCCCTTCGTCACACGATCCGTATAGCTGCGGAGTTCGTTTTTCACACGATCAATCTCCTCGGGAGCGATGCGTGGTGTCTTTGTCAGGATCTGCACCTCCACCTCTGTTGGGATAAAAGGAATACTGTCTTCCGGCACATCTTTGAAATACCTACGTACATCAGCTGGCGACACTGTGATATTCTCCACCAACTTCTGTTTCATCTTTTCGATCATCAGTCGGTCACGGAAGGTCTCCCGCATCTCTTGCCGCATCTGCGTGATGCTCTGCTTACGGTATTCCTCCAGTTTCTCTCTGCTGCCAATGCCCTGAATCCAATGGTTAATGATACGATCCACTTCCGACACCACTTCCGTTTCCGTCACCTCAACACTGTCGATTTCAGCCTGATGCAGGTAGAGTTTCTGCAGAGCCAGCTGTTCTGGGATCGTACAGTCGGGATCACCTTGCCAGCGGATTCCCTCCTCCTCTGCCTGCAGACGCATGGCCTCCACATCGGATTTCAGAATAGGCTCATCACCCACGACCCAAATGACCTCATCTACAATACTCGACTCAGGAATACGCACCACCTTCACGGGTCTTTTCCCTTGTGTCGTGTCATTATCTGCTTTCCACGAGAACATTTTTCCCGGTGCAGTAGCATGTAGTCCTAAAGTCATGAAAGCGATGACTACAGCCGAAGCCATGATCTTACTTGATAGTCTCATTCTCTTTCTCCTTAATAATCAAACGGTCAATGTTTGTTCACCGTCTGCAGTACTTCTTTATTGATTTTCACGGGATAGCGCTTGCGAAGTTCCTCTACCCACGCTTTTTCCAGTTCTTCCTGATAATCAGCCACCACCAGGCCACGAACATCCTGATACTCCTCGGGGCCTTTCTTCAGGATTTTTCCATACACGGCATCAATGGGATAATCTTTCACGGCATTCACCGTCGTATCTTTCTTGAACACCATTTTATCTATATAGGCGTTGTCTCCTGCCTTGAAAATACCCTTTTCCACCCGGATGCGGATAATCGAATCGTTGTTGAATGTCTTACGGAGCTTGTCAGCCCATTGCGAGAAAGGCAGACCTTTCACACTCTTCTTCACAGCTTTTACATCCTTCTTATCCTTCACGTGGTAAACCATACCCTTATAACGCGGCTGATCCCAGCTGTACTTCTTCTTATTCTTCAGGAAATACTCTGCCAATCCCAGTTCGTCTTTAGCGGCCTTGTCCCAAACCGTAGAATTACTGATTTCGTAAAGCAACAGACCATCATGATATTCACGGATCAAGTTCTTCAAGTCCATATCTTTAGCAGACATCTCTGCAGCACGGTTCTCCATCAGCTGCGCTGTGGTAATACCCTGTTTCTCTGCCGTCTCCTTAATTGCCATATCAGCCACTCGTTCCTTACCTCCCCGGGCCTCTATAAAACGGAGAATATCATTCTTCAACGAGTCAAAAGGCTCCAGTTGCTTACGATCTTTCATCAAAATAATATGATAACCGAAAGGTGACTGGAACGGCTTGCTCATCTCACCTTTCTGTAAGGCGTAGGCCTGATCTTCAAACTCCTTCACTGTCTGACCAGGTCCGATCCACGGAAGAGCGCCACCATCTCTGGCTGAGCCTGGATCCTGTGACAATCTACGTGCCAGATCGGCAAAGTCTGCTCCATTTTTCAGGGCAGTATAGATAGAATCAATACGTATCTTTGCCTTCTCCATCTCTGCAGCAGGGGCTTGCTGCTCTACATGCATCAAGATATGTGCGGGCATGATCAGTCCACGAGGACCAATAGACTCCTTGGTATCATCATATACTTTCCGTGCCTCGCGAAGCATCCCCTCATCAGTTACGAACGACGGACGTATCTGCTGATCACGATACATGGCAAACTCATCTTTGAACGAGGACAGCGTGTCGAGATGAGCATCGATAGCGGCCTGTACTTTCAGTTTGTAGTTCACAAACAGATCGACATATTCCTCCACCGTTTTCTTGTCAATCACACCCTCTGCGTTGTTCTTGTTATACGAATACTCGAACTCCGAGCGCAGCACATCCACTCCTGCTACATTCATAATGACAGGATCAGACTGAGCCACGGCATGGCTCATGAAAGAAGAAAAGACAAGTAACAAGAAGGTTCGCAATATATGATACCCTTCTAACTTATTCTCTCGCATCATTTTCATTTTGACAATTATTTTGAAAATCAGTCATTCGGACGACTATAGTTCGGTGCCTCACTGGTGATGGTGATGTCGTGTGGATGACTCTCGTTCACACCGGCATTGGTGATTCGGGTAAATTTCGCCTCGTGAAGAGCCTCGATGGTAGGAGCACCGCAATAGCCCATACCAGAGCGCAAGCCACCCACCATCTGGTAGATTACCTCCTGCACAGTTCCCTTGTAAGGCACCCGACCAGCAATACCTTCCGGTACCAACTTCTTTGCATCCTTAGTGTCACCCTGGAAGTATCTGTCCTTCGAGCCATGCTTTTGCTCCATAGCCTCCAAAGACCCCATGCCACGATAGCTCTTGAACTTTCTTCCATTATAGATAATCGTATCGCCCGGGCTCTCTTCAGTACCTGCAACCAGCGAGCCAATCATCACGCAAGAGCCACCGGCAGCCAATGCCTTCACGATATCACCCGAATAGCGCAGACCGCCATCGGCAATCAGAGGTACGCCCGTGCCTTTCAAAGCACTATACACATCATATACGGCACTCAGCTGGGGAACTCCCACGCCTGCCACCACACGTGTTGTACAGATACTGCCAGGGCCGATACCCACTTTCACTGAGTCGGCACCGTTCTCCATCAGCATGCGTGCAGCAGCTCCCGTAGCCACGTTACCTACCACGAGATCGATATTGCTGAACGAGCTCTTGGCCTCACGCAGTTTCTCTATCACACCTTTCGAATGACCGTGTGCGGTATCGATCACGATAGCATCTGCTCCGGCATCCACCAGTGCCTGCATACGCTCCAACGTGTCGGCAGTCACACCTACACCGGCAGCTACGCGCAAACGTCCTTTCTCGTCCTTGCATGCCATCGGCTTATCCTTGGCCTTAGTAATATCCTTATAAGTAATCAGTCCTACCAGTCGGTTATCTTTGTCAACAACTGGCAGTTTCTCAATCTTATTCTCCTGTAAGATCTGCGCAGCAGCTGACAAGTCGGTTTGCTGATGAGTCGTCACCAAGTTCTCCGATGTCATCACATCGTCGATTTTGTTGTCCAGTCTGCGTTCAAAGCGCAAGTCCCTGTTTGTCACGATACCCACCAGATGGTTCTCATCATCCACCACAGGAATACCTCCGATATGATACTCCGCCATCATCGCCAGTGCTTCAGCCACCGTACTGCCACGGCGTATCGTCACGGGATCATAGATCATACCATTCTCTGCACGTTTTACAATAGCCACCTCACGTGCCTGGGCTTCAATGGACATATTCTTATGGATCACACCGATTCCACCCTCACGTGCTATGGCAATAGCCATGCTACTCTCGGTCACCGTGTCCATCGCAGCCGTTACGAACGGTACGTTCAACTCGATGTTCCTCGAGAACTTGGTTTTCAACTCTACCGATTTGGGTAGTACTTCCGAATAAGCGGGAATCAAAAGGACGTCATCGAATGTCAAACCGTCCATCACAATTTTGTCTGCAACAAATGATGCCATATACTATTAGAAAATTTATTGCGTGCAAAATTAGCAATAAAAATCCACATACGAAATCCTTTTCACTAAAAACTTACCTTATTAATACGATTTAACGCGATCAAGGCATGGAAATCATCAATGATGATGTCGGCACCTGCAGCTTCCAATTGTTCACGAGAGGCATTGCCGTAGGTGACACCACAGGTTCGCGCACCCGCCTTTCTGCCCATCATGATATCAACGGGCATGTCTCCCACGACAAGTGTTTCATCCGCCGTTGCCCCCATTGCCTTCAGCGTAATCAGCACGGGTTCGGGCTCAGGTTTAGCATGTTTCACATCGTCAGCCCCCACCACGTATGAGATATATTCGGCGATGTGCATGTCTTGGAGAAAATCCCGGAGGGATGCCGACGAGCGGGATGAGGCCACAGTGAGCACAAATCCCTGCTGATGAAGCCAGGCGAGCGTATCCCGGACATGTGGGAACAGGGCTGGTTTCAGTAATTTCTTGTTGATCTCAAAGAGTCGGCGATAGACAGCAGCACATGTTGCGGCACCTTCATCCGAAAGATGAGGAAACAACTGTCGGAAACAGTCTGCCAACGGTAATCCTATGGTGGCGGCACATGCAGCTTCATCTGCCACCGGCAGTTGCAGTTCTTCCATGGTCTGTCTCATTGTCACCAGGATATTCTGCCGCGTGTCGCCCAATGTACCGTCGAAGTCGAAAATAATCAGTCTCATCCAGTTCATTCGTCAATACGGATCAGCGTATATCGCTTTGATCCAAGACCGATCTTCTCGGCATAGTCAGTGATATAGGTACCATGCTGTCTGTTGATACGCTGAATGAGCGGTTTGTTATCATCACCAGGCTTACCCTGATAATGGAACACCATATCAAGACAGGCCTGATCAGCTGCCACAGGATCCAAACTGGCCACGATACCCATGTCTTGCAGCTCAGGCTTTGCTGGGTGTCCGTCACAGTCGCAATCCACCGACATATTATTCATCACGTTGATATAGATCACCTTACCGTTGAAATAATTGTGTACGGCCTGTGCAGCAGCAGCCATCGACTCCAAGAAGAGGTCTTGTGTCTTTCCGGCAGCCAGATACTCAGGTGTCCATGCCAACTTCGTATCATCGGTTTTTCCCGCTGTATGGATATAGCACTTTCCTGCCGTGGATGCCACACCGATGGAGGCATTTTTCATCACGCCGCCAAAACCTCCCATGGCATGTCCTTTGAAATGTGCCAGATTGATCATGAAATCATAGTTAGCCAAATGCTCTCCCACGATGTCATACTTCAGGTGTTTCTTGTCCTGAATAGGAATACGGATCTGTCCGAACTCATCCATCAAGTCAACGGCAAAGATCGAATCGAACCCATGCTCATGGATCGTCTCCCAGTGTTTTTTCGGATCCTGTCGCGTGCCGCCGTATGCCGTACAGCATTCCACGATGGTTCCGTTCACCTCGTCAACCAAGTCACGGATCAGGGTGGGTTTCAGATAGTGTGTATTTCCTCCCTCACCGGTAGAAATCTTCACTGCCACGCGTCCTTGGGCTTCCATTCCTAAGGCTTTGTAGATCTTCACCAGTGCCTGCGGGGTGATCTCTTTCGTCATATAGACTTTACTTTGTCCAAAGGCCGATACTGTTATTGTCAGTGTCAGCAGCATCGTGAATAGTCTTGTTTTTTTCATCTTTTTGAAGTTTTTTCGATGTAAAAATACGAAGAAAAACGGAAAAACTGTCATGAATGACAAAAAAAATCAGAAAACATGCTTCTCATGGCGAAGTGTCAGATAGCGGTTCACGACATTCACCGTCAGTCTGTCGGGTTGTGTGAGCAGCGACAGGATACCATATTGTCTGAGCGTATTGACGATCAGTCGTTGCTCATAAGCATATTTCTCGGCGATGACATGCTGGAACAGTTCTTCTGTCGTCTCCGCCTGTCCTTTGATAAAATCATGCAGTTCAGCATCCTCGAAGAATACCACGAGTAAACGGTGACAACTGTTAAGCTGTCGCAGGTAGGGAAGCTGTCGTTCCATGCTCACTTTTCCCATGAAATGTGTGTAGAGCACGAGCAGACTACGTTTACTGACATGCTGATTGACATGTGCGTTGAGTGCAGAGAAATCCGTCTCACCAAATGTCGCCTGCTGTGCATAGAGCGTTTCCAGTAAGGTCTGCATATGACCGGAATGTCTTGATGCAGGCACAAAGGTATCGAAACTGTCGGCAAAGGTAATCAGTCCTGCCTTATCTTCTTTGTTCATTGCCACATAGGAAAGGACCAACGAGGCATTAATGGCATAGTCGAGGAGTGTCATCCCCCGGAAGGCCTGCTGCATGGCTCGCCCTTTGTCAATGACACTATACACCTGTTGCGACCGCTCATCCTGATAGACGTTCACCATCAGCTGATGACGGCGAGCCGAAGCCCGCCAGTTAATGGTACGGTAGTCATCCCCTTGCACGTAATCCTTGATCTGCTCAAACTCGGTGAGATTTCCTACCTGTCTGATACGTTTGATTCCCCTTTCCCTGAGGTGGTTACTGACAGCCAGCAGCTCATACTGTCGCAGCATCAAGAAAGAAGGATACACCTTCACATCCAATGGATCGCCACAGGTAAAGCGCCGCTGTACCAAGCCCAGGACTGTCGAGGCAAAAACCCTAATCACCCCAAAGGAATAGACACCTCTGCTGACAGGCCGCAGGAAATAGTGAATGGTTCGTTCCCCGTTGACAGGGATTCTTTCCTTGAAGCACACATCCCTTCGCTGGAAGGCCACAGGAGCTTCATCGATCAGTTCGATGCTGACAGGAAAAGCATAGCGGTTCTTCACTTGGAGGGTCACCCGGTTTTCATCACCATTCGAGAATCGGTCAGCACAATAGCGTGCGGCCTCCATGCCCTTCCTGCTGTACAGTATTCCAGCTTCAGCTATCATCATACAGACGAACACCAGCAGCAGCCACCGTCCGATAGTGAACAGCGGTGCCACCAGATAGCCTGCTGCAATCAGCAGGATCAGGAGGGTCAGCACGATATAGAACCTACGAGTCAAAAACATTTATCTATGGACTTGATAGACTCTTATTTGGGCACTTCCACCTTATTAATTAGTCGCTGTGCAATTTTCAGGGGTGTATGACCTTCCATCTCAGCCTCAGCAGTAAGCAGCAGACGATGCTGGAGCACAGAAGGAGCCACCGTCTGGATATCCTCTGGTGTGACGAAGTCGCGCCCCTGCATCAGGGCAAAAGCCTTGGCTGCCTGCAGGATAGCCACCGAAGCACGCGGAGAAGCCCCCAAGAACACCGTTTTACTGGTTCGTGTCTGTTGTACGATGGCAGCGATATAGCGTAGCAGCGACGGTTCGACGAACACCTGTTCTATCTGTCGTCTCATCGCCAGCAGTTCCTCCTTCGTGATCATCGGCTGGATATTCTCTAAACGGGTCAGCGTGGTGTGCCGGTGGTGACGTGTCAAGATCTCCACCTCCTCGTCTATTGATGGATACCCCATACTGATCTTCATCATGAAGCGGTCGGTCTGTGCTTCCGGCAGCTTATACGTCCCCTCTTGCTCCACCGGATTCTGTGTAGCCAGGATCGTATAGATCTCACCCATGGGGTGACTTTCTCCGTCGATGGTCACCTGTCGTTCCTCCATCACCTCAAAGAGTGCGGCCTGTGTCTTGGCGGGAGCACGGTTGATCTCATCCACCAAGACAATGTCTGCGAAGACAGGTCCAGGATGGAAGTCAAACTCCTGACTCTTCATATTAAACACCGTAGTGCCCAGCACATCACTCGGCATCAGGTCGGGCGTGAACTGCACCCTGCTGAAGTCAGCATCGATCAGTCGGGCAACGAGACGTGCCAGAAGGGTCTTTGCCACACCGGGCACCCCTTCGATGAGCACATGTCCGTTGGCGAGAATGGCCGTCAGCACCAAGTCAACGGTCTGTTCCTGTCCCACCACCACCTGTGCGATCTGCTCTTTCAGCATCCTCACTTTTTCCGCAAAGCGGGTTACGTCGGTTCTTGAACTATTCTCTTCCATATCTTAGTCATTGATTGTTTCTCTTATATGTCGCATCCTGCCGATGAGCAATCTCATCGTCTTTTCATCCACCGTTTTCTCCTCCTCGTCAGCCAACCGTCTGAGGGTATCTACCAGCTGGGCAATCTCTTGTTCATCCACGCCTGTCTGTGCCGAGATGACGGGAAACGACCTCAAGTCGTTTTCCCTGTCGTTCAAGTCAACTTGGAGCACACGTCGTACCGTTTCCGTCAAGTATGCATACTGCTTCATTACCAGGTCGCGGTAGTCACCTTTCTGGTAGTAGAGGGTACCGATGAGCTTCACAAATTCCATACTCCGGTTTTGGGGCTCCTCCACGATGGGAATCACCCGTTGCCGGCGTTTGGCGGTGAACACCATCATGACAAGTATCGCGAGAAATGACAGGATAACGGCCCATCGCAGTGGCGGCTGTGAGAGGAAATAGCGCAGCGGCGACTGTTCCTCCTGTGCCGTTGCAGGGGTATAAGCCTCCGTCCTCACGATGGGAAGACCTTTCATCTGGGTGAGCAGGCGGAAAACATAGTGGTGGATATCCCCCTCTAAGATGCCGTAATTGGTGAATGCCAGCGGTGTCGCAGAGAGGATCACCTCCCCTTTTCCCACGGGAATAGCCACGGCTGTGGAGAAAGGCACACGTCTTTCCTCATCGCCAAGTTCACGTGACGGTTTCACAGCCAAGTACCTCCCTTTCACGGAGTCTGTATCCAACAAAATACCGAAGTTCGACAACTGAGGATAGAGTCTATAGTCCTTCCTGTCATAAACAGAGTCAGCTATCCACGTAATGGTGTCAAGGCTCAGTCCGCGCATCGCATACTCCCTTAACGTGAGCTCATGGTAGTTGCTGTCCATACTGAAGTGCAGGGAGTCGCTCAGGCAGCTGGCCATGCCCCCGCTCACCAGCAGGATCCTACTGCCTTCTGCCGCCATGGCGAGTAAGTTCTCCACGTCTGTCACACTCATATTGTACAAATACTCGGCCACCACCAAGATCCCCATCCGGCGATGTTCCCCTCGCAGTTGGTAAAGGGTTTTCTTCGTCACCTCGTAGCCGTCGGGCAGCGATGCCGACAGTACGCTGTCGAAGACAGCACAGCCAAAGGGCTGCTTATCGGTATGACTAAACGTAGGATTCCACGAAAATCGTCTCGGCATCTGAAACTCCATCACAAACACCATGACGAGGAATGCCACCACGAAGACAACAAACCAACGGTTGAGTTTCATGCCTCCCCCCCTTTCTGGCCGCTTTCACGCCCCATCACCTCTCGCTGCAGGTCGCATAACCGATGGTACATAGGCTCATCGGCTTCGAAGTTTCCATAGCGCACCCGCAGAAAATGGTTCGTCAGTTCACGGAAGGCCGCATGCCGGCATTCATATACATACTGTGTGGGAGTTTTGTATAGCTGCCACTCTATGCGCCCTGTGTCACTCAGCTGTCGCAAGGTCTGCAGATAGACCCACCGCACCGCTGCCGTATAATCGTTCTTCTCCACCGCCCGCGCTATCTCATCGTCAAAGTCGATACCATAGATCGTCTCCTCCTCCATCTCATCAGTCTGCCGCCTGTTCTTGACAAACAGTCCGGGGTGGGTGCGACAAATATACCACCCCACCATACCTATCAGAGCCAGTCCTGCGATGATGATCAGGGGCAGCGTGAGACGATGTCCCGTCACCTCCCCGAATAAGCTATTCAGGAAATTCTCCACCTGCTGCAGCAGCCATTCCATCAAGTTCACCTGCTGAGCTGTCAGCTCACGACTATAATCGTAAGCACCATCGCTCCGCCAAAGGGAGAGCTGAGTGGTATCACAGGAGAGGGTGTCGGACATAGGAGATGAGAGATGGGTGATGGGTTAGAGGTTCTCGAAGTGATCGATATCGTCTTGTACCGTCACATGGTCGATTTTCTCACAGGCATGTCCGTATTGATAGGCAATACCCACGAAGAGGATCGTGTAGGTGAGGTAGGCACCAAAGCACTGGATCACCCCGAGTATATATGTCAGGAAGCTGTAGCCCACCGATGAAGTGAAGCCCTCCTCCGCATTCTGCAAAGAGAAGAAGCCCTTGAAGATCATCGCAAACTCCCATGGCAGCATCGTGATCATCTGCAGCACACTGGCAATCAGCGTGAGCACGATCATCACCCCAAAGATACCACCCCAGGTCTTGAACCCCAAACGGAATGCCTTCACGAAGGCATCGATCACATTCAGTTCCTCAAAGAGATACACAGGTGCAGCCAAGGAACAAGGCAGGAGCACCACCAAGACAAGGATGTAGCCCACCACGGCGAGAACGGGTGTCACCAGAGCCATCAGTACCACGATGGCGATGAGTACCACGCCCAACAGGATTCCTGACAGGATAAGCACGACAGCACGTTTCATGTTCCGTGTCATTAACGGCCACATCTCATTGAACAGCACATCCCTCAAACGGTTGTCACGCTGCTCATACAGACGCATCAGGGTATAGAGCAAACTGAACAGCAATGCCGATCCCACAGCATAGAAAATGAAAGAGGCCAATGCGTAGGCTATCAGACTACTCATCGATGAGAAAGGCATGTCGTTTCCCACATCACCTCCCTTCCCCATGATCTGCGAGACAGCAGAGAAATAGTCGCCCAACAGTCCGTTGAACGCCAGTGCCTGGAAGAGGCACAACGGCAAAAAAAAGTAAGTGATGTACTTGAGCAGCGTACGGAAATTCTCGCTGATGAACGAGAACGTGTCGCTGATCTTCTCTCCAAAGGAGCGCACCTTATATAATGGTATCAAGGGGCGATGCATCTGCTGATTGTTATTCATCTTATTCTTTTATCTTTGAATTTTGAACGATAGGCAAAAAAATATAGTAGAACACCACAAAGGCGAGCGAAAGGAGGATCAACGTGAGGCGCACACCATCTGGCCATTCTGTATGGCGGGTGATGAAACCCTCGATGAAACCGGCCAAAACAAACACCGGGACGGTGCCTACCACAATCTTCATTCCCTGTACGGCTGCCCGTTTAAAGGAAATCAAGCGCGAGTAGGTCCCGGGAAACAGCCACCCGTTGCCCATGGTGATTCCAGCAGCACCTGCCACGATCACCGCCGAGATCTCCAACGTCCCATGCAGCCAGATAGCCAGCATCGACTCCGCCCCCAACGACTGCTGGAAGAAGAATGTCTGGAACGATCCCAGCATCACTCCGTTCATGAACAGCAGTAATCCGCTCATGACACTTGTGAAGATGCCCATCACGAAGATCCTGAACGATACGAGGATGTTGTTGACGGTGATACCTAAGAACATCATGGTCTCGTCTCCACCGTCATAAACGGCCATCGGCTCCCCCTTCGCGATATTCTCCAAGGTCATATCCACATAGCCGTTTCCTAAGATAAGTCGTACGAAATCGGCGTCATGCCACTGGGATACAGAACCGATCATCACACTCACCGCGAAGATAAGGAACGACCATAGCAAAGCCTTTCGTGCTGCATACATCGTCAGAGGCACCTCCCTTGTCCAGTAGGTGATCAGCCGCGACCATTTCTCTCTCTTGTTCTGGTAGATAGTATGGTGCAGTGCTGAGGTGAGGTTGTTCAGATACAAGGTAATGCGCGAATGAGGGTAATGAGTCTGTGCGAATGCCAGGTCGCTGGTGATGTCGGTATAGGCATCAGCCAACACATCGGGAGACTCTGTGGCAGCGTTTTCCACCACTGTCTCCAGATTCCGCCATTTGTCAATATTTCGTCTGATAAACAATATTTCCTTCATCTGTTTTAAGGTCCTCACAAGGTGTCATTCCACAAAAACCCTGAATCGTTTGCAAAAGTAGGAACTTTTATCTACTTTTGCAAGCAAAAAGGAGAATAATTCAAAAAATGGCAGAAACAGGGTTCCTCACTGGACAATATGTACAGATCCGTCAGACACCCGCCAGCGTGGGCGAGCGCATCGGAGCACAGCTCATCGACTGGCTTATCCAAGGCATCTTCCTCATCACCATGACATACCTGTTCACAGAATTAGATGAATACGTTGGGCACTCACTCAACATCGCCTATTTCATCATGGTCATCCCCGTCGTATGCTACTGTCCGCTCTGCGAACTGTTCTTCCGGGGTCAGACGATCGGGAAACGTGCCATGAAACTCAGGGTGGTGAAGCGCGACGGGTCCCTGCCCACCCTCGGCAGTATCCTTCTGCGCTGGCTCCTGTTCCTCATCGACGGTCCCTCGATGTGTGGCATCGGCATTCTTGTGATGCTCCTCAACAACGACAGCCAACGCTTGGGAGACATGGCGGCAGGCACCCTGGTGATCAAACTCAACAGCTACCACAATATCCAGGTGAGCCTCGATGAGTTCAATCATCTCAGCAGGGACTATCATCCCATCTATCCGCAAGCCGCCGATCTCTCCTTGGAACAGATCAACCTCATCAGCAGGACATTGGAGCTGGCGGATGATGACCCGCGCGTCCATGCCTTAGCCGAGAAAGTGAAGCAGCTTCTACAGATCAGCACACCCTTGGAGCGCAGCGACGATACCTTCCTCTGGCGTATCGTCAAAGATTATCAGTATTATGCCTTAGAGGAAATTTAAGGGCGGAGGTCGAAGGTCAAAGGTAGAAGGTAGAAAGTCAAAGATAGAAGGGCGGAGGTCAATGGGCTATGCCGATCTCACGCACTTGACGTTCGAAGTCCTCACGGTTCCCTAAGGCACCGTTTTTCACACGGGCGCGGTAGTTGTAGATCGTGTTCACCGAATAGTGTAGGAACTCAGCAATTTTACTGCTGTCGTCAACACCTAATCGGATCAGGGCAAAGATTCGCAGGGTGGTATTCATCCGTTCGCTTTTCTGTAGGGTAACACGCTCCTCTGGGATCAGCAGGGCATTGAAACACTCCACAAAGTTGGGGAAGAGATGGAGGAAAGCGGCATCGAAGCTCTCGTAGAGCTCTTCCAGCTCCTTGTCCTTGAACTCCTGACTGCGTGTGGCCTGATACAGATCCTCGTACTCGTGGTTCTTCACCATCTTGTTCACACGCTTGCGGAAATTATCCATCTTATCGATATAGAGGGAGCAGAGGCGGAGGAATCGACCCACATACTCCTCCTTCACCTTGTTCGACTCATACAACTGCGCGTTGAGCTTCGACAGCAGTTGGTTGGCCGACGACAGTTCGCCGTTGGTCAGTTTCATCTGTTGGTTGGCCGATGCCAACATCCCGTTGGTCTGCGCCAGCTTCCCATTGCTCTCCTTCAACTGTTTCTGCGCCACAGCAAGCCGTTTGCGCTGACGGTTCACGTAGAACAGGGAGGCGATCAGACAGAGCGCAAGCACACTGATCACGATGAGCATCTGCCGCAGCTTGTTCATCGCCTGCTCGTTCGCCACCTTATAGTCCTGAGCTATCCGTGAGAGCAGCGGGGCAATCTGCCAACTGCGCTGCCGCGATCCATAGGTGCCGGCACACTCACTGGTGAAGTTGATATAGCGGTAGGAGCGATCGACATCCCCTTGCAGCATCAGCTGGTTGGCAAGTTCCCACAACGAGCCCTGGTCCATCACCCCGTTGCGCACGTCCGACAGGGCCGACTCCACCAGCCAGTACATCATCTTCACGGAGTCCTGCTGTGCCTTGAACTCCAAGTAACGGTAGAGAGCGACCAAGGCATAGCGGTGGGATCCTCGTTCCGTCATGCCTAACCACTCGTCGTTGATCTTCATCGACTCCTCATACTGCTGACTGTTCAGGAGCCTCATCTCACGGGCGAGCATCACGGCATCGTCGGTGGGCGGAAGGGTTTCCAGCATCAAGTTCTCATAATAGGCGGCCTGACGGTAGTATTTCTCGCGCATCTCGTCGAGATGGGTGTAATAGGCCAGTTCGTTATACACATGGGCATAGGCGCGATAGTACGTGCCTGACGGGGTTTTCACGCTCTCCAGAATGTTCATCGCCTCATCGTACATTCCTGTATTGGAGCATCGCAGTGCCATGAGCGAGGCACACTCATCGGCATCCTCCCCACGGTTCATGTGATGTGCCAGTTCGATGCAGCGGTGCAGGTAGAAGATGGCGGAATCGTTCTTGAAGGGGTAATATTTCTCATACAGGCGGAAGGAAAGACTGTAGCGGGTACTGTCGTCGGTGGCCGACTGCAGCTTTTCCAACAGCTGTGCCACATCCCTGTCATGCTGTGCCACATAACGGGGGAACTGGATGATTTCCTGATCCAGGCAACGGTACAGGGAATCGAGGTTCTGTGCCGCGATCGACATGGGCATCACGCAAAGCCAGCAAACGAACAGTCTTTGAACGATTGATTTCATGGTCATCATCTTTGATTTGCCTGCAAATATAGCGATTTTTTTCTCAAGTAGATCATTCTTTCCCACATTCTGTGCAAAAAAATGTCTGCCACTTCCACATTCGCGTCTTGATTCAGCCTGGTTAAACATAGATAAAACTTGCAAGGGCTGTTTGGTTGTCGTGTCATCTGAGCGCCCTTCCTCATTTTGACAGTGCAAAGTAAATGCAAATAAACGCAATAGAAAGCTTGCTTTCAAATTACTGAGTGCAGCTTTTCTTATGCAAAGGTACAACATTTCATTTGGGGAATGTCGGTTATGGTCGGTTATAGTCGGTTATTCTTCCATTTAGAGGAGATTTTTAGTGGAGAGAGTTTTTTAGAGGAAAGAGGAGAGAGAGAATAGTAATAAGTTCAAGTGAACAAGAAAGAGGATCGGTGGTATTCAAAATCATAGCTCATTGCGTTGAAAGTAGGGTCTGATTGCGTTGAAAGTAGAGTCTGATTGGAGTCCAATCAGAGCCTACTTAATGTTTACGTAGAGTCTAATTAACGTTTACGTAGAGTCTACATTTCTCCCTTCTACATGGGAGAGGAGTGCCCGCGGCAGCTTACTATTTCCTTTACCAACGAAAGCCAACAAAAAAAGGATGTGGCGAAGCACATCCTTTGATATTTAAGCAAGCAGCGCTTGCGAATGTCGAATTCCCTTGTTTATGCAAACGGATTCTCGGTGGGGTAGTAGTCACCCTTCGGGAAGTTGTAGTCGATCTCGTCAACGGGGATGCCCATGTATTTGAGAACCTCCCACAGATACTTACCAGTGTGACCGAACATCACGGCGCAGTGG
>DETG01000036.1 GCA_002361535.1 Prevotella sp. UBA3294
CGAGACCGTTGGTCACCATGCCCCAAGGAAACCCTCTTTCATAAATACCTTGTCCGCAAAGCTCCAAATCATCACGTAACAGAGGCTCACCACCAGTAATTGTCACAAAGACCTGATGCGGGTCTGTCTTGCGGGCTATACTGTCAAGAACACGGAAGAAATCCTCCCGGGGCATGTCCTTGACTTCTGAGAGTTTCCGACAATCACTTCCGCAATGGCGGCAACTCACATTACACCGTAAGGTACACTCCCAGAACAGTTGTCTGAGAGGGTGATCCTTACGGATGTTACGGCTCACGATGGTCGCAGCCTCTAAAGCGATGCGCTTGCGGAAAGTCAGTTCACCCATTGATCTTTTTAGGGTTCTCCTTATGATCTTTCGGCAGAATGAGATTCAGCAAGACCGCCAAAAGGAATACAACTGCCACACAGTTTTCCGCGAAGACAGTCTGGATAATCTTCGGGAAGATAGAGAACATACCAGTTGCCTGGGTAAACCCAAGTCCTATACTCAGCGAGAGAGCTGCGATAATCATGTTACGGTCACTGAAACCACAATTCGCCATCATACGGAATCCCGCATACATAATGGAACCGAACATCATAATGGTACAACCGCCCAAGACCGATTGTGGAATAGTTGTCAGCAAATGCCCCACAACAGGGAAGATGCCGCCAAGAATCATTATCCCGGCTCCTGTGGCGATGGTAAAGCGGTTGATGACACCCGACATGGCTGCCAGTCCTACATTCTGACTGAATGAGGTGATGGGCGTACAACCGAAAACACCTGCGATACTGCTCACAAAACCGTCACAGGCTACGCTGGCACCCATCTCAATCTTGTGAGTCGTACGCTTCAATGCACTCGAGCAGAGTGCACTGGTATCTCCGATAGTCTCTGTGGCAGACACCAGGAAGATGGCAATGATGGAGAGCGTTGCTCCTAAGTCGAATTCCGGTTTGAAGGGTAGGATCTGTGGCAGTGACACCACCCCCGCATTGCTTAGTCCTGAGAAGTCGACCATCCCCATGCACATGGCAAGGATATAACCGGCTATCAATCCTATTAATACAGACAAGGAACGGAGGAACCCCTTTCCGAAGATCTGAAAACCCAGACAGACAAGGAGGGTGAAAGTGCCTACCAGCCAGTTGTTCGCTGCTCCGAAATCAGCGGCACCCTGTCCTCCTGCGAAGGAGTTGGCACCGATCGGCAGCAGGGAGAAGCCGATTGCCGTCACCACGGTAGCAGCTACGATATGAGGGATGAGCTTGATCCAGTACTTGGCAAACAGTCCAAGAAGTCCCTCTAAGATACCGCCGATGATAACAGCCCCCATCAGCACACCCATACCCTGGGAGGTACCTATAGTAAGGGATACGGAGAGGAACGTGAAACTGATACCCATCACAATGGGGAGACGGGATCCGATACGCCAGATGGGATAAAGTTGGACGAGGGTACCGATACCAGCGATGATCATACAGTTCTGTATCAGGGCGGCACTGACAGTTGGGGCAATGCCTACTACATTCGCGAGAATGATAATCGGCGTGATATTGGCAACGAACATTGCCAACACGTGCTGTAATCCGAATGGAATTGCCTGCATCAAAGGCACTTTACCATCTAGCTTGTAAAGATTGCTGTTGTCTTCCATGGCTATTATTTCAGTTTAATCTCGTTATTTTCCAATGACTCAATGATTGCCAGGGACTCGATGCGATGAATGCCGTGATCCTGCAGGACTCTCCTGCCGTGCTGGAATTCTTTCTCAATGATAAATCCCATGCCGACAATCACGGCTCCTGCCTGTTGGCAAAGATCAATGATGCCCAGTCCTGCATTGCCGTAAGCAAGGAAGTCGTCAATAAACAATACCCGGTCGTCACTCGTCAGGTATTCACAACTGACCGTCAGGGGATACTCCCGCTGCTTGGTGAATGAACGGACTGTCGACTCATAGAACTCGCCCATGGTGGACGGTTTCTTTTTCTTCGCAAAGACCACAGGCAGTTCCATCAGGTAGCCCAGCATGATGGCTGGGGCGATGCCCGATGCCTCTACGGTCACAATCTTGTTCACATCCTCGTCAGCGAAACGACGGATAAACTCAATAGCAATCTGTTTCATCAGGTAAGGGTCCATCTGGTGGTTGATGAAACGGTCTACTTTCAAGATGCCGCCATCTAAGCAACGGCCATCCTGCATAATTCTTTCACGTAATACTTTCATGGTGATTCTGTTTAATTTTGCAAAATTACGAATTATTTCTCAAATAATTATTATTTTTGCAGAAATAAAATGTGATGCTTATGAAGAAAATCGTTGTTTTGACAGGTGCCGGTATGTCGGTAGAGAGCGGATTGAAGACATTCCGTGATGCTGATGGCTTATGGGAGAATTATCCTGTGGCAAAGGTTGCCACTCATGAAGGATGGGAGGCTGATCCTACCTTAGTGACTAATTTCTATAATATGTTGCGGAAAAAATGCATCGGTACGCAGCCTAATGAGGGACACCGGCTGGTGGCTAAGCTGGAGGAGCAGTATGACGTGACGGTGGTTACTCAGAATGTCGATAACCTCCATGAGATGGCTGGCTCCTCAAAAGTCATTCATTTGCATGGTGAACTGATGAAGGTATGCTCCAGCCGTGATGTGGATGATCCCCGCTATCAGATAACACTGACTCCGGAGAACTGTGAGGTGGAGCCTGGCACGAAAGCAGGTGACGGTTCCTTGCTTCGTCCCTTCATCGTGTTCTTCGGCGAGGGCGTTCCTATGATCAGTGCCGCAGCCGCAGAGGCGATGAAAGCAGATATCTTCATCATTATCGGCACTTCCCTCAATGTATATCCTGCCGCAGGACTTGTACAGTATGTGAAACCAGGAGTGCCTATCTATCTGATTGACCCGAAGCCCGTCTCCGCAGGTGCTAATGTCCAACAGATTCAGAAGGGTGCCAGTGAGGGAATGAAGGAGCTTACCGCCCTGCTGATGAAATAAAAATATTTAATTTTTTGGTAGTTCATCCCTTTTGCATTACCTTTGCATCTTGTAATTCAAAAGAAAATGAGTATTACAAGTATTATTAGATATATCTTCGAGCCTCGTATGA
>DETG01000021.1 GCA_002361535.1 Prevotella sp. UBA3294
ATCTGCGTGGCTTTGGCAGCTTCATTGTTAAGCACCGTGCAGAGAAGACCGCTCGCAACATCTCTAAGAACACTACTATCGTCATCGCTGCACACGATTTCCCCAGCTTCAAGCCAGCTAAGAGTTTCGTGGCAAAGATGAAGGGCGAGTAAATACAATCTTCCCGGCAGGTACAGTCCCCTGTACCATTTATGAAAGGATTTTAGTTACACATTATTAATATTTATAGTTATGCCAAACGGAAAAAAGAAAAAAGGCCACAAGATGGCTACGCACAAGCGTAAGAAAAGATTAAGAAAGAATCGTCATAAGAGCAAGTAACCATACTTGCTCTTATGGTAAATAAGAAAAAGCAGAAATGACAAGCGAAGTTGTAATTGACGTCCGACCGAAAGAGATCTCAATTGCGCTGCTCGAAGACAAAAACCTGGTTGAATACCAGACAGAGCCACGATCGGTATCTTTCGCTGTCGGGAACATCTACATCGCCAAAGTGAAGAAACTGATGGCGGGACTCAACGCCAGTTTCGTTGATGTAGGGTATGAACGCGACGCCTTTCTGCATTATCTTGACCTGGGAAACCAATTCAGTTCCTATGAGAAGTACCTCAAGCAGGTACAGAGCGACAGAAAAAAACTTTATCCATTTGCCAAGGCATCTCGCCTGCCCGACCTGAAGAAAGACGGCAGCGTGGCCACCACGCTACAGAAAGATCAGGAGGTGCTGGTACAGATTGTCAAAGAACCCATTTCCACCAAAGGGCCGCGGCTCACCGCAGAACTCAGTTTCGCCGGCCGCTACCTGGTGCTTGTTCCATTCAACGATAAAGTTTCTGTATCTTCTAAGATCAAAAGTGGTGAAGAGCGTGCACGCCTCAAGCAGCTCATCCAGAGCATCAAGCCCAAGAACGTGGGCGTTATCGTGCGCACAGTGGCAGAGGGCAAGCGTGTGGCAGAGCTCGACACCGAATTAAAGATTCTCCTGAAGCGTTGGGAGGATGCCATTACCAAAGTACAGAAAACCACCAAACGTCCCCAGCTCGTCTATGAGGAGACCAGTCGTGTCGTTGCTTTGTTGCGCGACCTGTTCAATCCCTCGTATGAGAACATCTATGTGAACGACGAGCAGGTATTCCAAGAGGTGAAAGACTATGTCACACTCATCGCCCCTGAAAAGGCGGGCATCGTCAAGCTCTACTCTGGTAATGTGCCTATCTTTGACAATTTCAATATCACCAAGCAGATCAAGTCGAGCTTCGGCAAGACCGTCAACTACAAGCACGGTGCCTATCTCATCATTGAGCACACAGAGGCCATGCACGTCGTCGATGTGAACAGCGGAAACCGTACCAGAGCAGAGAAAGGACAGGAGGGCAATGCCCTGGAAGTGAATCTCGGTGCCGCCGACGAACTGGCAAGACAGTTGCGTTTACGAGATATGGGAGGCATCATCATCGTTGACTTTATCGACATGAATCTGGCAGAAGACCGGCAGATGCTCTATGAGCGCATGTGTAAGAACATGCAGAAAGATCGTGCACGGCATAATATTCTGCCACTGAGTAAGTTCGGCTTGATGCAGATTACACGCCAACGTGTTCGTCCGGCGATGGATGTGAATGTTGAAGAAGAGTGTCCGACGTGTTTTGGCAGTGGCAAGATCAAATCAAGTATCCTGTTCACCGACCAATTGGAAAGGAAGATTGACAACCTGGTCAATAAGATTGGCGTCAAACGATTCTATCTGCACGTCCACCCGTATGTGGCTGCTTATATCAACCAAGGCCTCATCAGTATGAAGCGCAGGTGGCAACTCAAATACGGTCGTGGTGTGCATGTGATCCCCTCTCAGCAGATGGGTTTCTTGCAGTATGAGTTCTATGACAGCAAGAAGCAATTGATTGACATGCGTGAGGAGATTGAAAACCAATAGAAAAAACGAGCTGTGATTCACATGGCTCGTTTTTTTTTGTGATGATTGAACAGACAGCCAAGAGGAATGGACACGAGTTTGTGAGAGAAAACGCATCATTTCTTCGATTGATGCGGAAAGAAGTTTTCAAAATGTCTCATATCTTTTATCTGAAGAAGCATCCTGATGATTTTCTTTTCCAAAACATTCCCCGTTTGCACATTTTTAATTAACTTTGCAATCAAACTATATCATTACATTATGTTTTATAAGAAGTTACTATTCACACTGGCCCTGACAGTAGCCAGTCACTACAGTGCAAAGGCTCAGTTGGTAATCAATGAGCTGATGCAGTCGAATGTCGAGTGTATCATGGACGACCTGAATGAGTTCCCAGACTCTTGGGTTGAGTTATACAACAGCGGTTCCGAGGCGGTCAACCTCAAAAACTATCAGATCAGCAACAAGAACAAGGTGAAGAAAGCCTGGCAGTTGCCTGACATGACCGTGGAGCCACAAAACTATGTGTTGATCTACTGCGACAAGGAAGGAATAGAGGACAAGCCTCTCCATGCCGATTTCCGTCTGGAATCAGGCAAGGGCTGTACGGTTTACCTTTTCAAGGACAAAAATGCGGAGCCTGTTGACAGTCTCCCCTATATAGATGAAAAGCCCATGCCCAAGATGCCTGCACCCGATGTGGCCTTCGGTCGCAAAACCGACGGTGCTGCCGAGTGGGGCTACCAGCTCACGCCGACACCAGGCAAGGCCAACACGGGCGAGACCTGCAAAGCCAAGCAGATCTTAGGAGCTCCAGTGTTCAGCGTACCGGGTCATGTCACCTCAGGCAATGAGACCATCACCCTCGAACTAAGTCTGCCCGAAGGTGCTCCCGAAGGTGCCTATATCACCTATACGACCAACGGCAGCGAGCCCGTCGCATCCAGTACGAAGTACACGGAGGCTCTGACGATCAGCAAGACGACAGCCATCCGCGCCAAAGTATTCTGCGAGGGATGGCTCTCCCCGTTGAGCACCGCCCAGTCGTATATCTTCCATCCAAGGGAGATGACCATTCCCATTTTCTCCGTACAGACTGATGACAGGTATCTGAACGACAAGAAGATCGGTCTTTTCGCCAACAACAACAGCAAGGAAGACAAGAAGACACACGACTGGCGTCGGCCTGTCAACGTAGAGTTCTTCCCCGTAGAGGGTGAGGCGAGTGCCATCAACCAACCCGGTGAGACACGTATCCAAGGCGGACAGTCACGTGCCAATGCCCTCAAGTCGATGGTCTTCTATGCCAACAAGCGTTTTGATCCTAACAACAAGCGTTTCTCATACGAGTTCTTCCCCGACCAGAAGCCAGGTGTGACAGAATTCAAGTCGTTCTCGCTGCGTGACGGTGGTAACGACTTCAGCGACATGTACTTCCGCGATCTCATTATCCAGCGCACCATGGGACCGAATGTTGACCTCGACTGGCAGGCCGGGCACTCTGCCGTCCTCTACATCAACGGTGAGTACATGGGAATGCTCAACATCCGCGAGCGTTCCAACGAAGACAATATCTACAGTAACTACGACGGTCTTGAGGATGTGGATGAGATTGAGATTGCTCATGAGAAGGAGAACAACAAGGATATGTTCATCGAGGAGTTGAAGGAGGGTGATGACGAATTCTACCAAGCCTTCAAGAATTTCTACAGCGAGAAGGGTCACACCAAGGCAGAATATGAGGAGTGGATGGATGTCAGCGAATATCTGAACATCATGGTGATGAACCTCTTCTACGGCAACATCGACTTCCCCGGTAACAACATCGTGTTCTGGCGTCCCAACGACGATGCCAAAGACTGTCCCCTGCCTAAGAGATGGCGCTTCATCGTGAAGGACACCGATTTCGGACTCGGACTCTACGGTAGGAAATCCGACTATAATACCATCGATTTGCTCTATAACCCAAGCAAACACCCTAATGACAACTGGGCTTTCACCGAACCAGCCACCCTTCTTTTCAAGAATATGATGGAAGATCCCGATATGCTGAAGATGTTCATCGACAAGAGCTGTGTCTTTATGGGCGACTTCATGAATGCCGAGGGAACCGGTGCCACCATGGATGCCATCTTAGACGAGGCATTGGAAGAGTTTGTGGCTCACCGCGACAAGTACAATCCCGGCTGGGGAGGTTGGGGCAACGACAACCGACAAGACATCCTCAACAAGTTCGAGGATGCCAAGAAATGGCTTGCAGGATATGAGGAAGCCGGCTGGGGAGGCTGGTGGGGCGGTGGTCAGACTACCGTCTATCTGCCCCGTACCGACTATTTCCTTCAGTTCCTGAGCGAACAGTACAAACTGGGCGATGCCATCCCCGTGACCATCAACAAAGATCTCACCGGAATGCCTGCCAAGATTCTCGTCAACGACATCCCGCTCTCACAAGGAACCTTCAACGGTAAGCTTTTCGTGAACCGTCAGGTTACGCTACAGGGCATTGGCACCGATGACCAGACTGTGACAGGATGGGACATCGAGCAGACTGCCTCCGACGGTACCGTCACCAAGACGCATGTTGACGGAGCCACCTACACGTTCAATATGCCCACATGTAAGGAACTTGCCATCGATGCTGTCATCGGTAAGCAGACAGGTATTGCCAATGCTGAGGTCAAGAACTGGAAGTGGAACGTGGCTGATAACACCTTATATGTAAATGGTGTCGCCGCTGGCACACTCGTCAGCCTGTACAACCTCCAGGGTATGCTGCTGAACCAGTTCAAGGCTGATGGTTCTTCCATCCAGATGCCTATCCAGAACGGTCAGGTATTCATCTTGAAGGTAGGTACAGAATCCATCAAAGTGAAGTAAGGAACGACTTCCTTTTCTTCCCTCAAACGGGAAAAAGCTCCCCGGCATAAAAAAAACATCCGAAATGTTCTTTTATGCCGGGGATTTTACTATCTTTGCACAATCATAGCCGACTGCGGCCATCAATGTTTCTTAAATTCCATCCATACTAACAGAATGAATATGAAAAGATCTTTACTCACGACATCGCTCTGTGTCCTTGTCACGCTCCATGCCGGAGCACAACTGGTAATCAACGAAGTGATGCAATCGAACATCGACTGTATCATGGATGACCTCAATGAGTTCCCTGATTCCTGGGTGGAATTATATAATGCAGGCTCTACCGTTCTGAATCTCAGCCAATATAAACTTGGCATCAGCGAAAAGGCCGATGAAGCCTGGCAGTTGCCCAGTCACACGGTAGCCAGTCATCAGTATGTCATTATCTACTGCGACAAGGAGGATACAGGCATTCATGCCCCCTATCGCATCGACTCTGGTAAGAGTGACGGTATCTGGCTGTTCCAAAACGGAGAAGTAGCCGACTGTGTTCTGAAGCTCAAGAAACAGCCTGCCCCCAACATCGCCTATGGCCGCAAAGAAGACGGCGCTGAAAAATGGGGATATCAGGCCACACCCACTCCGGGAGCGGCTAACTGCGGCAAACTATGTTCCGATTTGTTAGGCGATCCCGTATTCAGCAGTCCGGGTAAGGTACTTAAGAGCGGCAACGCAACCAGACTAACCATTTCGTTGCCTGAGGGAGCTCCTGAGGGAACGGTAATCCGCTACACCACCGACGGCTCAGAGCCTACGGCTGCCAGTCCCATTTTCAGTCCCATCTTGATAAAGGAGAACACGGTGATTCGCGCCAAGTTGTTCTGCGACGGTTATCTCTCACCCCGTTCCCTTACACAGAGTTATATCTTCTTCCCCACTGACCGTGAACTTACACTCCCCGTGATAAGCATCTCCACCGACAATAGATATCTAAACGATCCGAAAATAGGTATCTACGTGGAAGGAACATACCAGGACGGCAAAAAGAACTTTGAGTTCGACTGGCGACGTCCCATCAACTTTGAGTTTTTTGAAACAGAAGGGAAAGAGAGTGCCCTCAACCAACTCTGCGAGACCCGCATACAGGGCGGAGCCACACGTACCAATGCCCTTAAATCACTGGCCATCTATGCTAATAAACGCTTTGGCACCAAACGGTTCGAATATGAATTTTTCCCCGATCAGAAGCCAGGACTGACTGACTTCAAGTCGCTCGTACTCCGAAACTCGGGCAATGACTTCGACTATCTCTACAACCGCGATGCCATCATGCAGCGATCTATGGCGCAGCATGCTGACCTCGACTGGCAGGCATGGCAACCTGCCATCATCTACATTAACGGACAATACCGCGGGATGCTAAACATCCGTGAGCGTTCCAACGAAGACAATATCTATACCAACTACGACGGACTGGAAGACATCGACTTGTTTGAAAACTGGAACGAGCTGAAGGAAGGCACATGGGATAACCTTAATGCCTTCAAGGCTTTCTATGCTGAGCACAACCACACATTGGAAGAGTATGCGAAGTGGATGGACTGGGAGGAATTCTTCAACCTCATGATCATGAACCTCTACTTCGACAATGAGGACTTCCCCTGCAACAATATCGTCATGTGGAGGCCTCGTACCGATGAGGGCAAATGGCGCTGGATAGCCAAAGACACCGATTTCGGTCTCGGACTCTATGGCACCAATCCCAGCTACAATACGATCGCATGGGTCAATCAATACGGCTATGATAACTACCATAACAGTTGGGCAAACGAATGGTCGGGCACGCGTCTGTTCCGCCGTATGATGGAAGATCCTGATCTTCAACGGGAGTTCCTCGACCGCTGTGCCATCTATATGGGAGACTTCCTCAACGAAGAGGGCGTACGTGCCATCTGGGATCCCATGTACGAGATGATTAAGACAGAGTATCCCTACCACCGTAAACTTTTCAATGAATGGTGGCCTAAATATAATGATATACTGAACGAAGCTCGTAACTGGCTTGCCAAACGCACCGACGAGTTCTACAAACAGTTAGGCAACTACTACAAACTGGCAAACCCCGTTCCCATGACCATCAATACGAATCAGGAACAAGTGGAAGGCAGCTACACCTTCAACGGCATCAAACTATCTAAGGGCTGCTTCGACGGTAAGTTCTACGCCCATCGCAGTGTCACCCTGCAGGGCGAAGCCCCCGAAGGTAAGGAGGTGACGGGATGGGACATCATACAGGTAGCCACTAACGGTGTGGTGAAGAACGACCATGTGCCGGGAAACAGCTACTCGTTTACGATGCCTGCCTGTCAGAAGCTGATCATCCAGGCTGTGGTTGAGG
This sequence comes from Prevotella sp. UBA3294, assembly GCA_002361535.1. Classification (GTDB taxonomy): domain Bacteria; phylum Bacteroidota; class Bacteroidia; order Bacteroidales; family Bacteroidaceae; genus Prevotella. Next base: position 7,170 of record DETG01000021.1, read on the forward strand.
TGCAGAGCGGCATTTCACAAGTGCAGAACCGCCACTGGAAATGGCAGTGCAACGGACAGAGCCTGTTTCTCTCTGATGTGCCCAGTGGCACCGTCGTCACCCTCTACACCCTCCAGGGCATCCCATTGTCGCAGGTGAGATCCGACGGTTCCACCCTCCAGTTCCCCCTACCCTACAGGCACCAGGTGTATATCTTAAAGGTCGGTGACAGGAGCGTGAAAGTGGAGAGCGAATAGAAGGCCGCCCAAGGGTGTTAATATTTGATAACAATTTAAGTTCTCATTTTACCTTTTGGCAGACGGAACGTCTAATTAAATATTTTATTATCAACATCATTTAATTATTTCTATTTATGAAAAGACTTGTATTTTCTTTGTTGGCTCTCGCGAGCCTGACGGCATCAGCACAGTTTGGTGCCCAGAGAGGAAATCCCATCGTACCTTCAGTAGCTGCAGAGGCAGAGGATTTCAAACCTGCTATCACCAATCAGGAGAACAAGCAGTTCCCGGCAGTGAACTCCAAACGTCAGGTTCGTGCACAGATCACTGCTCCCCAAGCTACTTTCGTTGGCCTCGACATCGCCGGTAAGATCTATGAGATGACGAAAGATGAGAACGGTGTATGGACTGGTACTTCAGAGCCACAGGACGAAGGCTTCCACTACTACCAGCTGAACATCGACGGTGCAAACGTACCCGATCCGAACAGTTTGTATTACTATGGTGCCAGCCGTTGGGGCAGCGGCATCGAGATTCCTTCTGCCGATCAGGATTTCTGGCAGGTGAAGAATGTGCCGCAGGGTACCATGAGCGAGGTTTTCTATTGGTCAACCTACACCGAGCAGATGCGCCGCTGTCATGTCTATCTGCCACACGAGTACTTCACCAATCCCACGAAGAAGTTCCCCGTTCTGTATCTCCAGCACGGCATGGGTGAGAACGAGTACGGATGGGCCGAGCAGGGACACACCGCACAGATCATGGATAACCTGATTGCCGAAGGAAAGGCCGTTCCCTGCATCATCGTGATGGACAATGGTCTGAACACACGCCGTCCCGGTGAACCCGCAGGCTTTGGCGGCTTCGGTGGTGGACAGCGCCCTCAGGCCGCTCCGGGAGCACGTCCGCAAGGACAACGCCCGCAAGGTGCTCCCCAAGGTATGCGTCCGCGCCAGCAGGGGGCTCCCGGACAAGGTGGTCAGCGCCCGCAGGGAGGTCGTCGCGGCTTCGGTGGTTTCTCCGAGGGGTTCAAGAACGTACTCTTTAATGATATCATCCCGATGGTTGAGAAGAACTACCGCGTGATTGCCGATGCACAGCACCGAGCCTATGCCGGATTGTCTATGGGTGGTATGCAGGCACGTGAGATCACGCTGGCCAACCCCGAGAAGTTCGCTTACGTGGGATCCTTCAGCAGCGGCGCATGGAACGTTGATCAAGTGAAGAACGCTGAAGGTTTCGCCAAGAACGTCAAACTGCTATTCATGAGCGGTGGCGGCAAAGAGAACATGGGCTGTGTAGAGGCTGCCAAGAATATCAAGGAGCAACTCGGCATGAATGCCGTTGGCTATGAATCGCCCGGAACAGCACACGAGTGGCACACCTGGCGCCGTAGTCTGTATCAGTTCGCACAACTGATGTTCAAGTAATCGTGCCCCCGATAACAGAAACAACAACACGAAAAAGCCCGGAAAGAAGCATGTCCTTTCCGGGCTTTTTCGTTGTCTTCGTGTTACAAAACAAATTGTTTTGTCATCTAAGAAAGGTCAGTTTAGGAAGTAAGAACCGTCTTCTTAGAGAACAAAACAATTTGTTTTGTTCTTTGAGTTCAAGGTAGGAAGACACTAAACACTTCCTGTTTGTCTCGGAAAAGGTGTGTTTTTAAAGTTGAAAGAAAAGATTTATCATGCAATGACACTTAAATTATATTAAATATCGACAAAATTGAAAAAAAATTTGTACCTTTACCGTCAAATTAGCTCAAATACAGTTCATGTATAGAAAGCCCCCAAAAAAGCTATTAAATTTCAATCAGTCAATAAGATGAATCATTTAAGACAAGGGATACTCATCGCCATCTTCATCATCAGTGGCACAATGAGTGGTTTCGCACAGGAAGCAAAGGGCGAAACAGGTAAATGGACTTTCGTCGGACAGCTGACGAACGCAGAAGATACGCTGTGGGTGTTTCCTACAGGAATGAGCACCACGGGTGTCCCCGCACCTCGTACCCTCGGACCTCGACAAAAGAAGCAAATAATCAAAACAACAATACAACGAAATCTTAGAAGACATTGGTCAAGAAACTGATGCAACAGGTGAGGCAGTTCCGAACTGCCTCCATCCTCACCCCCATCTTCACCGCTTTAGAGGTGGTGATGGGGGTTTTGATCCCATACGTCACCTCATGGATCATCGACCGCGGCATCATGGCTGGCGACATGAATAAGGTCTATCTCTTCGGTGCCCTGATGTTGGTGATGGCATTCTTCAGCATGCTCTTCGGCATCCTGTCAGGAAGATTCTCCGCATACGCCTCCTCGGGTTTCGCCTATAACCTTCGGAACGCGATGTACGAAAACATCCAGACTTTTTCGTTCTCGAACATCGACAAATACTCCAGTGCCGGACTGATCACCCGTATGACCACCGATGTACAGAGTCTTCAGCAAGCTTTCCAGATGCTCATGCGTATCTCAGTGCGTGCTCCGCTGAACCTGGTCTTCAGCGTCTTCATGTGTATGTTCATCAATCTGAAGATGAGTGCAATCTTCCTCGTGGCACTGGTCATCCTCGGTACAGCCTTGTACTTCATCATCTCCCGTACAGTGAAACTCTATGCCCAGGTGTTCCGTCGCTACGACGACCTGAACAATACGATGCAAGAGAACATCACCGCCATCCGCGTGGTGAAAGCTTTTGTACGAGAGGATTTCGAGAACAAGAAATTCAGCAAAGCCACCGAAGCCCTGTATAAGCTGTTCGTCAAGACAGAGAGTCTGCAAGCCCTGAACCACCCCATCATGATGATTGTGGTCTATGGCTGTATCATTGCCCTGTCGTGGTTCGGCGCACAGTTCATTGTGATTGGTGAGCTCACTACCGGACAGCTCACCTCGTTGTTCACCTACGTGATGACCATCCTCTCCTCACTGATGATGCTGTCGATGATCTTCGTGAACCTCACCATGAGTGCTGCCAGTGCGAAACGAGTGATCGAGATCATCGATGAGAAAGCCGACATCGCCAATCCCTTAAACGATGCCGTGATGGAGGTTCAGGATGGGAGTATTGACTTTGAGAACGTCAGTTTCAGCTATCATCCCACCAAGAATGAGTCAGAGGCCGAGACATCCTATGCCATCCGCCATATCAACCTGCACATCGACAGCGGAGCTACGATCGGGATCATTGGCGGTACAGGTAGCGGAAAATCCTCTTTGGCCACACTGGTCAGTCGTCTTTACGATGCCACCCAGGGTGTAGTGAAGGTGGGGGGCGTGGATGTCAGACGATACGACCTCACCACCTTGCGTGAAGAGGTATCGATGGTATTACAGAACAACGTCCTGTTTGCCGGGACGATTCTCGACAACCTGCGCTGGGGAAAGGAAGATGCCACATTGGAAGAATGCAAGGAAGCCTGTCGTATGGCATGTGCCGATGAGTTCATCGACCAGATGCCAGAGGGCTACAACACCTATATAGAGCAGAACGGGAGCAACGTGTCGGGAGGACAAAAGCAACGACTGTGCATTGCCCGTGCCTTTCTGAAGAAGCCGAAGATCCTGATCCTCGACGACTCCACCAGTGCCTGCGACACGTCCACTGACGCGAAGATACAAAAGGCTTTCAGAGAGGAGCTGCCCGACATGACGAAACTCATCATCGCCCAGCGTATCCAGAGTGTGCAGTTTGCCGACCGCATCATCGTCATGCAGAGTGGACAAGTGACAGGTTTCGACACCCACGAGAACCTGCTGAAGAGCAATACCCTCTATCAGGAGATCTATCATATTCAGACCAAGGATAAGGGAGACTTTGATCATTGAACTATGAACTTTGAACTATGAACTATGAACTTTGAACTATGAACTTTGAACTATGAACTTTGAACTATGCCACCAAGAATGAACATGGGTCCCGGCGGAAGAGGCGGGCACGGCGGAAGGAACATGGGCATTGCCAAGATGCCCAAGGGCGGCACACGGATGATCATGCGTCTGCTGAGATATGTAGCGGTCAACTACAAATGGTCGTTACTTGCAGTATTGGTATGTATTCTCATCACCTCGGTGACAACCCTCACCTCTACCCTCTTCACCCGCACACTGATAGATGACTACATCCTTCCGCTCACCCAGATGGAACAGCCCGACTTCCATCCCTTAGCACAGGCCCTGATGAAACTTGCTGCCGTTCTGCTGACGGGTGCAGCCTGTGCCTATATCCACAGCCGACTGATGATCAATGTGAGTCAGGGCACCCTCAAACGACTGCGCATCGATGTGTTCAGTCACATGCAACAGCTGCCCATCAAGTATTTCGACACCCATGCCCACGGTAATATCATGTCGGTATATACCAACGACATCGATACCTTGCGGCAGATGATCAGTTCCATGCCCAACCTCTTCTCCTCACTGGTCACCATCATACTGACCCTGACGAGTATGGTCGTACTCAGCCTTCCCCTCACCATCCTCACCATCCTGATGTCGTTCATCATGATCTTCACCACCCGGTGGTTGGGAAGTCGCTCGTCTAAGTTCTTCTATGCCCAGCAAAGCCATTTGGGGAACATGAACGGTTTTGTGGAGGAGATGCTGACAGGACAGAAAGTGGTGAAGATCTTCTGTCATGAGGACGAGGCCGTCAGACAGTTCCGGGATCTGAACGAACAACTGCGCAGCAGTGCCTACAATGCCAACCGCGTAGCCAACATCGTCATGCCCGTTAACGGGAATCTGTCGAACCTGATCTATGTGATGACCGCCATCTTCGGAGCGATGCTTGCCTTGCGCTACACTGCTGCTGCCACCCCACTGGCATCTCCGATGACACCACTTGCCGGGGAGATTCTGCCCATCACGTCGGCTCTCACCGTGGGAACACTCGTCAGTTTCCTCACACTCATCAAGAACTTCACCCGACCGGTATCCGAGGTATCCAACCAAATCAACAGTATCATCAATGCCGTGGCTGGTGCCATGCGTGTATTCGATGTGCTCGATGCAGAGCCAGAGAAAGAAGAGCATGCCCATGTCACATTGGTGAATGCCAAGGAAAATGCCGACGGTACCCTTACAGAGAGTAAGGAACACACTGGCATCTGGGCATGGAAGACCACCGACGGACTGGTACGTCAGCGTGGTGAGGTTGATTTCTTCGGTGTTGACTTCAGCTATCCCGTGATCCGTGACGACGGTACGGAAGGACTGGGACGTCAGGTACTATTTGACATCGAGATGGATACCGATGCCGGTCAGAAGATCGCGTTGGTGGGCGGTACAGGTGCCGGCAAAACCACCATCACCAATCTCATCAACCGCTTCTACGATATCCAAGACGGTAAGATTCTTTACGACGGCATTAATATCAACACCATCAGCCGTCAGGAACTGCGCCGTTCTCTGGGCATGGTGCTTCAGGAGACCCATCTGTTCACTGGGACGGTCATGGAGAATATCCGTTACGGACGGTTGGAGGCTACCGATGAGGAATGTATCGCTGCAGCCAAGCTGGTACATGCCGACGACTTCATCACCCGTCTGGGAGAAGGCTACCAGACCATGCTCACTGGTGACGGTGGCAACCTGTCACAAGGAGAACGACAGCTCATCGCCATCGCCCGTGCTGCCGTGGCCAATCCACCTGCCTTGATCCTCGATGAAGCCACCAGTAGCATCGACACCCACACCGAACAGTTGGTGCAGCAAGGTATGGACTCTCTGATGCAGGGGCGCACCACCTTCGTCATTGCCCACCGTCTCAGTACCATCCGCAATGCCGACTGGATCATGGTGATGGA
>DETG01000128.1:0-15241 GCA_002361535.1 Prevotella sp. UBA3294
CCGAACTTATCGGCCATGATACCACCGATAAGGGGGAAGAAATAGACAAACATGAGGAACGAGCTGTAGATGGTTCCTGCCACACCCGGTGTCAGACCGAAGTTGGCACGTAGGAAGAGGGCGAACACGGCAATCATCGTGTAATAGCCGAATCGTTCGCCGGTGTTGGCTAATGCCAGCGCAAAAAGACCTTTAGGTTGTCCTTCAAACATAATAGAAATAATTTTAGTTATTAATGATACATAGATTATTTTCTGCGTGTCCTGGTGATATCAAACAGATAGGTCACCTTTACAACGATATTCGTGAGATTCGACTTAGCGAAATAGTCGCGCTTGGAGTCTTTGTAGATATTCCCCAAGCCAAAATAATAGCGTGCCTCCAACAGCAGATGACCGATCTTGGGATGCGAATATTCAAGTCCCAGACCAGCTGCGATACCGAAATCGATCTTGTTCTCCACGGTCATGGTATCTTGGTGCACCTCATCGTTGACGCGCATCATGGAGTTCCGCTGATCCAATTCGAAGTTCTTTTTCTCAGAGTCACTGAGGAAATAGCCGAACTGGGGACCGGCCTGAAAGAAGAACTGCATGCCTTTCTGCTCACGTCCCCATCCTAAACGCGCGAAAATCGGCAGCTGGAGGTAGTTCAACGTGCGACTGTATTCCTCGGCCAACTGCGTCTGTTCATTGATAACGGGCTGATCATCACGATCCAGGATATTCTCTTTCCACCCTGTCTGAACATAGTTCAGCTCGGCATACACCGAACAGATGCTTTTGAAATATTTCTCACAGACATAGCGGAATGAGAGTCCGCCAGAGAAGCCCCCTTGCAGCGTCTGGTTCACTTTCGGTACAAAGCCCACGTTACTGAGCACATATCCCCCGTTGACACCCACACTGAGGTCATTGCGGTGCTCACCAATCTGTGCCTTGGTAAGAAGCGGACAGAAAAGGAGCAGGCAGAGCAGTGCGACGATATGACTTGATGGTTTCACGATCACACAAATTGCAATTAATATACGATGGATGAGATGGAGCGGTTACGGTTGTAGTGGACGAGCATGAACTGACGGTTCTTCATGCCGCCTTTCTTCCCCACCCGCTCAAAACGATACTGTGTCTGCACGGCATACTTGTTTGGTGTGCTTCCTGTGAAGCCTTTTCCTACCGTGTGCATGCCACGAAGAAAGAAGGTTGCCTGATCATAGCCAGTAAGGGCAAAGCGCGGTAACGCATTCATCATGTTCGTTCCGAACCATTTGCGGTAAGCAGTCTCTAACTCCTGTGTCCGCGATGAAACCGAGTTATAATAATAATGTGTGGGAACAAAAGTGTCGTACTTGTAGAATTTGTCCAAGTCGTACTTCTCGTACAATAGCCAATCGTTATAGCCGAAGAGCGACAATGTGATGCCTTTGTTGTTATTCGTCAGTACATCTAATTTCGACAGGGCTGTGTTCAGCTCTGGCGACCGTCCAGTGTTCAGTACCACTACGTTGGGCTTGTCAAGGCTGAAAGCTCTCGCGAAGGTCTCGTCACTGTTGGTGAGGTTCGTCACATGGTAGTTAATCTTCTTCTCCTCCAGTTTCTTACGGATGGCAGAGGTGAACATCCCCTTGTTGCTGTTCTTGTCGTTGCAGTCGATGAGAACGAGATTATGCTGACTGAAACGGTCCATGAACGCGAAGACGGCAGCCTCATTCAGTTCCTCGGGCGACTGATACACCTGAAAGATATTCTCGTTGTCGGCAACATGATTCCCGTTGATGGAGAAAGGAATAACGAGTTTGATACCATAAGTCTTGACGAACGTGGAGATAACATCCATCTGCTTGGTGTAGAGTGGACCGAAAATGATATCGCATTGATCGGCACCGTTTTGCAAGAGGGTCTGACGGATATCAGCATCGATGTTCACGTTCCATGCCCTGATGTCGGTGGAGATGCCCTCACGTTTCAGGTCGTTACATGCCATGAGCACACCACGGTAGTATTCCACCATTCGGCGGCCATCGCCATCCACATCGTGCAAAGGGAGCATAATGCCCACCCGGATGGCACGATTTTTCAAATCGGAAGCAGCGGTGGTATTCTGGGTAGTGGCCTGTGTGGCCGTTGTGGACTTGGGGGCTGGGAAGGGAATGAAGATATAGTCACCCTTGCGCAGTTTGTAGTTAGGGTCGAGCATCTCTGGATTCGCCTTGCGTAACTCCTCCTCCGTCAGACCATAGTCCTTAGCAATGCCATAAATGGTTTCCTTTTTCTTCACCTTGTGCATCTCCTTCCAAGTCTTACCTTGTTGTGCACTTGCTTCTATCCCACCCGCGAGCAGGAAAAGCATCAGAGTATATCTTAAAAAATGTCGCATAATCTCTTTATTTTTAAAATTCACGTGCAAAAATACAAAAAAAGAATGGTTAACTCAACTTTATTGAGTATTTTTGCACGATAAACGAGTTGAAAAATGAAAATAAAACAAATATTCACATTATCTGTCGTCCTGCTGACCACTTTATGTGCATCAGCACAGCAGTATCCGTCCATCAACCCTACGGCTGTCTTCACCAATGCTGAAGGACAGGAGGAGACGGGCACGATCTATTCTGGATCGGCTCCCCTCACGGCACGGTTCTATGCCTATGCCGAGAATGTCGGCACATACAATGCCACCTACGAATGGCACTTCACGCTGGAAGGAGAAAAAGAACCTTACCTCGTGAGATATGAAGAGGATACCAACTACACTTTCACCAAGGCGGGTACGCATATCGTGGAGTTGTATGCTACCTTCATTCAGGGTACCGACACCATCCGCTATACCGAGGAATATTGGCTCGAAAATGTTCCGATCAAGGTAACCATCAGCGAGAGTATCTTAGAGATGCCCAACGCCTTCTCGCCCAATGGTGACCAATGGAATGAAGTATATAAGGCGAAGAAGTATCAGTCGTTGACGGAGTTCCATGCGTATATTTTCAATCGCTGGGGACAGAAGCTCTATGAGTGGCACGATCCTGCAGGAGGATGGGACGGGAAGTTCAACGGCAAGGATGTGAAACAGGGTGTGTATTTTGTTCTCGTAAAAGCCAAGGGTGCCGACGGAAGGGAATATAATATCCGACGCGACGTGAACCTATTGCGTGGATATACCGATGCCGAAGGTGGTTCTTTAGAACAATGAACCACATTTCGTAACACACTCATTACTTGCATTATAGATAACGACAAACGATGGAAAGAGAAGACGAGAGAATCAATGTCTGGGGAGCCCGTGTGCACAACCTGAAGAATGTGGATGTGGAGATTCCCCGAAATAGTCTGACGGTGATTACCGGCCTGAGCGGATCGGGCAAATCATCCTTAGCGTTTGACACGATTTTTGCTGAAGGACAACGAAGATATATAGAGACTTTTTCTGCCTACGCCCGGAATTTCCTTGGCGGCATGGATCGCCCTGATGTTGATAAGATCACCGGACTGAGTCCTGTGATCAGTATCGAGCAGAAAACCACCAATAAGAATCCACGATCGACAGTAGGTACCACCACCGAGGTATATGACTTCCTGCGTCTGCTCTATGCCCGTGCAGGAATCGCTTACAGCTATGCCACGGGAGAGAGGATGGTGAAATATACCGAGGAGAAAGTACTAAAGATGATTCAGCATGATTATGCAGGGAAGAAAATCTATATCCTCGCCCCTCTGGTACGGAACCGAAAAGGGCACTATCGGGAGCTCTTCGAAAGCATGCGCCGCAAAGGGTACCTCTATGTACGCATCGACGGTGAGGTGAAGGAGATTGTACAGGCCATGAAAGTGGATCGTTACAAGAACCACAACATCGAGGTGGTGATCGACCGTCTCAAGCTCGCTGCCCCCTCCCTGTTAGGAGAAGAAGAGCCGTCAGAGCGGTTGAAGAAAACAGTGGCGTTGGCCATGAAGCAAGGTGAAGGTATCCTGATGATCATGGATATGACCGACACGTCTGACCAAGCCAAGGGTCAAGTGAAATATTACTCACGACGACTGATGTGCCCCACCACTGGAATCTCCTATGGTGATCCCGCACCGAATAAGTTCTCGTTCAACTCCCCCGAAGGGGCTTGTCCACACTGCAAAGGGTTAGGCTATATCAACGAGATAGACCTTGACAAGGTGATTCCCAACCGCAACATGTCGATCCATGAAGGGGCCATCGTTCCCTTAGGGAAGTATAAAAGTCAGATGATCTTCTGGCAGATCGATGCAATCTTGCAGAAATATGAATGTAACCTAAAGACTCCTGTGGCAGAGATTCCCGAAGAGGCCTTACAAGAGATCCTCTATGGCTCACTGGGGAATGTACGGATCAGTAAAGAGTTGGTGCATACCACCAGCGACTACTTTGTGGAGTTTAATGGCGTGGTGAAATACTTGCGAAACGTGATGGAGAATGACGACAGTGCCAGCGGACAGAAATGGGCGGATCAGTTCTTGGCCGTAGCCCCCTGTCCGGAATGTCACGGACAACGGCTGAACAGGGAATCGCTGTCGTATAAGATCTGGGACAAGAATATCTCCGAGGTGGCACAAATGGATTTGAACGAGCTCAAGGAATGGCTTTCGGAGGTGGAAGAGCACATGGAACCGCAGCAAAGGAAGATTGCCACGGATATCCTGAAGGAGATCCGCACCCGTCTGGACTTCATGTTAGAGGTAGGCCTCGACTATCTCGCACTCGACAGACAGTCGGCATCGTTATCGGGAGGTGAAAGCCAGCGCATCCGACTGGCCACACAGATAGGCAGTCAGTTGGTGAACGTGCTCTATATCCTTGACGAGCCGAGCATCGGACTGCACCAGCGTGACAATGAACGACTGATCGCCTCACTAAAGGAACTGCGCGACATCGGAAATACGGTGATCGTTGTGGAACATGACAAAGATATGATGCTCAATGCCGACTATATCGTGGATATCGGTCCCAAGGCCGGACGAAAAGGGGGCGAGGTGGTGTTCCAAGGAACTCCAGCAGAGATGATGAAAACCCAAACGCTTACGGCTCAATACCTCAACGGAGAGAAAGAAATTGCCCTGCCCGACCATCGCAGGAAGGGTGACGGGAGGATGATTACCCTCCGTGGGGCGACAGGGAATAACCTCAAACATGTAGATGTGTCGTTCCCGTTAGGAACACTCATCGTAGTGACAGGTGTGAGTGGCTCGGGAAAATCTACTCTGATTAATGAGACGCTTCAACCCATTCTCAGTCAGCATTTCTACCGTTCGCTGAAGAAACCGATGCCTTACGACAGCATCGAGGGGATGGAGTATATCGACAAGGTGGTGAATGTTGACCAGAGTCCAATTGGTCGAACACCACGTTCCAATCCCGCCACCTATACAGGAGTGTTCAGTGATATCCGTTCCCTTTTCGTGAACCTACCCGAAGCGAAGATCCGCGGTTATAAACCAGGACGTTTCTCGTTCAACGTGAAAGGGGGACGATGCGAAGTGTGTGGCGGTAACGGATACAAGACCATCGAGATGAATTTCCTGCCTGATGTGTATGTGCCCTGTGAGGTATGCCACGGAAAACGGTACAACCGCGAGACCTTAGAGGTGCGCTATAAGGGGAAGTCGATCGCCGATGTCTTAGACATGACCATCAACCAGGCTGTGGAGTTCTTCGAGAACGTACCCGACATCCTGCGGAAGATCAAGACTATCCAGGATGTAGGACTGGGATATATCAAGTTAGGACAACCATCCACCACACTTTCGGGAGGTGAGAGTCAGCGCGTGAAACTTGCCACCGAACTGAGTAAGAAAGATACGGGAAAAACACTCTATATCTTAGATGAGCCGACAACTGGTCTGCACTTCGAGGATATCCGTATCCTGATGAATGTACTCCAGCAACTTGTTGACCGCGGCAATACCGTGATCATTATCGAACACAACTTAGATGTAATCAAATTAGCCGACCATATCATCGACATCGGTCCTGAAGGTGGCCGCAACGGCGGACAGATCCTTTCAACAGGAACACCCGAAGAGGTTGCGAAGAGCAAGAAAGGATTCACCCCGCGATTCCTGCGGGAAGAGCTGGACTCTTAGGTGAGTGAGGCATATAATGCAGCCACTTGCTCTGCACAGCGTTCACCATCGACACCCGCAGAGACGATGCCACCAGCATAACCTGCACCTTCTCCGCACGGGAAGAGTCCTTTCACTTCTATATGCTGTAATGATTCCCTATCGCGCAGAATCCTAACAGGTGAGGAGGTGCGTGTCTCAATGGCTATCACCGTAGCCTCCCGGGTAAGGAAGCCATGACTCATCGCCCCGAACTTACGGAATCCCTGTCGCAAGCGTGAGGTGATGGTCTCGGGCATCCAGAAATGCAGCGGACTGGCAATCAGTCCAGGAGCATAGCTGCTCTCAGGAAGATCGGCACTGAGCTTTCCGTTCACAAAGTCTGTCATACGTTGTGCCGGAGCGGTCTGTTTCCTGTTGCCCTGCTGCCAGCATAGTCTTTCCAACTGCTCCTGAAAGAGCATCATCTTCAACACACCACCTTCATCAGGCACATCTTCCGGATGCAGTTCCACCACCATACCACTGTTACTCCAACGGGTACCGCGGTTGGCAGGACTCATCCCGTTCACCACGATCTGTTCAGGTCCGGTAGCCGCGGGAATCACAAAACCACCAGGACACATACAGAAACTATACACGCCCCTGTTTTCCACCTGGGTAACAAAGCTGTATTCGGCAGCAGGCAGGTAGTCACCCCTACCCTCTTTACAATGGTATTGAATCTGATCAATTAATTTTGCGGGATGTTCCAAACGAACACCCATTGCCAAGGCTTTGGCTTCGATGGCAATGTTCGATGCAGCCAGATAGCGATACACATCGCGGGCAGAATGACCCGTTGCCAAGATCACAGGACCTCGGAATGTTAGTTGAGAGTTGACAGTTGAGAGTTGAGAGTTTGTGACAGCTTCCACGCCAACCACGGTATCGCCATCCAATATCAGACGCGTCATCTTGGTTTGGAAATGCACCTCTCCGCCACATTGCAGGATGGTGTTCCGCATATTCTCAATCACACGAGGCAGCCTATCCGTACCGATATGGGGATGGGCATCGGCAAGGATATTCGTACTGGCGCCATGCTGACAGAACACATTCAGGATCTTCTCCACGCTACCGCGCTTCTTACTGCGGGTATAGAGTTTACCGTCACTATAGGCACCGGCACCACCCTCACCGAAGCAGTAGTTACTCTCCTCATCCACCTGTTGGGTGCGGGCAATCGATGCCAAATCTTTTTTCCGCTCATGCACATCTTTTCCCCGTTCCAAAACCACGGGCTTCAGACCCAGCTCGATTAAGCGCAAGGCAGCAAACAGTCCGCCTGGACCAGCACCTACGACGATTACTTGTGGAGCAGATGACACGTCACGGTACTCCGTCTTCACGTATTCATCATCCGTTGGCTCCTCGTTGATATACACCCGTACCTTGAGGTTCACGAAGATGGTACGCTGACGCGCATCGATACTGCGTTTCAGTACTCTGACGTGCGTCATTGATTTCATCTCAAGACCTTCCTCGTGTGCCAGGTAGTCCTTAATGGTGGCCTCATTCACCGCCTGATGCGGTCGCACCCTGATGGAATATTCCTTAATCATCTATCTATCAATTCACCTTTTCTTCCCTTTATCGAAAAGAATCTGTTTGCAAATATACAAATTTTCCGCGAAACCCTTTCGAGTTCCGCGGAAAATCATTCAATTGTGAATTGTCAATTGTCCATTATCCATTGTCCATTAATTAACAACAACCTTGCCGTTGTAAATATACATTCCCTTCTTCGTGGGCTTACCGCTCAGTTTCTGACCATCGATGGTGTACCACACATCCTTTTGACCTTTGACAACGGTCCTTTGACCATGATCTATTGTCTGGATGTCTGTAGCAATAGCATTTTCAGCCTCTAACGTGGTAAACTGGGCGATAGGTGACCATTCTGATGTGGCACTGCCCTTTACACCCTGCAACTGATACTCATAGGTGGTTTGCGGATCCAATCCCCCAAGCAAGATGCTCTTCCCTGAGAGATTCTTACTGGTTGTCCAGCTACTTGCAGGTACTCCTATGCCATAGATACCAAAGTCGTCAATCAGAAGTAAATCCTGATCGGTATCCTGATGCCTCAGGGCGATGTAGCCTTTCTGTCCATGGAAACTGCTCAGGTCAACGGTCACCTCCTTCCATAAACCCGAGGCATTACCTGGCGAAGCGAGTAAAGTAAAGGCACTGATATCATTGGTAGTAGTAGAGACATACACATCATAATGCTCATGATAAGTACCATCGTCCATCACCCAGAACCTCAACGTGCCGTCTAAGGTCACCTTCGGTGTGATGAGCCAGTTCTCGACAGTATAAATATTAGTATTAGTCCAACTTCTTGTGACGGCTACATGGTCACCACTGTGGGCAGAAAAAGAGAGACTAAATTCTGAAGGATCAATCGGATGCCAGTCGGTATCTTCCGTACCTTCTCCATTTCGAATAATCGTCCACATATCCATACCGTTCTCAAAGTCATCGAAGAAGGTCTTTCTTTCCTGTGCTGCCGTTCTATAGCGTAAGTTATAGCTTGTGCTGTAGCCGTTCCAGCTAATGGTGGCAGTGTTCTCCTCAGGTTCTGCCTTCAGATCGAACGGAACGGGGTTGTCTGGCAAGGTCTTAAAGTATGTCGTCACCCATTCACTCACCAATGTGCTGCCTTCCTTCGCTTGCACCCTCACCACAAACTGGGTGTTATTACTCAGGTTTGTCAGCGTTTGGGGAGAGGAGGGACCAGACACTGTATTCCATGTCAATGATGAGAGATCCACATTTCCTCCTATCTCGGCACGAACCATAAAGGTATATCCTGACACACCTGCATCAGCAAGGTCCATCCAATCGTTGCCGTTAATACTAACCCATCTGCCGTTGGGATCACCGTTTACATCATTACTAGCTGTTGCAGGATAGCCGGCACCGCTCTCATTCGTGAGAATCACCCACAGATCCTTGGAGGAATCGATGCTCAAGTTTCCCATGTCGAAATCCACGAATTCCTTTGCACCTGTCAAGGTGATGTCCTTCGGCGATCCGACTACATCTGCATCGGAGGGCAACGTACCATTTACGTTGTAGATCGTGATGGTTCCCTCCATTTCATCACAGTCATAGACGGACACCTTATTCAACACACTACCGCTATAGGTTCCAGCAGGAATCATGATGCCCCATGAGAAACGACCACCACCCTTTCCAATAGATGTTTGGGGTTCTCCATCGTCATAATAGTGCCAGCCACTGCCGACATTAACATTATCGGAAACTATGGCATATTGCAACGCTACGGTAGATGCGAAGGATGTCCAGCTGACGGTGGCAGCATTGGGCGTAATATCACTGACGGTCAGCTGCTTCGGAGCAGTAAAGGCTTTGGTCTTGAAGGTCGCAATTGCCGTACCGGCATTCGCCACATCGGGATAAGCAATACCGACAATCTGATACTCATACTCCGTCTCGGGATCCAGGCCTGTCAAGATATACGTATTCTGAGTATTTCCATAAACACCAGTATGATATACATTCCAAGATAAATCACCTTTTTTCCTGTACTTCACATCATAGTAGTAGCTATAGCCCACCCAGTTGATGGTAGCCTGAACAAACGTTGTCTCCACGTTGACCTGAGATGGAATGGGGTTCTCTCCAGAGGTGGTGAAGGTAATGATATTGCTCCAGTCGCTCATACCTCCATCGTTAGAAGCATTACTGCGCACCTTTACCCTATAGGTAGTGTTGGGCTCCAGTGGATATCTGTCAAGGCCTGTGAACACGTAACGAGGACTCGTCGTATGGACATTTTCGACACCAGCTTCACTCATATCTCCCTCCTTGGAATAAGAGAAATCCCATGTGGTCTGATCCTCTGAGCCTGGTGTCCACGTCAGCGTTACACGATCAGGACCCGGACCTTCGGCAATGGCCAGGTTCGTTGGTCGCTTACCACTCCACTGATACCTCGAAACACCGAATGTGGTGATGAGTCCTGGTTGAAGTGCATCGCATTTCTGGCAGGCGATGATATCCTCTCCGAAGTTATCCTTGATGGTGAAGCCACACTCTTCACTAAAGCTTCCTTTCACCCACACGAAATCATAATCTTCGCCGAAACAGAGGTCGATGGTGCCCTTCTTCATCTTTCCGTCATCCTTGGTCATATCTAACGTAGCCACCACAAGACCGGTTTTTGAATGAACAATATCGATGGCGTTTCCATCCCAGCCATCGCCATAGCTATCGGTCAGCTCATAGCCGATCGCTGCACGGTTGTTCTCATCACAGATCGTGGTCACGAACGAGGTGGAAGCCCAGTCGCTGACGGCACCGCCACCGCAGTTGCTCCTTACTTGAACCTCATACTTTGTACCAGAGTAAGTCAACGACTCATTTAATGAGTAAGTTGGGCTTGTCAGTCCTTCCACATGTTTCCAATTGCTGTCGTATGTATTCTTGTAGCGCAAATCCCATTGGGCAGCATCTGATGTCCAACTCACCGTAGCATCCCAGAAATCGATATCTGTCACCGTCAGGTTCCGAGGCTTGGGACAGGTCGAACTGGTTTCATAGTAATAGGCAAAGGTGGTCTTGGGAATGAAGTTTTCATAATTGATGCTAACATTGTCCAAATTTGAGTCGTTCATGCCAAAGATAGATGCATTGGAGGCGGTGGAGCCAATGAAGGTGGCAGAGTTATCTGTACCCTTCGTCATCTGATATACGCCGACGAGCAGGTTACCGCCATGGTATAGATAAGGTGTGGTGAACTCGATATCCATCGTGCTCTTTGTTCCATCGAGAGGGCCTTCGTAAACCGTGGTGGCACCTGTCGTACCATAATAATTGCTGATGGTCGTCGCATCCACTTCCTTGAGGAACACCTTGAACTTGGCAGATCCCCAACTTCCAGAAGCAGGAGAAGAAAGATAGAACGTCATCTTTGAGATGGTGTTGTCTTCTAATTGTAATAACTTATTGGCAGGGATGATGAACTCACTTTTCTGATACCAGTCAGTGTAATAGCCATCAACGGGAACACAAGTATTGGTTACAGTTCCATCACAGACGGTTAGTGATTTCATGATAGTACCATAACTAATGTCGAATTTGATGTTACTACGATGACCATAGGTTGTTCTGTTGCTGGCATAGGAAGTGAGATTGTTCAAGTTAGGACAATTACTTTCACTATAATAAGATAGGGAAGTTTGGTTTTCTTTCTGGGTACAATAAAACTTGTAAGAACTACTACCCGTATTGCCACTAGTAGGGTCATAGCAGCCTACCAGCAGGTTTTTAGTGCCACTGTATTCGAACGGCGTGTCCAAGGTGATGGTTACCCAGCCTGCTCCAGAGGCAGAGAAGGTTCCTTCGAACACCTTGTCGGAAGCACTAAGTGGAACAAAGTCTTTTACATCGACAAAGCTACTCTTATCCACTTCTTTCAGATACACCTGAACACCATTCATCGTGAATGGTGAAGAATAGGCATAGTGAAACGAGATGGATGTAATTGTTCCAGCCCCTCCCAGTTCCTCGGCAGTATAGATCTGCTGTGTCAGGGAATAGTTGTACCACATGTTGAATGGCAAACTGTACGAGGTTGAAGTACCACCGCCGATAGTCACTTGGGTTGCTCTCGCCGCCCCTGTCCAGGCCAGCAATAGCATCATTGATAATAGTAGTTTTTTCATCATCATGTATAAATTGTGTTGATAAATTGTGTTGATAAATACGTGCCGCAAAGATACAAAATAAAATGCAAGATGCAAAGAATTCTCTGCTTTTTCTTCACATAAAAGAATTTTCCGCGAAACCCTTGTGAGTTCCGCGGAAAAACATTCAATTGTGAATTGTCAATTGTCCATTATCAATTGTCCATTGTCCATTGTCAATTGTCCATTGTCCATTAATTTACAACGCGCTTGCCGTTGTAAATATACACTCCCTTCTTCGTAGGCTTGCCGTTCAGTTTCTGACCCTCGATGGTGTACCACTCATCAGAGTAATTATCCATTGTCCATCGTCCATTACCCATTGCCTTGATGCCAGTCGCAATGGCATGTGGATCATACGGAGTCTCGAACAATGCAGAAGCCCAGCGACTTTCTTCCGCCCCCCTGACACTCTTTATCTGCCATGAATAGGGAACATTATTGAGCAGTCGGGACATATAGTAGGAATTACTGTTGCTGATGGGTACCTCTTTAACGTAATCATCAGCCATCACATATACAGCGAAATTATCAGTTTCATCAATTCTCTGTGCAAGACCCATGAAGCTAAAGGTACCACCGAGCTCCACATCGGAGATGATCAGCCAATCGTCTGGATGCAATTCTCTTCCGTCTTTTTTCCAAGTGGTTGAAGATATGCCATATACGCCACTTTGATCATAAGGAAGCCACTGATCCTCTGGTTTATTACTTAGCACCTCCCATCCATAGCCATCACCATCATGGTCAATGGATGATAATTGTGCAGGTATACGCCCCCGACTATTCTCAAAGTCTTCAAAATAGACCCTTTCTCCTTCTGCATTGGTTACCTCGATATTATCAATATGCAGCCAAGAATGATCTGGCACGTTATAGTGACGGATGGCAATAGAACCCGTGCCCTTGAAGGGTTGCAGGTCGAAGGTATAAGTCGTTTTACTATTCGCTGGATTAATGTCATCACTCCACTTCCACCAAGCATTGTATTGCAATACATAGCTATCGATATCGAGCGTTCCCTCCCAACTCAACGTGGCTTCGGTCGATCCTGGTTCGCTCTTTAGGTTTATGGGTTTGGGGCAGATCTCTGCTGTGGTGAAGCTGATGGGCTCGGACCATTCACTCTTGTTGTCATCATCTTTGTAGGTGCGTACCATCACCCAATAGTTTGTGTCATACTTCAAACCTGTCAAGGTGAAAGGATTGCTATCAACAGTAATCAGGTTATCCTCAACATCAGAGATACATAGCTGCCACTGTTTTACTTCTTCATCGCCTCTCTCGGCCCAACCTATCGTCGCACTATTGGTTCCAATGTTTGAAACGGTCAGATCAACAGGTGCTATGATACCACTGAAAACGGTATAGTTGATAGGATCCTGTAACTTACCCTTTCCCGAGAAGATTTCCTCTCCATAATGATCATAAACCTGATAAGAACAGTGCTCAGGGGGGTAATTGACATCATCGCCTTCTTTCCATTCAAAACGTATTTTACGCCCCAAGCAAACTGAAAATGTTCCACTGGTTTCCCAACCTTTGTCGATTTTCCATTCAGCGAGTTGGACTCCCGTTATTGCATCCTTAACAATAATGGCATTCCCTTTCCAACCGGGATAATATCTGCTTGGACCTATGTATTTCAGTTCATAGCGGATTTCGACTTCTTGATCTTTAGTACAGTACAGCGTTCGAAAGCCAAACGTATTACTCCAATCGCTCACCTTGTCGCCATTCACTGCCCGCACCTTTATCTCATAAAAATGATCTGTCTTCAACGAATGATCTTTATCCAACTTGGTGAGAGTATAGGGATTGTATGAGGTATCGATCAGGTACTCTTTGTTCTCTTCGACATCTTTGACATAAATCTGCCATGCACTGGCAATCGATGTCCAACCGATTTTTGCGCTGTTCAGGTTTACATCGAAAACTTCGATGGCAGTAGGAGCGATAAGCTCTTGTTCTGCTGAACTATAATAGAACGTTGTCTGGGGAATGAAATTACTATGAGTGGGATTTGTTACATTGTCGATG
Organism: Prevotella sp. UBA3294; assembly: GCA_002361535.1. Classification (GTDB taxonomy): domain Bacteria; phylum Bacteroidota; class Bacteroidia; order Bacteroidales; family Bacteroidaceae; genus Prevotella. The sequence continues at coordinate 13,886 of DETG01000128.1, forward strand.
GAATTTTTATTCACCCCCTGTATGCTGGCATTATTCACGACAGTCCCATAGAACTTTGCGGTTTTATAATTACCTTTTTCAGTCAGATAGACACCCACGAGCAGGTTATTCCCCTGATAGATGTAAGTGTTCTTGTTAAACTCGACGGACATGATGTCGCTTGTACCGCTGAGGGAACCCTCATAGACAAGATCATCTTCCGAGAAACCGATGAAAGATGGACGGTCTGACGGGAAGGCGCTAATATTAACCTCCTTCAGATAGACTTTGAAGCTCGCATTCCACTCTATCGTCGCTTTGGTTTGAAGATAGAAATCCATCTGCGAAATACGCTTACCTTTCAAATCAATGAGACTATTGGCAGGATAGATTATCTCGCACTTCTGAAATAAATTAGCATCGTATCCATGAAGTGGGACATATGAACTATAATCATAAGCTGGATTAGAAGGACTGAACACCGTCAACGTCTGCTGTTGTCCTTGTCCCCCACCATCTGCTTTTACCGTACCGACCCACGCCAGCATGAGCATCACTGACAATAGAATTTTCTCTTTCATTTAGTGTTGATATTGATTTCCGCTGCAAAGTTACAAAATAATATGCTAAATGCAAAGAAAATAAGCAATTATAACGAAAATACATAGGAAAGAATACGACAGAAAGTGATGGACCTTGAAATATAACATGCAAAGATACAAAAAATAACAACGAAATGCAAGGATTTTGATGTTAATTTCTCAATCATCCTTCAAAAACATAGTACTTTTGACTGAAAAATATAGTATTAAGCCATCAAAAGTACTATAACTATCCTCGAAAACCATGCTATTTTGTCGTCGCCGAGGTGAAGGTTTCAAGCCCCCATACGAAACTCCCCCCTTGGGGGGGAGTAGTATGAGGGGGCGAATGAAACCACCTTCACCGAGGCGGTCTGGAAAAGGAATCAGATATTCGGGGTGTCCCAAATCTTCGTCTGCGAACAAACGACTGGAACAGATAAGTTACCGACCTTCAGAAGGAAATCACCTTCTTCCAAAGTCCAACGACCATCAGCACCCACAAAGGCCATGCTCTTGGCAGGGAGCGTAAAGGTGATAGTCTTGGTCTCACCGGGTTGCAGTTCTACTTTTGAAAAATCGCGTAACCGCTTGTTATCTGGTACGATAGAGGCCACCAAGTCACTGGTGTAGAGAAGCACCGATTCCTTCCCAACCCTACTGCCGGTATTCTTCACATCCACTGTAACAGTGAGCACATCATCGGCGGTGAAATTCTTCTTATCGACACGCAGATTGCTGTATTCGAACTGCGTATAGCTGAGACCATAGCCGAAAGGCCACATCAGGGATACCT
>DETG01000128.1:15331-15823 GCA_002361535.1 Prevotella sp. UBA3294
CCTCGCTCACCTTGTAGTCGTAGGTATTCAGAGAATTGATCTCACGGGGATAGGTATATGGCATTTTACCCGAGAAGTTCGCATCACCAGCTAACAGGTTCGCCAAGGCATCACCACCGTAGTTACCTGGGATCAAGATGTCAACCACAGCCTTGGCTAACGGTTCGATATCAGAGATCAGTCGGGGACGTCCCTCATTCAGGACGAGAATGATCGGTTTACCCGTCTTGGCGAGTTCCTTCACGAGGTTGCGCTGATTCTCTGACAGCCAGAGGTCATTGAGGTTACCCGGTGTTTCAGTATAAGAATTCTCACCGATACAGGCAATGATCACATCAGCATCCTTCGCAGCCTGCTGCAGCCTGCCTCCCTCTTTCAAACGGAATTGTCCATGATCAACTGTCAATTGCCCATTATCTACGATTTCATCGTAGTATGCAGCATCTTCATTATAGGTAACCCCTTGCTCAAGGATGATGTTCTCCTTACCAT
>DETG01000039.1:0-4083 GCA_002361535.1 Prevotella sp. UBA3294
TCTTTGCGCCAAAGAAAAGAGTGATTAAACAAGTTTTCTTTGCGCCAAAGAAAAGAGTGATGAACGACGTTTTCTTTATACCAAAGAAAAATTTGAACTTTTCTTTATGCCAATGAAAAGAATGAAACAGTCAGTATATTAAGAAAAGAATCATCTGCCGATGCTACAAGAGGAAAAACAGGGAGACACCGATGCACGAGACAACAGCACCGATGACACTCTTCAGCGTGATAGGCTGTCCAAACAGATAATAAGAAGGGAGCAGGATGATGATAGGTGTCATCGCCATGATCGTACTGGCAATACCTGCCGCCGTATATTGCACAGCCATGAGCGACATACTCACTCCGAGGAACGGACCAGAGAAGACGGCAATGACCATCGCAAGCAGTCCTTTGCGGTTGTGGAGGGAGGTACAGAGTGTCTGGGGATCGTCCGGACGCTTGCGGATCATCACAGCATAGAACGACGAGAAGCAGAGGAGTCCCGACACGCAACGCACCATGTTCGCCCCAAAGGGCAGGTAGTTCTCCACTGATGGCAGCACGGCAGCAGGCACAGCCGCAGTGTAGGCATCCAGTCCGATCTTACTCAGCACCAGTCCGACACCTTGTCCCAAGCCGGCACCGATACCAAAAAGGATTCCTTTCAGTGGCAGCTGCAGGGAAAAGGTATGGTGCTCTCCATGTCCCAACACCGAGATGGCGATACCAAACAGGGTGACGGTCATCGCCAACAGCGCATTCCAGCTAAGCACCTGTCCTAAGAGTATCCAGGCAAAGAGTGCGGTGAACATCGGAGCGAGTGTCATAAAGAGCTGTCCGTAGCGGGAGCCGATGGTGAGGTAGCTGTTGAAAAGACACCAGTCACCGAAGAAATACCCCACTACACCCGAAGCCAGCAGCCACAGCCATGCCTCACCGTTGGCATACATAGGATAAGGACTGCCGAAAACAAACCACATGAGCAGTGCCGACAAGAGTAATGCCACACCCATGCGCCACACATTCATCACGAAGACACCCAAACGGCGACTTCCTACCTCACTGGCCAGTGCAGCCACTGTCCACGACATCGCCACCGCTAAAGAGATGGTTTCACCCAGATATTGCATAACAAACGAAAACTCTTTTTTGATTCTGGGTGCAAAGGTACAAAGAAAAAGTGAAGAGTGAAGAAAGTGAAGAGTGAAAAGTGAAGAAAGTGAAGAGTGAAGAGTGAAAAGTGAAGAATTTTCTACCGCACAGGTCATAAATACATAGGCACTTAGCCCTATGCCACAGCGGCAGCAAATTCTTCACTCTTCACTCTTCACTCTTCACTTACTTAAACTGCACCCAGTCCACGCTCGCCTCACCGTCGTCACAGGTCACGAAGAGATCTGCCACGCCCTTAGGCAAGGCCTTTGTCTTGACGTTGACGAGAGCCCACGGGGTACTGCGTTTGATCTTTACCACAGCAATGGGTTTCCCATCGGCACTGCCTGCACGGACAGTGAGGGTGGCCTTTCCATCGGTCTTCACCATCAAGGATACTTTGTTTCCGCTCACCTTCGCGAAGTCAACGGCATTGTATCGCACCCAACTGCCTTTCTGCAGGAAGTCAACACACCATCCTTTGAAATAGTTTGTCGTATCGAGGTAGTGCATATCGGCATTCTTGCTGATGGCACTATAGCGATCGATCTGTATCTTGGAGGTGGCAGCGGTGAGGCCCACACCACGCAAGGTGGGCTTCACCTCCTGAATCGTACCGTCGGGATTGAAGAACAATGAGTCGATGCACACCGAACGGCGCTTGTCATCGTTCGGTGAGAACTCGTTGTGGTGATAGAACAGATACCACTGTCCCTGGTAGTTGATGATACTGTGGTGGTTGGTCCAGCAGCCGTTGGCATGCTCTGCCATGATCAGACCCTTGTACTCGTAGGGACCCATCGGATTCTTACTCATGGCGTATGCCAACACCTCCGTGTCCTTCCTCACATAAGGATAGGTGAGGTAATAGTTGCCGTTATACTCGAAAGCAAAGGGTCCTTCCGCCTGACGGTTGGGCAGTCCCTGCAGACAGCTCACGCCCACCATCTCCATCTCGCGGTTTCCCCATCTCACAGTCTCCTTCGGGTTGTCATCGGCCAGCTCCTTCATATTCTCCTTCAGCTTGGCACAACGTCCGTTACCCCAGAAGATATAAGCATTGCCATCGGATGCCTGGAGCACACACGGGTCGATACCGTTAATGCCGGCAATGGGTTCCGGTTCCGGGATGAACGGTCCTTCGGGGTGATCGGCAATGGCCACACCGACACCAAAGCCTCCCCTGCCTGCTGCGGGAGCAGAAGGGAAATAGAAATAGTATTTCCCATTCCTGTAGATACAGTCGGGTGCCCACATCGAATACGAATCAGGTCTCACCCAAGGTACTTTATTCTGCGTGACGATCATGCCATGATCTGTCCAGTCGGTCAGGTTCTCAGAAGAGAACACATGGTAGTCCTCCATGCAGAACCAGTCCTGTCGCTGTCCCTGTGGCGGGACGATGTCGTGCGACGGATACAGATACACTTTCCCATTAAAGACACGGGCTGTAGGGTCGGCAGAGAACTGATCACGGATCACGGGATTCTGTGCCGAGGCGGATAGTGTGCTCATCAAGAGCAACGCTGCTAATACATTTTTCATTTTTATTATGGTAATAGTTGATGTTCTGTTTGCAAAGGTACGACAAATCCCGCAAACCTACAATATGAGATGTTACATAAGATTTACTTTTTATACCAAAAACGCACGCTTGTTCGGAAATATTTTGTACCTTTGCAGCGTTATATCGATATATCAAAGGAAATATGAACATATTAGAATTAAGCGAGCAGGAGATAGGCAGACGACAGAGTCTGCAGGAACTGCGCAATCTGGGCATTGATCCCTATCCGGCAGCCGAGTACCCAACCAACGCGTTCAGCACCGATATCCGTGACAACGTGGAAGGTGGAAAGTGGAACGTTGAAGAAGAGACACATGAGGTTGTCATCGCCGGCAGGATGATGAGCCGACGGGTGATGGGAAAGGCTTCGTTCGTGGAACTGCAAGACTCCAAGGGTCGTATCCAGGTGTATGTCACTCGCGATGACATCTGTCCCTCGGAGAACAAGGATTTATATAATACTGTATTTAAGAAGCTCATGGATATCGGTGACTTCATCGGCATCAAGGGCTTCGTGTTCCGTACACAGACAGGAGAGATCTCTGTCCATGCCAAGGAACTCACCCTGCTCTCCAAGAGTCTGAAGCCCCTGCCTATCGTGAAATACAAGGATGGTGTGGCCTACGATAAGTTCGACGACCCCGAGCTGCGCTACCGTCAGCGCTACGTTGACCTGGTAGTGAACGATGGGGTGAAAGACACCTTCCTGCAAAGGGCCACGGTGATCCGGACCATCCGTAAGGTGCTCGATGAAGCTGGCTACACGGAGGTGGAGACCCCCACCCTGCAGATGATTGCCGGCGGTGCCTCTGCCCGTCCGTTCATCACCCATTTCAATGCCCTTGATCAAGATATGTATATGCGTATCGCCACCGAGCTCTACCTCAAACGCCTCATCGTGGGCGGCTTCGAAGGGGTGTATGAGATCGGTAAGAATTTCCGCAACGAGGGAATGGACCGCAACCACAACCCCGAGTTCACCTGTATGGAGCTCTATGTGCAATACAAGGATTACAACTGGATGATGGCATTCACCGAGAAACTCTTAGAGACGGTGTGCATCGCCGTGAACGGCAAGCCCGAACGAGAGATTGACGGGAACATCGTGTCGTTCAAGGCTCCCTACCGCCGACTGCCTATCCTCGATGCCATCAAGGAGAAGACAGGCTTCGACTGCAACGGCAAGACCGAAGAGGAGATCCGCGCCTTCTGCTTAGAGAAAGGGATGGAAGTGGATGAGACCATGGGCAAGGGCAAACTCATCGATGAACTCTTCGGAGAGTTCTGCGAGGGCACCTTTATCCAGCCCACCTTCATCACCGACTACCCCGTGGAGATGTCACCACTCACCAAGATGCACCGTTCGAAGCCCGGACTGAC
>DETG01000039.1:4149-6696 GCA_002361535.1 Prevotella sp. UBA3294
ACTCCGAGCTGAACGACCCCATCGAGCAAGAGGAGCGTTTCGTGGAGCAGATGCGACTGGCCGACAAGGGTGACGACGAAGCGATGATCATCGATCAGGACTTCCTCCGCGCCCTGCAATATGGTATGCCTCCCACCAGTGGTATCGGTATCGGCATCGACCGTTTGGTGATGCTCATGACTGGCAAGACCTTCATCCAGGAGGTGCTGTTCTTCCCACAGATGAAACCTGAGAAGAAGATTCCGCAAAGCTCCGTGGCCGAATGGGCTGAGATCGGCGTCAGTGAGGAATGGGTTCCCGTGCTCCGCAAAGCCGGCTTCAACCTGATCAGCAATATCAAAGACGAGAAGGCACAGGGCTTACAGCAGAAGATCGGCGACATCGTGAAGAAGTATAAACTGGATATGCAGAAACCTTCTGTGGATGACATAGCGGCGTGGATTGAAAAGGCACAAGTATAAGGACTAAGGTCAAAGGTTGAAGGTCAAAGGTCGAAGGTCGAAATGTACGAATGCGGTAACATAGCCATCATTGGCGGCGGAAGCTGGGCTACCGCCATTGCCAAGATCGTGGTGGGGCACACCCACCACATCGGGTGGTACATGCGCCGCGACGACCGTATCGAAGACTTCCGACGGTTAGGACATAACCCCGCCTATCTGATGAGCGTGCACTTTGACATCAACGAGATTGATTTCTCCAGCGATATCAACAAGATTGTGCAAAACTACGACACGCTGGTATTCGTCACGCCATCTCCCTACCTGAAGAACCACCTCAAGAAACTCAAGACGCGCATCCGAGACAAGTTCGTCATCACCGCCATCAAAGGCATCGTGCCCGATGAGAACTTGGTATGTTCGGAATATTTCCATCAAGTGTATGACGTTCCTTACGGCAACCTCGCCTGCATCGGCGGACCGTCGCATGCAGAGGAGGTGGCTCTGGAAAGACTCTCCTACCTCACCATCGGATGCTCCGACCGTGAGAAGGCGCAGGGCTTTGCCGACTTGATCGCCAGTGAGTATATCAAGACAAAGACGTCCACCGATGTCATTGGCATCGAATATTCATCGGTATTGAAGAACGTCTATGCCATCGCCGCCGGTATCTGCAGCGGACTGAAATATGGCGACAACTTCCAAAGCGTGCTGATGTCGAATGCCGTACAGGAAATGAACAGGTTCCTGAACACCGTGCACCCCATCGAACGCAATATCAACGACTCGGTATATATGGGCGACCTGCTCGTGACGGGCTATTCCAACTTCTCACGAAACCGCACCTTCGGCACAATGATCGGAAAGGGCTACTCGGTGAAGTCGGCACAGATCGAGATGGAGATGATCGCCGAAGGCTACTTCGGTACGAAGTGCATGAAGGAAATCAACCGGCACATGCATGTCAATATGCCTATCCTCGATGCGGTGTATAACATCCTATACGAACGCATCTCCCCACAGATAGAGATCAAACTACTTACCGACTCCTTCCGGTAATAAGACATCACCTCAGGAGACTATTTTCAACAGTATATACATTAATCAAACTAAAAACAAATGAAGAATATCTCATTAGACATCACAAAGGCCGCATGCTTCCTTCAGAAAGGAGCGGTAAAGGCTTTCGAACCGAAAGTAAAAGCAGCTCAGGAGGCTTTAGAGAACGGCACATGCCCTGGTAACGATTTCTTAGGCTGGCTCCATCTGCCATCCAGTATCTCACGTGAGTTCCTGCAGGAAGTGCAAGACTGTGCCACCGTGCTCCGCGAAAACTGCGAGGCTGTGGTAGTGGCAGGTATCGGCGGCAGCTACCTCGGTGCGCGCGCCGTGATCGAAGCACTTGGCAACTCCTTTGCCTGGTTGGTGGCCGACAAGAAGAACCCCACCATCCTCTTTGCCGGAAACAACATCGGCGAGGACTATCTCTCTGAACTGACCGAATATTTGAAGGATAAGAAGTTTGGTGTCATCAATATCTCAAAGAGTGGTACCACCACCGAGACTGCCCTTACCTTCCGTCTGCTGAAGAAGCAGTGCGAGGAACAGCGCGGCAAGGAAGAGGCCAGAAAGGTGATCGTGGCTGTCACCGATGCGAAGAAAGGTGCCGCCCGCACATGTGCTGACAAGGAGGGTTACAAGAGCTTCATCATCCCCGACAACGTGGGTGGTCGCTTCTCTGTGCTCACTCCGGTGGGCCTGCTCCCCATCGCATGCGCCGGCTTCGACATCGTGAAATTGGTGGAAGGTGCACAGGAGATGGAGAAAGCCTGTGGCAAGGATGTTCCCTTCGAGGAGAACCTCGCTGCACAATATGCTGCCGTCCGTAACGGTCTCTACCAGAACGGAAAGAAGATCGAGATCATGGTAAACTACCAGCCGAAGCTCCACTTCATGAGCGAGTGGTGGAAACAGCTCTATGGTGAGAGCGAAGGTAAGGACAAGAAAGGTATCTTCCCCGCCAGTGTGGATTTCACCACCGACCTGCACTCCATGGGACAGTGGATCCAGGATGGTGAGCGAACCATCTTCGAGACCGTCATCAGCA
>DETG01000039.1:6793-7013 GCA_002361535.1 Prevotella sp. UBA3294
ACGGTCTGAACTTCCTCGCCGGCAAACGCGTGGATGAAGTGAACAAAATGGCAGAGTTAGGAACACGTCTGGCTCATGTCGATGGTGGAGTGCCCAACATCCGCATCAGCGTGCCTCAACTGAACGAATACTACATCGGACAGCTCATCTACTTCTTCGAGATTGCCTGCGGCATCAGTGGAAACGTACTGGGTGTGAACCCGTTCAACCAGCCTGGCGT
>DETG01000039.1:7072-25522 GCA_002361535.1 Prevotella sp. UBA3294
GGCGTGGAGGCTTACAAGAAGAACATGTTCGCGCTGCTCGACAAGCCTGGCTACGAGGCCGACTCCAAAGCCATCAAGGAACGGCTTGCTAAAGAGGCATAGCCCAACCAGTACACCAATGTACAACTGGCAAAATAGTGCAACCTGCATATAATGAATAATCTAAAAGAATATCTTTCAAGAACTGGCTTTGGGGCATTCCACCCCAAAGCCGTTCTCTTCGATATGGACGGCGTACTCATCAATAGTATGCCAAACCATGCCGTGGCCTGGCAACGCTCAATGGCCACCTTCGGCATCCACATGACCGCTGAGGATGCCTATGCCACCGAAGGGGCTCGTGGCATCGATACCATCCGGAACATGGTACTGGAACAACAGGGGAAAACGATCTCTTTGGAAGAAGCACAACGGATGTACGACGTGAAAACCCGCATCTTCGGCGAACTGCCCAAAGCAGAGGTGATGCCTGGGGCATATCCATTGATGGAGAAACTGCAACGTGACGGCTTGCTCATCGCCGTGGTGACAGGAAGCGGACAGCGACCTCTTATCCAGCGGCTCTCCACCGACTTCCACCCGTTCGTTAGCGAAGAACGCATCATCACGGCATACGATGTAAAAAAAGGGAAACCTGCTCCCGATCCCTATTTAGCCGGTATGGCGAAATGCGGAACAGAGCCATGGGAAACAATTGTCGTTGAGAATGCGCCATTGGGTATTCAGGCAGGAGTAGCCGCCCAGTGCTTCACTATCGGCGTGAATACAGGACCGCTACCCGATGAGCAACTCTGGCAGGCTGGTGCCGACCTTGTCCTCTCCTCCATCAGTGCCCTTTGCGATCTTTGGGACAGTCTTTTCGAAATATCGTTATAGTGATATTTCGTTTCGCGGTTTCGATTTCGTTTTTTTCGATTTTTCGTTATTTCGTTATTTCGTTATTTCGATATAACGTTATATCGATATATCGTTATAACGATTATCTCCCAAAAATCAAAAGAATCAAGGCTGGCTCCCAATCTCCCCCGATCCGAAGCAGCGGTGATGATCTTGATCATACACCACACAGAACTGCCCCGGTGCCACACCATGAATGGGATGTTCGGAATGCACCAGATATTGTTTCTCCCCCACTTTCTCCAAGATAGCAGGATGGTAATCGGGGGTATGACGAATCTTGAAAGTAACACGTTCCGAGTCGATGGGAGCCGTGAGCAGATGGAAGTCATGGATCATGAAATCTTTCTTATAGGCATCCTGCGGATCATATCCATGACTTACATAAAGGATATTCCGAGGCACATCCTTCTTGATGACGAACCACGGTCCTTCACCGAATCCTAACCCTTTACGCTGTCCGATGGTATGGAACCACAAGCCTTTATGCTCACCGATACGGCGCCCTGTTTCCAGTTCTATCACATCACCCGGATTCTCCCCAAGATAACGTCTGACATATTCGTTATAGCTGATCTTCCCTAAGAAGCAGATGCCCTGCGAATCCTTGCGCTTGGCATTCACTAAATGTTCCCGCTCCGCAATCTCACGCACCTCTTCCTTCATATAATGTCCAATGGGAAACAGTGCCTTGCGCAGCTGCCAGTCGTAGATCTGTGCTAAGAAGTCTGTCTGGTCTTTCACGGGATCAGGACTGGTAGTGAGCCATTTCATCCCGTCGATCCACTCCGTCTGTGCATAGTGTCCTGTGGCAATCAAATCGTATTCCTGACCTCTCTTCTCATCGAAGGCGCCGAACTTCACCAAACGGTTACACATCACATCGGGGTTAGGTGTAAAGCCTGCCTTCACCTTCTCCATGGTGTAGCGTGTCACACGATCCCAGTATTCGCGATGACAGTCAACCACCTCCAGCCTACACCCATACTTATGTGCCACGGCAGTGGCCATTTCCAGATCTTCCTCCGACGAGCAGTCCCATTCCTCCTTTCCCCCGGCGCCAGACTGATCCTCCTCGGGTCCGATATGGATATAGAAACAGTCGGGATGCAGTCCTAACCGTGCGAACTCATAGACCACCACCGAACTGTCCACGCCACCCGACAGCAGAACGGCAATGCGTTTGTCTTTTATCTCTTCGATATTCATGTTGCAAAGATACGGCAAAAAATCCATTACACGCTGTTTGACACAGTATAATGATGTTAAACAACCCTAAAAAGGAGTGACAGACGGAGTAACATTCAGCGAAAAGCCATATCTTTGCACCCGTAACACTTTAAAACAGAAAGATTATGATTGGAGCAATTATCGTAGGTATCATTGCCGGTTTCCTGGCAGGTAAGATTATGCGTGGCGGCGGTTTCGGACTACTGTTGAACCTGTTATTAGGTATTGTCGGCGGTGCCGTCGGCGGCTGGGTATTCGGTCTGTTAGGCATCAACTGGAGCAACGGCTGGATTGGTGAGATCGGCACAGGTGTAGTAGGCGCCATCATCGTTTTATATGTCGCTTCTTTATTCAAGAAATAACCACCTACCGACAGGTTCCCTATTTCTTCCCTAAGAACCTACTGTCCAGATAGGCTGCGAACGCATCCTTGTAGTTCTCGCCTATGGGCAGGTAGGTGTCGGCATCCATGATCACACGGTTCTTGTTCACCTCCCTGATCTTGGCGAGGTTCACGATATAACTGCGGTGGATGCGCATAAAAGCGGATGCGGGGAGCCGCTCTTCCAACTTCTTCATGCTGAGTAGTACCACCAAAGGTTTCTGCCCATCCAAGAAGATCTTCACATACTCGCTCATCCCCTCCACATAACGGATCTCCGAGATACTCACACGCACCACTTTATAGTCGGTCTTCAGGAACAGGGTGTCATCCTCCTCAGCAGCAGAAGCTGTTGGAGCAGGGGTTCGCTCCTCTAACCGTGTCTTCACCTTCATCGCTGCCCGTTGGAAATCCTGCAGGCCGAAAGGCTTGAGCAGATAATCCACGGCATCCACCTTGTATCCCTCAACGGCATATTCGCTGTAGGCGGTGGTAAACACCACTAAGGGTGGCATGACTAACGATTTCACGAAGTCCATGCCGTTCAAGTCGGGCATGTTGATATCCACGAAGATGGCATCAATCACCTCCCGCTCCAATACCTTCATGGCATCCGCAGCACTCTGGCATGCTTCCACCAGTTCGAGGAAAGGAACCTTCCCGATATAGGCCGTCAGCTGCTGCAGGGCTAACGGCTCATCGTCAATTGCCAATACTTTAATCATATTCATCCTTCTATTCTCTCCAACGGCAGTAACAGCATCACTTCATAGCTGTCTGCACCGTCTTCCAAATCTAAAGTAAAGTTTTTACCATATAACAACTCCAGTCTTTGTTTGACATTGGCGAGCCCCACCCCACCTTGTTTCTTCTCTTTGTTAGGTTCTGCCGTCTTGGTGTTCCGGCAGACGAATTTGAGACGCTCATGATCGATACCCACCTTGATATGAATCAGTGAATCCTGCTGATAGCTCACCCCATGCTTGAAAGCATTCTCCACAAACGTGATAAGCAGCAATGGGGGGATGCCCACATCGGGCAAGTGTTCGGGAGCCTCCACCTCGATCTTCACCTTGTCGGTATAGCGTATGCGCATCAAGTCGATATAGTTGTTCATGAACGCGATCTCCCGCTGCAACGGGATGATACTCTTGTCACCTTCGTAGAGCACGTATCGCATGATCTTCGAGAGGATGAGAATGGTCTCCTTCGACTTCTCCGGATCGATATCCACCAGAGCATGGATATTGTTCAGCGTGTTCATGAAGAAGTGTGGGTTGATCTGGTATTTCAGGTAAGCGAGCTGTTGCTCCAGACTTTTCTTCTCCAGCTCACGCATCTCCTTGGCATCCTCATCAGCCTTGAAGTAGAGCTTGATACCGAGGTTCATGCCTACCATCAGCAGAAGCACCAGTACCGAGAACACCTCCACCAGTCCAAAGGGACCCATCGGACCATGACGGCCATCTGGCGGCATTTCACCCTCTGGGTGGTGCCTGTCGCCCGGTGGCTTCATTCCATCGGGCGGTGCCTCCGGAGGCATCATTCCTCTCATCGTGGTATCGTTGTCTAACAGCACGACATCATCGTAAGGTGACCTCTCAGGCAGCATCTCCCTGTGGGGAGGACCGCCATGCGGCTGTCTGACCTCCATCACACCGCCGGATGACTGACACTGATACACGATAAAGGCAACGGCCATCACTCCAACGAATGAGAAATACAGCACCTTCTTATGCTGACGGATGAGCAAGGGGGCAAGAAGGTAGTTGTGGATCAGGAAGAGGAACAGATAGATGGCATAGATGCGCCACACACTCAGCACCTCGTGCCAGGGGAATCCCCCGTGCCCAAGTTGATGTGCCCTTACATACTCGGTGACCATCGGCACGATGAACAGCAGCAGCCACAGTGCGACATACACCAAGTTCTCTTTCCAATCGCGTTTCGTTATTTTCATTTTCATTCCTCTCTCCTCTTTATTCTCTCCTCTTTATTCTCTCCTCTCTCCTCTCTCCCCTCTCCTCTCTCCTCTTTATATATATATATATAACGGATGAATTCCAAATTATTGTGCCATACACGTCTTTTTCGTTGCCATGCCAGCAGCCACACACAGACATTACCAGCCGCCAGGACGACCACCGCCCCCGCCCATGCTTCCGGGAAACCCACCGCCGGCGCCTCCCATCATGCCGCCCGACGTGGTTGTAGAGGTAGTGAAGGTGCCCAGTTCGGTCTCTCCACTTACCGTGGCACTGGCAATATATCCGTAGAATTCATCGTTGCCAGAGGCCGTGGTGGCCGTGCCTAACGTATAGGTACTTCCCGATGTGAACTTCTGACTGCTCACCTGCATGGTAGCACCACTGTAGGAACGGGGAACCTTGAAGGCGAAGAGGTTGTTGCCACTACTATCCTTCACTGTGAGATAGGAGCCGTTCGATACGCTCACTCCACTAAGCACCGCTTTCTGCTGTGTGCCGGAGACAGCCTCTGCACCGCCGCCGATGCCAATCACCGTACCGCCGTTGATGCTCAGCGTCTTCCCCTCGGCAGCATCGATGCCCTCTTCGGGTGATGTCGTTCCGCACGCTACGACAAGACCGCCGTTGATTGTCAGGTTCCCGTTGGCATCCAAGCCGTCGTTCCCCGTGGAGTAGCAGTACAGGTAACCGCCGTTGATCACCATATCACTTGCCGAATTGATGGCATCATCCGAGCTGTAGGCAGCCATACTACCTGCATTCATGGTGAGCTTGCTCTTCGTCTCGATAGCCTCATGGGCAGCAGCACGCGCCATGATCTGACCGCCCTCCACCAGGAGGTCACCATCCACCTTGATAGCCTTTGCCGACACACCACTGTCACTACCCGTACGATCGGTAAGGTTGTTACCGGCTGCAATGGCATTGATCACACCGCCGCTCACCGTCATGGCCTGATCTACCTTGATGCCTTTACCGCCTACGCCCGTGCTCTTCACGTTGATCTCACCGCCCGTCACCACCATCACCGAGTCGGTGTTGATGCCCGAACAGCCCTTGTATTCCTTGTCATCCGAGTCGTATTCCGTACCCCCGGAGGTGATAGCAGTCACCCTACCCCCTTCAATCTGTACGATCCCATCCGTCTTGATGCCCTTGGCAGCATCTGCCGTTACCTCTACATTCACCACACCGCCGCGAATGATCACGCCATCGTTAGACTTGATGCCGTTGCTGGCCGTTGACTTCACGTAGATATTGGTGTTCGGACGGATGAAGACATAGTCGTCACTCACAATACCATTCTTCCCCACGGCATACACCTGCAGCTTGCCCTTACCACTGAAGGCTAACTTACCCTCACTGAACAGCGTTCCTTTCTGATCCTCGCCATCCACCATGTTATAGCTGCTCCCGTCGGTCAGCACATTCTCCGTACCGTCGTTCACCACCACATAACACCGTTTGCCTTGGTTGTTGATGGCAGCCCCCGAGGGGTTCGTGATCGTCACACCGTTCAGGACTAACTCGAACTTCTTCTCACTGTAGATCTTGAACGAGCCGTCGGTGGTGGATCCACTCAGCTCATAGGCCACATTCTTCACCGTGGAACTCACCGTGACATGAGCACCTTGTGTGGATACCGTCACCCCATCCACCTCGCCTGCTACCGTCGCGGTATTACCGTTGAAGGCAATCTGGAGGGTGGCAGTCGGTGTGTACGTCTCCACATAGTCCTCATAATAGGTGTCACTGCTCGATGGCAGAGTCTCCGTTTCATTCAGCGACGCGGTATTGATCGCTACATCGAAAGTGGCTAACGATCCCGTCAGTGCCGATCCCGTGGTAGCATTACCGCCAGAAACGGTACTACCCGACATCGGCTGTTGGTTGTTTACATCACCATATTCATCCCAGCCATCATCGGTAGTGCAGGAAACAACCATTCCCGCAACCATCATCAAAAAACAATTTAGCTTCTTCATATTCATTCCTTTCTTCATTCTATTTTGATGGGACAAAGGTACGACAAAGCAAAGAAAGGCACAAATCCATTCAACGAACACCCCGTTCCGTTCAGCGAATCCAGTACCGATCGCACACAGAGATCATATTTCACACTGAAAAGCTATTTTTTTCACACAGATAGCACAGATAGCACAGAATTGAAAATCGGAGCCATGGGGGAAGCCAAATTCATCAGCCGTACAGGCTGATCATTATTCGTGGAATTCGTGCAATTCGTGTTCGTTTACCCATACGGATTCAGCAGATTATTATTTCTACGGACTCATTGGACTTCAAGGACGATCAACCGTACAGGCTGATCATTTCTGTCATTTCTGTGGGATATTCATATTCTGAGGATCTAAGGAGAGTTTCTTGGGGCATCCGGCAATTGAGCTAATAAATAATTGATAATTCAAAGAAAAAAACAATCATTTTGTTGCGTATTTAAGAAACAAATAGTACATTTGCACAAAATTTTGTTAATCATGGAATCATTAATACAATTTGAAGTAGTATTCATGTAGGAGGCAAGCGAATTCCTAAAGGACTTACAGCCCCAAGCAAGAAAGAAGATTTATTATAACATTGCTAAGGTGGCGAATGGTTTGAAGGATAGTGATTTGTTCAAAAAAACGGATGGTGCATCTGACCTTTGGGAGTTTCGTACACTCTACGATGGCATTCAGTACCGACTATTGGCATTTTGGGACGAGCAAGAGAAACGTCTGGTAGTAGCAACTCATGGATTCGTCAAGAAAACGTGGAAAATACCTAAAAAAGAGATTGTTCGTGCCGAAGCTTTAAGAAAGAAGTATTATGAATCAAAATAAAAAGAACATGGAAAAGATAAAGTTATATACAATGAACGAACTCCTTGACAGAGATCTCGGCCTCATCGGGACTCCTGAACGGGATAAGTTTGAACAAGATTTAGCTGACGAGCTCCAGGCGTATCGTGTGGGCGAAGCCATCAAGAAAGCTCGCAAAGCTCAGAAACTGACTCAGGAAGAACTCGGCGAGAGAATGGGTGTGCAAAGATCGCAGGTTTGCAGAATTGAGAGCGGTAAGAGTATTACCCTCGCTTCCATGATGAGAGCTTTCAGGGCTCTCGGAGTACAGGTAGCACTCGATATGAAAGGAATTGGCCGTCTGGTACTCTAAATCAGTTTTGTTGTGTAGTACATATCCACCTTTCTTTGAGTGGCAATTAGTAAAGTGGTGTCAACAATCAGCCGCACAGGCTGATCATTTCTGTGTTTTTCATTATTTCTGTGTGACAAATAACAAAGGACGATCAGCCGTACAGGCTGATTATTATTCGTGTAATTCGTGCGATCCGTGTTTAAAGCAAAGCCATTCGCCTAATTCGCCTAATTCGCAGAGTAAAGTTAAGGCATTCGCCTAATTCGTAGAGAAAGAAACAGGGACCGTCATCCCGACGATCCCTCTTTCCACAAAGCAATTTGCCTTGAATACTAACATTACAAATGAAAAGCTATTTACCTAAAACTTGGTCAAATACTTTTTCTATTTTACATCAACTATTCTATTCTTGTCTTTATTCGCCCCACAGATCGAATGCGTTGCTGCCTGCATCTGGGTTATCCCAGAGGTCACTGAAGTTGTCATCGAACACGATGTCGGAGTTCTCCTTGGCATCACCCCAGCCTGGCTCATCACCGCCGGCAGCTCCCTGACTCCATTTTCCGAAGGCACCTTCGTCAGTACCTCCCATGACGGCTCCATACAGGCGCACATTCACACAATCAGTAACCGGCATTATATAATCTTTCTTCTCCATTTTCATATTCATTGTTTTCAAGTTAAATTATTTAATCACCAGTTTCTTACCGTTCACAATATAGATACCGCTCTCTGTGGGACGGCCGTTCAGCTTCTGACCGTTCATGTTATACCAACCTTCTTGACCGTACTCTCTGACGCCATTCGATGCATCCACGCCTTCGATCTCCGTGGCGATGGCATTCGGATCGTCAAAAATCAGGTTGTCCCAATCATCAAAGACGAAGGTGTATTTGGCACCCAAAGCATTTTGGGGCTTAACCTTGCTTGTGGGCAGAACAAGATAGGCACTGTTCGCCTTCAAACCGATTGACTGGTGGGCAGCAATGCGGTAGAACATTTCCGGACCTTCATGCATGGTGTTGCTCTTCGTGTTCCCATATTGATCCAGATCATAGTACTTGTATGCCAGCACATATATAGTATGTTCAGTACCATCAACCATTTCCGTTCTTGGCATTGGGTTTTGCTGGGTCAACTGTGGCTTCAGCATGTTCACCTTTGCCCCATCGGTTAATGTAGCATTGGGGTTGGCAAGTTCCGTTTCATCGTGCATGTCTGGCACGAAGAGATGGAAGTTTCCTGCTACGATTTCTGCCTTGTTTTTATCTGTTTCATTGAAGAGCACACAACCTGTTCCAGCAGGCAAGACATGATTGTTTTCACTTGTACTAATGTCGGTTAAGCGCAGAGTGCGGTTATCGTAGTTCGGTGATCCCGCCAGATACGTCTTGATCGTCTTTCCTGTGAAGTAAGGTGTCAGTGCTGCATCAATATTTCGAGAACGGCTCTCCGATGCCCAACCCTTAGAATTCACACTCTTTTGATCTGTCGAGACAGCTACCTTCTCCACGATCCAGCCATTCAGTGTGAACGTCAAGTGATTGATGCTACCCGTATTATTCTTGACAGCAACAATATACTCGCCTGTCGTATTAGGTACTTTGTAGAACGAATAATTCGTACCGTTTTTCAGTTCCCCAGCCTTGACCATATCGGTCTTGCTGCTCTGAGAGGCGAATTGGAATCTTGCTGCCAAGAAAGGAACATCTGCATTATCAATTTTTGAGTATGTCTTGGCATCATCGGGCACAGAAGTGTCTCTCTTCATGCGCAGATAGACTGCACCGTCAACAGGTACGTCAGGAACAACCATCTTATAGTTCCACCAGGCTACACGCTTACCCGCATCATCTGGAACGTTTGCAAAGCGGATACCATCGCTGGTAATCTGCAGACAGTCGTTATAAAGCGCAGAGCTATATTCTGATGTATAACCGGTTTCTCTGTCATCCTCTGAATAGAACCACAGACCACGGGTTTCAGGAATTACATTGCCACCAGCCCACAACTGGTTTCCGAATCCAATCTTATGAGGCGAGAAGATGAGGTTGTTTGTTATAGGATCAAAGCCTGTATTTACCTTCATGTTGCCATAGGCATCAAACAGCGAGATGTCCCATTCATGGCCATAAGCATCCTGGCTTGCAGCATCGATAGGATAGTTGTTTGCCTCGGCAGTCATCTTATCAGAAGAGAAACCTTGAATGTCGGTGAAGTCCCAAGTATAAGGATAACTATCCACCTTGTCACGATAGCCCACGGTGAAGTTACGGTCGCAGAAATCAGCAACGTATGTTATTTTCTGATCTGAAGATTTCTCATACTCATAAGTAATATCATTCATACGCAGTCTGAACATACCAATGTCACCCACTTTAGACGTATAATCAATAAGATGATTGTATGTTCCACTAACCTTGAAGTTGTCACCAGAGAACGAAGCGTCACTCAGATTGCCAGAATAGGTAAGAACCTGGCTAGTGGAACTCTGTCCCTTTCCACGGAAACGCAATGACATTTGGCTGGCTGATCCTGCTGAACCCAATGCAGCTCCTTTATCGTTGATGAAAAGAAGCTTACCTGCATCTTCTTCTGCCGAGTTCTGCGAAACAATGTTAGTGGTGACAATGCGCTGACCCGTATAGATGCGGATGTAAAGCAGCTTGCACATAGAACCAGAGTTCATAGAGAATGTCATGCGACCATATTCAGAACCAGGGTCCTTTGTCTCATCCTTTATGAAATGATAGCAACCTTCGTATCGATTATGTTGCCAGTTCGTACCACCTGCCTTATAAAGATCGGTTGCTTCGATTTGTTTTCCCAAAGCATCTTTTGCACCAGTAATGTTCAGGAAGATGCCGTTGTCTCCAGAGCCTTCACCCGACTTCATGAAAATCAGCACGCGGTCTCCCGGCTTCAGTCCAGGAATGGTGAACGAAGACTTCTTGCCGTCAGTAACAGGCATCAGACCTACATAGCGGTCAGGGTCTTCATACACTGGTTTGCCATTGGCATCATATTTTATTGGGTCAGCAGGAGTTTCTCCATCGTCCTTTAATAATCTTGGCTCAAGGAAATTAAGAGGATTTCCGACCTGCTCCTTTGGCGTTTTTTGGTTATCCCATACTAGAGGATTACTCTCATTATTGATACATGAGAGGTTGGTACCAGTGTCAAACCATAGTCCTTCCGTCTCCCAAATCATGTCAGCATTATCGCCCTCCATGTCCCACACATTTGCATAATACGGATCGTGGAAACCGCCTGCTTCGCCTGTTATACGCTGGGAGTATGTCCATTCACGATTCATCAACTCATAATAGAATGGGGAAGTAGTATTCTTTTTCTGACCAATGGACAAGATACCAGTTGTAGCAGGTCCGTTATTAAATCCAGAGTTTCCATCCGATACTTTCGAGTTACCGCTGTTGCTATCAGAGTTCCTTGGGTCAATGAAATTCCAAGTGTGTCCGTATGAACGGTTGGGGTCTGTGTACCCAGCAGGCCTATAGTCTGCATGGTAGGGGAAAGTAACTACAAACGTTGCTTCACCCACGCTCAAATTTACATCAATGATGACAGTGCCCGCATGGTCAGTACCATCAACAAACGTCGGCTTGCCCATTTTAAGTTTACCGTCACTAATAATGGTGGCAAAACTGGTAGGAACAATATTTCCCGTGCACCTCTTGACAGTAATTGTTCCCGTGGTTGTAGATGTTACACCCTCAACTTTTGTCAGTTCAATCATTTGGCCTTGCCCATAACTGTCAACATTGTCTATCACCTTAGCGAGTTCTGCTAAACGGAAGGTTGGCTTAAAAGAGAACTTATGCAGATGGAAAGCATTGCCTGTTTCGTTAAGGTTGTTTTGACATATATAATATATTTTATCTTTTTCAACATTAAATTCAATATGGTGAGAATGAGTTTGATTCTGTTCATAAGTTTCCTTGTAAAAAATCCCGTGATCAGGATCGTTGCCTTCCCAGCTATCTGTACTTAAATTATACACAAAGAGGTGTATTCTCTCTCCTTGCATACCTCCTTCTATAGTTACTTTGCCACCTGCGGTTGGCTTAAACGCATAAAAATTACCAGCTGAAGGTTGGTTGTTGGGTCCACCTGTCACTAAGTTTTCATTTCCATCGCTATTATACATGTGAGACTGCTGGCCGTTCTGAACGACCAAATAGTCAGTGGCACTACCAAATGATACTGACATATAAGGGATGGCGAAGTCGTTTTCTTCCAAAAGACCTTCCTTTGTGAATTCAAAAGTAGTGGTGTTGTCCACAGTTGTGATATCGTATTCGGCAACATTAGAATCAATGGTAATAGACTGAATGATTGTACCTTTGTTAGCGGAAACTATAAGGTCTCCTATTGAAGACATTTCAATAGTCCTTGTAGCTGTCTGTCCTATTCCTATCTGTGTTAACCATTGGTTATGAGTGTCATCATGCAAATTAGCATTACCATTACCATTATTGTCATTATCAATATTACTTGAACCACAATAAACAAATGTTACTTTGTCGCCAGGCTTCAAATTCAGAACAGCTAATTTCTGAGTCCATTTACTATTGTAAAGACCGCTTTTTCTGACACGGCCATCAGTATCTCTTCTAAGGTAGAAACCATCTCCTTCAACGTGAGCGTTACCCCGACCATTTGTGTTAAGAATAAAAGCCAAGCGCGAAATGTCAATGTTCGTCCAAGTAGTACTATGATTTCTATAATTCATCCTTACTCCAACCTTGGCACCATAACCAATTGCCGAATAGTTCTCACCCATCTCGAAATTCGTTTCGTATGAGTCGTCACCATCCGCAGCCTTTTGTGCTGCAGTTCCTGCGGGGTCAAAATTAATAGTCGTAGTTGCGCCCTTCATACCCGAAGGCACAAGCATCATCATGGCGAGAGCCATCATGAATAAGATTAAAGAGGATGGTGAAGAGGCGCTTGGCCTTCTCATCTTTTTCATAAAACCCCTATTTTTTAATAGTTCTTTCATTTTTTAAAAGATTGATTATTGTTTTTAATTATTTGTATATTCTTTTTCTGTTGATAAAGGAAGGCTGCATGATAGTTCGACGACACAACACTCGCCTACTTCACTTTTCGGCGGCAAAGGTACGAACATTATTAATAAGTGTATTTGTGACAAGTAACACGGAATTCGCATAGTGTCCCTCTCACAATTATGTTACATTTCGCAAAGTTTATGAAAGGTTTGGTATTTCCGCAATAAACTTGACAAACACCACCGTTTGCATTTCAAGTGCAAAGGTAGTAAGATTCTTCCAAACCACAAAGGCTTTTTTGCATTTTTTCTTTGATGCCACTCATAGCATTTCTCTGTGTAACAGAAGTCCACAGAATCTGTGAGATCCGCATGACGTTAATTGAACACGGATGACACGAATTCCACGGATATCATGGGATGGGTAAAGT
Organism: Prevotella sp. UBA3294; assembly: GCA_002361535.1. Taxonomy (GTDB): domain Bacteria; phylum Bacteroidota; class Bacteroidia; order Bacteroidales; family Bacteroidaceae; genus Prevotella. The sequence goes on from DETG01000039.1 coordinate 20,186, forward strand.
CAGATTAATTTAAGCCCATCTCTGGGGAACGAATTTTGTAATCTGCCTGTGCATGAAAAAGTGCAGATAGGTTGCACAAGGCTTGCTCAAATTGTGCAATGTAGCACTGCGTTGAAAACACTGGATTATACAGAAAGTTTTCACTGTTTTATTTGTTTGTTTCGCTTGAAAAGTGTACTTTTGCAAAAATATCATAGATCATTATGGGAAAACCTGTTTTCAATTCAGCGCAATTAGAACTGTTGAGGGCAGTTTCGGTTCTCAACAGCGAAGAAGATTTATTTGCTTTGAAAAAAGCGATTTCTGAGTTTTTTGCCCGCCGTGTCGATGCGGAGATGAACCGTCTGTGGGAGAGTGGAGAATGGAATGAGGATACATTAAAGGAGTTGGAAACAGCTCATGACCGCACACCTTATCAGCAATAATGAAACGTCTTGTTGTATTGGATACCAATTGCTTGATACAGATGCTCTCACGACGAAGCAAAAAGTTCATTGGATGGGATGCTTACCGTAGAGGTCTTTACAAACTATGTGTGAGCAATGAAATCTTAAGTGAATATCAAGAGATAATCGGAAGGAAAGCCTCTCTTGTCGTTGCACAGAATGTCGTCAACGAGATTGTTCATAGTCCATATACTGTATTTGTCAATCCCCAATATCGTTTCCATTTGATAGAACAAAATTACGATGACAACAAGTTTGTGGATTGTGCAATAGTTTCTGGTGCAGACTATATTGTTAGTGATGACACCCATTTCGATGTTCTTAAAAACATCCCTTTTCCACACATTGATGTAATCAGATTGCAGGAATTCCTGGAAGAAATGACTTACCTAATTATCAACAATGGATCTGGCATGGTAAGTGAGGTTCGTGAATAATCGTGATTGAGCCACCCCCACCCCTCCGTGAGGAGAGGCTTTCTTTAGTACAAGCTCTTACATCAAGGGAATACCGTGTAATCCGTGCCTAAGGAATGAGCACAAAAAAGGGAGCAGTATCATCACGACGCCACTCCCCCGCTGAATCTATAACAATTTTACTACAGTTCATACCTCTTCTACAGCCAGCATGAACATGATGCAAAGATATAAAACATTTCGCAAACGCTTTTCTTGTTGAGTTACAGGCTCTTTGCGTTTGGTAACTTGTATCACAAACTTTGTTTTGAGTTACATCAAAAGAGGAAAGTGTAAAAAAAAAGAACAAAAAAGGTACTTTATAAGAAAATAATTTGTAACTTTGCAACAAGAAACAATTTTTACTACAACCCAATGAAGCATCTTTTTTTATCAGTCATGATGTTATTCTCCGTGAGTGTGAGTGCACAAACGGGTAGGCTTTACACGACAAACGACAAGCTGTCGAGCAGTATCGTCAGTCAAGTGTTCCAAGACCAGAAGGGTCGTATCTGGATCACCACACTGAACGGTTTGAATGTCTATGACGGCTATACGTTCCGTACATTCAAGAAATCACATGGACTGGCCAACAACAGTGTAAACTGCATCATGCAGACCCGCAGGGGCACTATATATATAGGTATGTCGAACGCGCTGCAGCGCTATGTGCACAGCGACTTCGAAGATGTGCCCATGATCGACCGTACGGGAAAGAGGGTAGCTGCCTTCGTGAACAGTATCATCGAGTGCAGCAACGGTGACATTCTGATCTCCACCTCCGGCTACGGCATCTACAAGATGGATGATGACCACCTGAACGCGCATCAGCTGGAAGGTCCGTATGCCGATATCAAATACTCCTACCGTCTGGCTCAGGACAGGAGTAATCGTATCTGGGTACTGACAGAAGACAACGGTGTGTTCATGATCAACGGCTCCAGTCGCAGTCAGTTCCTGAACAAAGGGGAGCTACGCCATCATTTCAGTGCCATCTGCATCGGTGAGAACGGTGCGGTGTTCTTAGGCAGTAACCACAGCGGACTATACCGCTATTCGCCCGTCAACAGCGAGGGCTTCCAACAGATCCCATCCACTACTGGTCTGCATATCGCGACACTGACCTTACGAAAAAACGGCAACCTGCTGTTAGGCTGCGACGGTCAGGGAGTGATGGAATACAATACTAAAACTGGTGCAGTAGCCCCGGTATCGTATGCGAGTACAGAGATCGACCTGAACAAGAGCAAGGCGGTGAGCGTGATGGAGGATAAGATCGGTAACCTGTGGATAGGATTACTGCAGAAAGGTGTGTTCATGCAGCCACAGCGCCCCAAGAGCTTCGGCTACTTAGGCAGGAAGATGGGAAATCTCAATACCATCGGTGATGCCTGTGTGATGTGCGTGAAGAAGACGCGCGACGGTATCATGTGGGTGGCAGGTGACAACGACGGACTGTATGCCATCGGCAGTGACCGTGTGAGCGTGCGCCACTACCGTCTGGAGCAGCCGGGAGAACCTCCCGTCACGGTGTTAGGTATGGCAGAGGACAAATCAGGACGACTTTGGGTGGGTACCTTCCGCAACGGTTGTGGATGGGTGGACAAACAGACAGGAGCCTACCACCGCCATCCCGCCACACTGACAGAGGCGGAGAGTGTGTTCGATGTCGCCATCGATGATAACAACAACCTATGGATCGGCAGTATGGGCAACGGATTGAAACGTGTGAACCTCAACACGAACGAGGTGCGCACCTACCGCTCGCAGCTGCCTTCGAACAGCGACAGCGTGAGCAACTGTCTGATGAACGACTATATCGCCCAGCTACAGCTGTCACCCGACGGCAACCGTCTCTATGTGGGTACTTGTACCGGCTTGGCCTGCTTAGACCTGAAAACAGGGAGCTGGGTGAACACATTCCACAGCAACGGTATCATCCGCAACATACAGATCAATACCATCCAAGAAGACAAGAGAGGGCGCGTATGGGCCGGTACCAGCGAGGGCCTTTACAGCTATGACCTGAAGAGCGGCAAGCTCGCACGCTACAGTAAGGCTGACGGTCTGGCCGATGAATATATCGCGGGTATTGAGATTGATCGCAAAGGGAACGTATGGGTGAGTACCGGACATGGCCTGAGCTGTCTGCATCCGGAGACTCTCAAGACCAGCAATTACTTCGTGGATGACGGTCTGCAGGACAATGAGTTCTCCGAGGGCGTGTCGTGCCGTGATGAAGAGGGACACCTCATCTTCGGCGGTATGCAAGGTATCACCTGGTTCAATCCCACCGAAATGCGCCCCCTGCAACGACAGTTCTCGGTGAACATCACGGGGATGCGCATCAACGGCGAGGATGTGCGGGCAGGACATAAGTCGGGAAGCTACATCGTGACCGACAGCACCGTGATCAATGCCAGTCACTTCGAACTGGCCCATCAGGACAACTCTTTCTCGGTAAACCTCTCTACGCTGACTTTCGACCGACCAGAGCACATCACCTATGAATACAGCATCAACGGGGAGCCATGGATCAGCATGCCCGCAGGAACACATGAGCTGACATTCAGTCATCTGCCCTCTGGCACCTACCACTTCCGTGTGAAGGCAATCATCAGCAATACCGAGTCGGACATCAAAGAGTTCACCGTGGTGATCCATCCCGTGTGGTACCTCTCTATCTGGGCTAAACTGTTCTACTTCCTGCTACTCGCCCTGGCTCTCTATGCCTATTTCAGCTACAGGCGCAAACAGGAACAAGACCACCTGCGCCTACAGGAGCATATCCATGCCGAGGAGATGAGCGAGGCCAAACTGCGATTCTTCATGAATATCAGTCATGAGATCCGCACGCCGATGACGCTGATCCTCACACCGATCATGTCGCTCATCAAGGAAGACACCGATCCCCACCGGCATGGCATCTACAAGACCATCCAGCGCAACTCTGAACGTATCCTCCACCTGATCAACCAGATGATGGACCTGCGGAAGATTGAGAAGGGACAAATGATGATGCGCATGAGCGAAAACGACTTTGTATCGTTCGTTCAAGACGTCTATTCTCTGTTCGAGGTACAGGCACGCAGCAAGAATATCGAACTGAGCTATGTCCACGACTGCGACCACCTGCCCGTATGGATCGACCGCCAGAACTTCGATAAGGTGGTGGTGAACCTGCTGTCGAACGCCTTTAAGTTCACACCTGCCGGCGGAAAGGTGAGAATCTCTGTGGAACATGATGACCATGAGGCACGCCTCCGTATCAAAGATACTGGTGAGGGCATCCCCGCCGACAAGATACAGAAGGTGTTCGAACGCTTCTACCAGGCCACCACTTCTCCCGATGAGCGCAATGTGGGTACTGGCATCGGACTCGATCTGACACGCTCATTGGTGGAGCTGCACCATGGCACGATCAGCGTGAAAAACAACACCGACGGTAAGGGCTGTGAGTTCACCGTGACCATCCCGTTAGGGAATGCCCATCTGAAACCCGAGGAGATGATCCTGGAGGAATCGTCAGAGACAAACCTGCACGACCTGGATATGCTGGAGGATGTTCCCGAGGACATGATACCCGATGAGGGTGTGCAGAACCGAAAGGATCTCTTTGTAGTGGTGGTGGAAGACGACCAGGAGATTGCCGAATACCTTCGCACCGAACTGGAACGTGACTATACGGTGAAGACCTTCCCCAACGGAAAGGAAGCTCTGCCCGTGATCCTGACACAGGTGCCCGATGTGGTGATCAGCGATATCATGATGCCCGAGATGGATGGTAACACCCTGTGCTCACGCATCAAGGCCAATGTGAACACCAACCATATTCCTGTGGTGCTGCTCACTGCCAAGAACCGCGACGAAGACCGTCTCGAAGGACTGGAGACTGGTGCTGATGCCTATTTGGTGAAACCGTTCAACATGGATATCCTGCGACGCACCATCATCAACCTCACAGAAGCGAGAAAGGTGATGCGCTATAAGTTCACAGGTAACGAGAGTCAGGAGGACAAGGTGGAACAGGTGACGATGAAGTCACCCGACGAGAAACTGTTAGAGCGCGTGATGAATGTCATTAACCGCAATATCAGCAACTCAGACCTCAGCGTGGATATGATTGCCGAGGAGGTGGGTATCAGTCGTGTACACCTGCACCGCAAGATGAAGGAGCTCACCAACCAGACACCCCATGACTTCATCCGTAACCTCCGACTAAAGCAGGCTGCCAACCTGCTGGCTAACCAGCACCAAAACGTGACGGAGGTGATGTATGCCTGCGGATTCAGTAATGCCGCATCGTTCTCTACCATCTTCAAGAAATTCTACGGGATGTCGCCAAGAGACTATATGAAGGAACATCTGAAAGATAACTATTAGAGCCCACCCCCCCCCCCAAAAAAGGAAGCCCACCCCAACCCTCCCAAAGGGAG
>DETG01000053.1 GCA_002361535.1 Prevotella sp. UBA3294
ATGCAGTCGGCATTGTCCATACCATCTTTCTCGATGGAGTATACGGTGGGATTCACCTTACCGCGGCTTCGGTCGAAGTCAGTGGCATGCACATGGATGCACAGCGGTTTTCCGCTCACGTTCTTGGCATGGATGCCAGCGGGATAAGTCAGCCAGTCGTGTGCATGAATGATATCAAAATCCTCAGTACGAGCCACCACTCCAGCGATGACAGAATAGTTGTTGATTTCCTCGTGGAGGTTTTTGGGATATCCCCCGGCGAACTCCATACATCCCAGGTCGTTGACATGCATGTAGTTGAAATCGGCATAGATATTGTCCCTTAACTTGAAGTAATAGTCAGGATCCATAATATTGCCGATACGGCTTTTCACATAGTCATAATCGACATCTCTCCATGCGATAGGCACGGCGCACATGCCGACGATGCGGCAGGCTTTGGTGTCCTCGTCGCCGAAGGGTTTAGGCAAGCAAAGGGTGATGTCCATGTCTCCCTGGGCATACAATCCCTCAGAGATGCCATAATTAGCGGTGGCGAGTCCACCGAACACATGAGGAGGATACTCCCAGCCAAACATTAAAACTTTCATATTTTGTCTCCTCCTTTATTTAGAATAGTTATATGATTCAAGCAGGTTGAGTGTTCTCAAGATCTCTGCCACGTTCATGGCGAACGACATGGCCCCACGTCCGAGGAACGGTGGGTTTCCGTCGAAGAGCTCACTGATCGTACCCAGGCAGTGATAGTTCATCTCATCCTCATACCCCACCATCTGTCTTTCGATGAAGCTCAGGCGGGTGCGCTTGTAGATTTTGAGGCAAGCCTCCATGTAGAAGCCACCGAGCCACGGCCATGCAGTTCCCTGATGGTAAGCATAGTCACGCTGCGTCTGCGGTCCGACATACATCGGGTTGTAACCTCCGCTTTTCGGAGAGAGCGAGCGCAGTCCCTTGGGAGTGAGCAATTCCCTCGTACAGACATCGAGCACCCCTTTCTGCTGACTTTGGTCGAGCGGAGAATAGTCGAGGGCCACGGCGAAGATCATGTTGGGCCTTACGCTCCAGTCCATCATATTTCCATCGACATAGTCATAGAGGTATCCGTATTCATTGAGGAAAGTATCCACGAACGAGCTCTTGCAGAGTTCGGCTCTTTTGCCCAGATCCTCTGCCCGCTCCGTGTTACCTTCCTCGGCAGCGATGGAAGCAGCGAATCTCAGTGCATTGTACCACAGAGCGTTGAATTCGACGATGAATCCCGTACGCGGCACGACCGGTCTTCCGTTGGCCGTGGAGTTCATCCAAGTGACGGCACGGTCACGTCCTTCGGAGTGGAGCAGTCCGTTTTCCTCGAGCGAAAGGTTAGGATGCTCATTGCCGATGATGTAATCAATGATGTCGTCGATGAGTTTGCCATACATGGAGATGCATTTCGCGCGCCCGCACTCTTTGGCGTACTGCTGTATAGCCCAGATGGCCCACAATGGAACGTCGGGTTGCTCCATCTCATAGATATGTCCTTTGATCTCTTTTCCCTCCATGAAAGCCCGGAGTTCCCGTTCTGCGGTTTTCATGACCAGTTCGAAATAGTCCTGCTCCTCGATGGCGAGAGTCAGTCCTGGCAGTGAGATGAACGTGTCTCTTGCGCGGCATTTGAACCAAGGATATCCAGCGAGCAAGTAACGTTCGTCGTTGGGCAGTCTTTTATGGAACTGGTGAGCAGCGTTGACCAAGCAGTGGAAGAAATTGTCACGCGGGTTACGCTCAGCGACCTCGCTCTCGAAGAGTTTCTTGAGCGTAGCGGTACGGATTTTGGAAGTGGAAGCCGAGAAGACGATACTCTCCCCCTTCTTAATCTGAGCCTCGAAATAGCCCGGCACGTAGAGGTCCTCATTGGAAGCATATCCACGCTCCTGTTCTTTGGGATACTCGATACCCCTATACCAATCGGGCTGGAAGACGAACTCGTTTTTCTTGCTGAACTGCATGTAGAGGTCGGGGTATCCGGCGTACATACACGTTTTGATACCATTGTCCACAGGAGTGTAGTCCCGGCTTGCTGTATAGTTCTCATGTGTGAAGGCCCTCACACTTCTGAAAGCCAGGAACGGTTTGAATCTCAGGGTAGTGGCAGAATGCGCATCCTCCAGTGTGTATCGGATAAGGATTCTGTCCTCATAATGCTGGAAGACGACCTCCTTTTTGAGGATTACTCCGCCCACCCTGTAGATTGTGGTGGGAACTTTGTCGCAGTCGAACTCACGGATGTACTTGTGCCCCTTCGGGCTGTAGTTGTTGCCCTGATACTTATGGAGTCCCAAATTGAACTCAGCTCCATGCTGGATGACTGTCACGTCGAGTGAAGAGAGCAGCACATGGTTCTCGTCATCCAGCTCAGGGATGGGAACCACGAGGAGTCCGTGGTACTTGCGCGTGTTGCAGTCGACAATTGTGGAACAAGAATATGCTCCGGAGCGGTTGGTTCTCAACAGTTCACGGGGCAGTGATTCCTCCAAGTTGGTCATCAGCGCCTTTTCGAATCGTAGATAACTCATAGTTGTTCTATTAAGGTTTAAAATCGTATCAGATTCAGATAACGTCATACGTCCCATGCGAAGCATGGTCCTCGTTAAATCTGTTCAAAGTTAATCATTTTTGTCAAGTGTTCAAAATTATCCTCTTTTTTTTTCGACTTTTGTCTCTATTTTATGCGATTCGGGATATTTTTCCCCATCGGAAAGACTTAATCACGGGAAATTTGCTAATTTTGCACCACTATAGCCGTCAAGTCATTCGGCACTGTTTGTATTCAAGTAACATCACCATTCGAGAAATCCTGATCCATGTCAGTTAGGCCCAACAGCATCGACAGACACACTGCAGCCTCAGAGGTTTTGGCCATCTGGCCGTCCCTCACGGAACTTCAGCGCATGCTGATATCCGACCACCTGCATGTCAGCCGTTACAAGAAGAATGCCATCATCTATTCGGAGAAAGACACTCCGAGCCAGATGTATTTTCTTCTGAACGGCAAGGTGAAGGTGCTGAAGGACGGTGTAGGCGGCCGCAACCAGATTGTGCGTGTAGTCAAGCCCGTGGAGATGTTCGGCTACCGTGCATACTTTGCAGAAGCCAGTCACCGCACCACGGCCATGGCTTTTGAGTCGTCGGTGGTAGCCTCTGTACCAATGGAAGTCATCGAACAGGTGATGCGGAGCAATCCCGAGATGAGTCTTCAGGTTGTGCGGCACCTCTCCATCCTGTTAGGTCAGTCGGACGACCGCACGGTCAACCTGACTCAGAAGCACATCCGGGGCCGTCTGGCCGAAGCCATTCTATTTTTGAAAGAGAATTACGGTTTGGAGGAAGACGGCAGCACGTTGAGCATTTACCTGAGCCGTGAGGATCTGGCCAATCTGTCGAACATGACCACGAGCAACGCCATCCGCACTCTGTCGGCGTTTGCAGCAGAGAAGTTGATTGCCATCGACGGCAAGAAGATCAAGATTGTCGACGAAGACGAATTGATGAAAGTCTCGAAAATGGGCTGATGAGAGTCTCTAAAACGGGCTGGCCCCTTACGGTATGATGAAATTGATCACCTCTTGTTCGACGTTCACTTTGAATGGTCCCACAGGAGAGTTCATGACCCTGCCATCGATACCCACGAGAGCCCTTTCCGCCTTATCGACGAAGATTTCCCTCGTACGGTAAGGATGCACGCTCCGGTGATTGAGTATTTTCCCGCTATAGAGCAGATAGAATCCCTCTATCAGTTGAACCACTTCCGGATGATAAACCACCGACACGTCGAGCAATCCATTATAGGGCACGGCACTGGGAGTGAAGCCATATCCCTGTGCGTTGCCGATACATACCGTCATCACTTTTCTGTCGATCACATCGGTATCGATACGCAGTTTCATCTTGTATTCCAGTCGTTGGAAAATCATCAGGAGTGAAGAGGGTATGAAAGCCAGTTTTCTCCATCCGAACGAGCCGCTTGCCCTTCGCCGTTGTCTGATGACAGAGGCCACGAGTCCGATACTCAGGCAATTGAGGAAATATCGGTGGCACTTCTCGTTTTTCTGGTTGGTGTAGCGAATACATCCCAAGTCGACCTTTCTCACCCTTCCCTTTTCGATCATGTCGACACATTCTGCGATCTCATTGTCCTTGATATCCCAGAAATGGGCGAAGTCATTCATCAGTCCATTGGGAATCACGCCGAGTCTCACGGTATCCCTGATTTCTTTTGGAGTCATCATCAGGCAATTCACCGCATCGTTGAAAGCGGAGTCACCACCGACGATCACGATGGTCTTATATCCATTGTTGATCATCATTTTGACCAAGCGGTCGACGCTGCTGGAGTTCTCGCTCTGCACAAAGTCATAGCTAATGCCCTTCTCCCTGAGGCATTTCTCCACTTTTTCCCATTTCGACTGAGGTCTGAGTGCCCCACTTTTGGGGCAGAACACGATGCCCCATTTGTTTTGTTCGACTGACATATCCGTTGTATTAGGTTTCTAAATCGGTTTGGGTGCGGTATCGCCAGTTTCCCGCATGATCTCGTGGATGGCTTTGACTTTCTGATCGACAGGCATCATCGCATCAATCCAGTGGATGTGTGTTCCCCGTCGCTCCATGCCCCGGAACCACGTCATTTGCCTTTTGGCGAACTGATGGATGGCGATTTCCAGTTGCCGGAACATCTCTTCGAAAGAAAGTTTTCCGATCACGAATTCGGTTACGTATTTGTATTCCAGTCCATAATAGATGAGATCCTCGGCAGGTATACCGCTGTCGAGCAAGGCCCTCACCTCCTCCACCATACCTTCCTCCAATCGCTGGCGGAGCCTTGTAGTGATGCGTTTACGGCGTTCTTCGCGCGAGATATCCACACCTATGATGATAGAGTCAATTTTCGGGAAGAATCTATCACTGACCGGTGTATGGAGATGAAACTCTTCGATTTCGATGGCCCGGATAGCCCTCTGTGCGGTGTCCACGTCAGTGCGGTTGTGCATGATGGTGCCATTACGCCGTTTGAGCTCCTTGAGCATCTCGGTCAGTTCATCCAGGGATTTCCCCTCCAGCCTTTGTCGCAGTTCATCATTCTGCGGCACAGGTGAAAGCAGGTATCCCTTGAGCACAGCCTCGAGATACAATCCAGTCCCGCCACAGAGGATGGGGGTCATTCCCCGCTGCATGATATCGTTATATGCCTGCAGGAAATCCTGCTGATACGCAAAGAGGTTGTATTTCGTGCCCGGTTCCCTGATATCCACGAGATGGCAACGGATGTGCTTGTCGCCCACCACATAGTCGCCGAGGTCTTTCCCCGTACCGATATCCATGCGGCGATATACCTGACGGCTGTCGGCACTGATGATCTCGCCGCCCACATCGGCAGCGAGAGCGGCAGCCAACCGGGTTTTGCCACTTGCCGTTGGTCCGAGGATGGTGATCATCTGTCTTTTCATATCCGGGTTGTATCAGGTGTTCTATTTTTCATCAAATGCTCATAACAGGAAACCCAGCCTGATCTCAGGACTGAGGAATTTGATACCAGTGTCATTGGAGATCGCGCCATTGCCATTGAATTGCATCATAATGCGCAAGGCGTGCTTGCCGAGAGCAAAGTCAGCTCCGGCTCCGATATAGAATCCCACCATGTTGCCATGGCTTCCGGCCTCTTCCAACACAGACATCTCATACCCTCCGATGTTCTCTGAATCGAATCCCGTGAGAATGTCCAGATTCAATCCGGCCCTCACCACGGGTGATATCTTGCTGTCGGGCAAGAAGCTATAGGCAAAGCCAAACTCGCCGTCGAAGAGGTTGCATCCAAATGTTCGGTCGAGGAGATATTCCTTTCCCTGCTTCAGTTCTTTCAAGTCATTTTTCTTGGTGGCGTTGCCCCGGACGTAGCCCAGGAGCACCTGGGCGGTGAGCCCACGGCTCAAGCGTGGGAAGCCGAAATCGAGACCGATCGAGAAGCGGGGACTGCTGAGGTGAAAATTGTCATAGGCAGTTTCCATGGATGATCCGCTATATGAGAACTTATTGCACTTAGCGGTTCCGAAGAGCATGCCCGCCTCGACACGCAAGCCTTTGAAAGTGATGGAGCGCACGGACTTCTCATCATACTGGAACTGTATGCAGTCACCCCATTCCGAACAATATTTCTCGTCGTAGTTTCTCACCAGTTTCGTGAGGTTTTGCCGCTCATAATCACTGTTCCACAAGGCATCGACAGCCTCTGGACTGCTGGCCAGCATCTGCGAGGCTTTCAGCATGGTCTTTTGCTTCACCTCGATCACATCGGCATTGGTGACATTGTTCAAGATAGGTTCCCTCATGGGAGCCACATTGCCCTTCTCGTCGACAAAGAAATAATAGCTGATGCTGTTGTTCTTGTAATAGAACAGGCTAATCCCACCCTGAATGACATATTCTGCGAACATCCTGGTCTCCACATCTTCGACAGGGAAGGTGCGGGAGACGTAATAGACGCCATCGTTATCAAACCGATAGCCCTGTATGTCGTATGGCATATAATTGACGAAACTGCTGCTGTCGTCTGCGCGGAAAGAGCACTGCTGGCAATTGTAGGTGTCGGTGCGGTAGTCGATGACACCATGAATCGTGTCACCTGTCAATGTGATGACATATCCTTTCTTGGGATTGACCTGGGCCGAAACAACCAAGACAAGGGGCAGAAGAAATATGAGCAAAAGGGTTCTTTTCTTCATTAAGTATTGATACACAAGATGGATAATCAATCCTCACCCTGCGGCGACAAGGTGATTACGGCTACAAATTTAGTGAAAGATGAAGACAAAACAAAAAAAAAGTATCTTTTTATGGTTTTCCCCGGAGGATAGCCAGCCGTCATAGCCGAAAAAAGCCGTTCGGCAACCCGAACGGCTTATATTGAATTCAAATCAGAAACTGATCTTATTTGAGTTCAGCGAGGCACTTGATCGTGCGGACCATCTGAGAAGTATAGGAGTTCTCGTTGTCGTACCA
>DETG01000063.1:0-8966 GCA_002361535.1 Prevotella sp. UBA3294
CATTGCTTCATGCCGGCCGCCACGGCGTCGGCGATGTCGCGGTCGAGACGGGCGCCGTTGTCCATTACGTCAATCATTTTCTCATAGACAGCCTTGGGCAGATACTTATACATCTTCTCACGGTTGAAGACCTTCTTCCCAAAGTACTGTGCGGGTCTCTCACCGGGTGCTTTTACGTCGAGTGGCTTCTTCTTGAAAGCTTCACCGACAACCTGAAATCTTAATGTTTCCATCATCATGTTTGTGTTATAGTTAATAATCTATTTGTTCCATTTCTTTATTCTTTGCAGGGCTTCCTCGGTGCGTTCATGGGTACCAAAGGCAGTGAAGCGTACATATCCTTCACCACTGGGTCCGAAACCGACACCAGGGGTACATACAACATGAGCACCATAGAGCAACGACTCAAAGAATTGCCAAGATCCCATGCCATCGGGTGTTCGCATCCAGATGTAGGGAGCATTTTCACCTCCATAGCACTCGAAACCAGAATCTTTAAGAACGGAGAGCATGCGTGCGGCATTTTGCATATAATAGTCGATGGTCTGTTGCACCTGTTGTTTTCCGTCGGGCGAATAGATTGCCTCGGCAGCACGCTGGGAGATATAACTGGTACCGTTGAACTTGGTACATTGCCGACGGAGCCAGAGTTGGTTGAGAGGAATACGTTCACCCTCGAAGGTAGCCACACTGACATCCTTGGGTACAATGGTATAGCCACAGCGAACACCCGTAAAGCCGGCGGTCTTGGAGAAGGAGCGGAATTCGACAGCACATTTTCGTGCCCCCCGTATCTCGTAGATGCTATGAGGGATGTCTGGATCCTGTATATAAGCCTGATATGCGGCATCGAAGAGGATGAGCGCATCGTTCTTCAGCGCATAGTTCACCCACTTGCGCAATTCTTGCTTGGTGATGACCGTACCCGTCGGATTATTGGGAAAACAGAGATAGATCACATCCACAGGACGACCTTTTGGAAGGTCGGGCACAAAGCCATTCTCTGCAGTGGTAGGCATATAACGCACATTGGTCCAACGTCCATCGCGATAGGTACCACAGCGGCCAATCATCACATTCGAATCGATATAGACAGGATAGATGGGGTCTGTGACACCTATGAAATTGTCCCAATGGAGCAGTTCTTGGAAGTTACCTATGTCACTTTTGGCACCATCGTTGATAAATACCTCGTCGATGTTAAGTCGAACACCCCGCGGGGCAAAGTCGTTTTTCAGAATTGCTTCACGGAGGAAGTCATATCCCTGTTCTGGTCCATAGCCACGGAAAGTATCCATGTTGGCCATCTCGGCGGCTGCTTTGTGGATGGCCTCAATGACAGCCGGACATAGAGGCTGTGTGACATCTCCAATACCAAGTGATATCACGTCGGCCTTGGGGTGCATCACCTTGAAGGCATTGACCTTCTTTGCGATGTCAGCAAACAGGTAGTTGTTCTGCAGGTTCAGGAAATGGATGTTTACTAATGCCATATTTTATTTCTTTATTTCGATATTATGATATTTCGGTATTTCGATATAACGATATTACTATATCACAGCATTTCGACCTCGCCGTCGAAGACAAACTCGGCAGGGCCAGTCATATAGACATGATTATCGCTTTCACGCCACTCGATATGGAGGGTACCGCCGTCCATGACGATTTCGCTCGTTCTACCAACACGTCCTGTAATGCAGGCGGCAACAGCGGTGGCACAGGCACCTGTTCCACAGGCTTGGGTAATACCGCTGCCACGCTCCCAGACACGAGTGCGGATGGCATTGGGAGTGACACGGGCGAACTCGATATTGCAGCGTTGCGGGAAAGCAGGGTGGATTTCGAGGATACGTCCTGATTTGACCACCTGGTCAATGTCATCGGTGAAGATGACGTAGTGTGGATTGCCCATCGATACGAAAACACCCTTGTTCATGCTCAGATCGCCAATAAACTGCGACTCATCCTCAAGTATTGGCTCCCCCATATCGACGGTGACCGTCATGACACTATCGTTATAGACATGGAGTCGCAGTGTCCTCACGCCTGCAAGCGTCAGCAAACGTATCTCGGTTTTGTCCGTAAAGTGCCGCTCATAGAGATACTTTCCTATACAGCGCGAAGCATTGCCACACATCATAGCTTCTGAGCCATCGGCATTGAAGATACGCATGGAGAAGTCGGCCTCGGGGATGGGACTGCGATCTATGAGCACAAGACCATCAGAACCGATACCCTTGTGGCGGTCGCTCCAAGCAATGGCACAGGCCTGCGGATCGGCGACAGGATGCTCCATGGCACTGACATAGATGTAGTCATTGCCACAACCGTGCATTTTGGTGAATGGTATCTTAGACATGTTCGTTCTTTCGTTATGTTGTTATTTTGATAAAAAATCATTCACCTTTCGAGCTGTCTCGATGCCGCTGGCAATTGCTCTTACAACCAGCGAGGCACCGTTTTTAGCATCACCGCAGACAAAAACATTGTCAGGATATTCAGGATGTTCCGGCTTCAGAAAACCCATGGCCAGCAAGCAGAGTTCAGCCTTGATGATTTCGGGTTTGCCCTTCTCCACCATGATGGGACGGCCACCATCTGGGTTGGTTTTCCAGTCTATTTCCTGCACCTTGACACCAGTGAGTTTTCCGTTCTCGCCAATGAATTCGAGCGTGTTGATGTTCCATCGGCGGACACATCCCTCTTCATGCGATGAGGTAGTCTTGAGGGTTCGAGGCCAGTTGGGCCATGGGTTTTGGGGATCTTCAGGACCCTCCACTGGCCGAGGCATGATTTCAATCTGCGTGACACTCTTGCATCCCTGCCGATGAGCCGTACCGATACAATCACTACCAGTATCACCGCCTCCAATGACCAGTACATCCTTACCTTTGGCCGTGATACGCTCATCCTTCGCATATTCCATACCTGCCAACACACGGTTCTGTTGACTCAAGAGGTCAAGCGCAAAGTGGATGCCTTTCAGCTCACGACCGGGGATATTCAAATCGCGGGCGATAGGTGTACCAGTTGCCATGACTACGGCAAAACCATCTCCTCCATCTTCCGAGGGGAGGGGGGCTTGGGAACTGAGAGCCTTGTTGAATTCATCGATCGTGAGACAATCAGACTCCCCTCCCCTCGGAAAAGGGCGGAGATGAGTTCCGTATCTGAATGTAATACCCTCAGCTTCCATCAGGGCAATACGCCGATCGATGATGGCCTTGTTGAGTTTGAAGTTGGGGATGCCGTAGCGCAACAGACCGCCAGCAGCCTCATTCTTCTCATAAACGGTCACCGTATATCCCATGTGGTTGAGGGTGTCGGCGGCAGCCAGACCGGCAGGGCCGGCACCGATGACGGCCACCTGTTTTCCGTTACGTATAATGTCTGTTCGGGGGTGGATATATCCCTCGCGGAAGGCGGCTTCAATGATGGCACACTCGTCCTCACGATTTGTCGTCGGCTCATGGTTGAATCGGTTAAGTACACAAGCTTTCTCGCATAGTGCCGGACAGATGCGGCCGGTAAACTCGGGAAATGGATTAGTATTCGATAATAGGCGGAAAGCCAATTCCCATTCGCCTTTGTACAGGGCATCGTTCCATTCCGGTGCCTTATTGCCTAATGGACAAGCCCAATGGCAGAACGGCACGCCACAGTCCATGCAGCGACTTGCCTGCAACTTTCGTTCGCGGGTGTTAAGTGTCTGCTCCACTTCTCCAAAGTCGTGGATCCTATCGTGAACAGGACGGTAGCCTGCTTCCTGGCGATGTATTTCTAAAAATGCTTTCGGATTTCCCATTTTTGTTATCTCTTTTGACGATTATATATTTACTATTAATTTACGTTTTTATTGATTTGACGATTTTGAATACGACCTGCGAAATGTTCTGATACCCCAATTGGAACAAGTCGTTATTTGTAAATCGTCAAATTGTAAATGAATTTAGTAATCTCGCTGGATGTCGGCAATCTTCTGATGGAGTCGTGCCATCTTCTCTTCTTCAAGCACACGCTTATATTCGATAGGGATGACTTGGATAAAGTCGTCAATATAGCGATGCCAATCGTCGAGCATCCGTCCTGCCAAGGCAGAACCTGTGTGCAGATAGTGCTGGCGGATCAGTTCGAGCAGTTCCTTGCGTGAAACGCTATCCTCAACCAACGAGAGTTCCACCATGTCCATATTACAGAAGTAGTCGAAAGTGTGGTCTGGGTCGTAGACATAAGCCACACCGCCCGACATTCCGGCAGCGAAGTTGCGTCCAGTCTTGCCAAGCACGACCACACGTCCGCCTGTCATATACTCGCAACAATGATCACCTGCTCCTTCTATCACGGCAACAGCACCTGAGTTGCGCACACCGAAGCGCTCGCCCACCTTGCCATTGATGTATAACTCACCACTCGTTGCACCATAAAGCCCTGTATTGCCGGCGATGATATTATCTTCGGCGCGGAAATCTGCGCTGCACCGTGACGGTGGGAGAATACTGATGCGCCCTCCTGAGAGTCCCTTGCCGAAATAGTCGTTGCACTCACCCTCCAGTTTGAGGTTGAGCCCTTTCACGGCAAAAGCACCAAACGACTGTCCCGCTGAGCCTTTGAACTTGATGTTGATGGTGTTGTCGGGCAGTCCTGCCTCACCATATTTCTTGGCGATGACACCACTGAGCATCGTTGCAACGGCTCGGTCTGTATTTTTAATGGCATAGTCGAGTGAGACCTCATCTTGGTCATTGATGGCTTTTTGGGCAGCCTTGATAATCTCTTCGTCGATCACACTCGCGGTCTTCGTGTAGGCTCCACGATCCCAGTAAAGAGCCTTGTCCGTCATCGGTTGATGCAAAAGACGAGTGAAGTCAATAACCTTTTGCTTATCAGTAGCGTTTGAAGTATTCACCTCAATGAGTTCTGTATGGCCGATTATCTCTTTGAGGCTATGAACCCCTATTTCGCTTAGATACTCACGCACCTGCTGAGCCAAGAATGTAAAATAATTGACCACGTATTCGGCACGTCCCTCAAAATGCTTACGCAACTCGGGGTTTTGAGTTGCCACACCCATCGGACAGGTGTTGGTGTTGCACTTTCGCATCATCACACATCCCAGCACAATCAGCGGCAATGTGCCGAATGAGAATTCGTCTGCCCCCAACATAGCCATGATAATGACGTCTTTGGCAGTCTTCAACTGTCCGTCGGTCTGCAGACGCACTTGGTTACGTAACCCATTGCGAACGAGTGTCTGTTGTGTCTCGGCCAGTCCTATCTCAGGCGAGATACCGGCAAAGCGCATACTGCTGGCGGGTGAAGCTCCTGTGCCTCCCTCAGCACCGCTAATCACAATGAGGTCAGCCTTCGCTTTCGCCACACCGGCTGCGATGGTGCCCACACCACTCTCTGCCACCAGTTTCACACTGACTGCGGCTGTAGGATTTACATTTTTGAGATCGAAGATGAGCTGTGCCAAGTCCTCAATGGAGTAGATGTCATGATGTGGCGGCGGCGAGATCAGACTGATGCCAGGAATGGCGTTACGTGTCTTAGCGATGATGTCGTTCACCTTGAAGCCAGGTAGCTGTCCACCTTCACCAGGCTTGGCACCCTGGGCCACCTTGATCTGTATTTCTTCGGCATTTACCAGGTATTCTGTCGTTACGCCAAAACGTCCTGAGGCTATCTGCTTGGTTTTACTTGACAGACTCACGCCTTCCACTTCGGTGTGATAACGGGTATTATCCTCACCGCCCTCACCAGTGTTTGAACGAGTGCCAAGCTTGTTCATGGCTAATGCCAATGCCTCATGAGCCTCTATACTGAGTGCACCAAACGACATGGCACCTGTTACGAAGTGTTTCACGATAGATTCTACGGGTTCCACTTCGTCGATGGGTGTAGGCTCAGCAGCCTTCCTCCATTCAAAATAGTCACGGATGAAGATTGGACTTTCTTTCTTGTCAACCAGTGATGCCCACTCCTTGAATTGTTTATAGTCACCTGTGCGAGTGGCAATCTGCAGCCGGTATATCGTTTCAGGATTCCACGCATGCCTGATACCGTCCTTACGCCATGAGAACTGGCCGTAGTTTGGGAGAGGGGCACCTCCAGCCCCATTGCTATTCGCTTCATCCTTCGACCGTTGGTTCCCGAGCATTGCTTGCATACCCGCAGCCTTCCCCGAGAGGAAGGGAGAATTGCAGAGTCGTATCTGGTCGCGGGCAATTTCCTTCAGTCCGATGCCACCGATAGTACTTATTTCAGTTCCAAAATATTGTCGCAATACGTCTTCGCTGAGTCCGATACTCTCGAAGATCTTTGCGCCACGATAACTGCGGATGGTCGAGATACCCATCTTTGACATAATCTTCTTTAATCCTTTGTCAATAGCCTTGATGTAGTGACTTTCTGCCGTGGCGTAATCTTCTTGGATCTTTCCTTGCTTCACCAGATTGTCAAGAACAGCAAATGCCATATATGGGCACAATGCGCTGGCCCCATAACCTAACAGCAGGGCTGCATGCATCGTCTCACGTATTTCACCACTCTCAACGATCAGTGCTGTCTGGACACGTTTGCCTACACTAATCAAATAATGATGTACGGCACTCACAGCTAAGAGGGAGGGGATGAAAGCCCACCCCAGGCGTCCAGACCCTCCCGAGGGGATAGAAGACAGGCCACATTTGTCAGTCAGAATGATGTAGTTATAACCATCATCGACAGCTTGTTCTGCATCCTTACAGAGTTTGTCCAAAGCCATTCGCAAGTTCTCACCTGCCTGAGACCAATCTGTCTCCCCATCCTTCAGGAGGGATTGGGGGTGGGCTAATGTCAGCTTTATCGTCTTGAAACCCTTATACCTTATATTACATAATATATCAAGTTGCGTGTTGGTCAGTACAGGTTGCGGCAGTCTCACCATCTTGCAGTTTGATGCATCGGGCGTCAGAATGTTTGTTCCAACAGCACCAATATACTCTGTTAATGACATCACCAACTCTTCGCGGATTGGGTCGATGGCAGGATTTGTCACCTGCGCAAACTGCTGGCGGAAATAATTGAACAACACCTGCGGTTGGTCGCTGATAACGGCCAACGGTGTATCATTCCCCATGGCTGCTACAGGTTCCTGACCAGTAGTAGCCATCGGAATAATGGTGCGGTCAATATCTTCCTGACCGAAGCCAAATTGCATGAGCCGTTGGTTCAGGTGGTCAACTGAATTCTCCACATGGCGACCACTTTTGAGTTTCTCCAGTTGCACACGGTTCTGGTTCAGCCATTCACGATAAGGATGAGCCTTGGCCAGTTTCTCTTTGATCTCACCATCATAGTAAATTCTGCCTTCTTGTGTGTCTATGAGCAGAATCTTTCCAGGCTGCAGACGACCTTTGCTCACAACATCACCCGGTTCGAAGTCCATCACGCCGACTTCCGAGGCAACGACCATCACACCCTGTTTCGTGATCGTATAGCGTGAGGGACGTAGTCCGTTTCTGTCAAGCATACCGCCTGCATACCGTCCGTCTGAGAACAGTAATGCTGCAGGGCCATCCCACGGTTCCATTAGAATGGAATGATATTCATAGAATGCCTTTAGGTCATCCGAAATAGGATTCTTGTCGTTAAAACTCTCCGGTACCAGAATCGCCATAGCCTGCGGTAGCGGCAGTCCACTCATCGTCAGGAATTCAAAGACATTATCAAGACTGGCAGAATCGCTCATGCCATCTTGTACGATCGGTGAAAACTCCTTGATATCGCCAAGAGTATCACTGCTGAGCACACTCTCTCGGGCTTTCATCCAACCACGATTACCTCGGATCGTATTAATCTCACCATTGTGAGCTAACAAGCGGAAGGGCTGGGCCAGAGACCACGTGGGAAATGTGTTTGTGCTGAAACGTGAGTGAACCAGCGCTATGCCGCTTGTCAGATATGGGTTCGACAAATCAGGGTAATACCGACGGAGCTGTCCACTGGTCAGCATTCCCTTATAAACAATGTTTGTGTTGGAAAGCGAACAGATATAGAAGTCAGGATGTGTGATACGTCGTTCGATCCTTTTCCTTATTATATATAATGTACGCTTAAATGTTACATCCTCATCATGGAGATAATCACTCCCCTCCATCACAGGGAGGGGCTGAGGGAGACTCTGCTGAGGGCGTGTCACAAAAATCTGTTTGATAGTGGGCTCCACGCATCGAGCAGCCTCGCCGAGTACCTCAGGACAGGTAGGAACCTTGCGCAGGTGCATCAATTGCAAACCCTCACGCTCAATTTCTTCTATCATTATAGAGAGAATGCTCCGTTCTTCCTTTTCATCCTTAGGCAAGAACACGAGTCCCGTGCCATATTTACCTTTCTCTGGCACGGGAATGCCTTGCAACAGGATAAACTCATGGGGTATCTGCAACATAATTCCCGCACCGTCACCTGTCTTGTCGCGTGTCTCAGCACCTCGGTGTTCCATGTTTTCCAACACGCGCAATGCCTGATCCACCAGTTCATGACTCTTAGCGCCATGTATATTCACCACCATACCCACACCGCAAGCATCGTGCTCGTAATCCGGCTGATACAGTCCCTTATTTTGGTTTTGAATTTTCCGTTTTGTCATATTATCCTTATTTTTACCTTTCTATTTGTTCTTATTTCGCTGCAAAGGTAATACAAAAAGTTAGAATAATAATAAATATTACGACATTATTTCATATAAAAAGAATTAAAGAATGCCATTTTGACACAAAATTGAACATTATTTAATCAAAGTGAAAGAAATTAGGCCAATTAACAATTCTCCTGTTTACAATTTGTCATTTTGATGGTTTTTGTTGATGTAAAAGTTGAAAGTTTATGCGATTCTTTTCCAGAAATCGCCTTACCTTTGCTGGCGAAATCTTGCAAGATACATAGTGTAAACATTAAAAGGTAAAAAGTATGAAAAGGATTGAAGC
>DETG01000063.1:9005-12213 GCA_002361535.1 Prevotella sp. UBA3294
AAGCAATTATCCGCAAGACCAAGTTTGAGGAGGTCAAAGAGGCACTGCTATCGTCGGACATCGACTGGTTTGAATACCACAATGTGCATGGCATCGGCCAGAGCCGACAAGAACGTATCTACCGTGGCGTGCAGTACTCGACCGACGTCATTGAGCGCGTAGCCCTGACTATCGTCTGCCGCGACCAATTTGTGGAGCCTACGGTGAAGGTTATCCTTAAAGTGGCACACACGGGCGAGATCGGTGACGGTCGTATCTTTGTAAGTGATATGATTGACACATGGTCCATTCGCACAGGTGAGAACGGAGACACCGTACTGAGGGATAAGAAATAAAAGCTCCCTCCCAGCCTCCTTCTGGGGGAGGAGTAAATAGGAAAAGGAAAAAATCTCCTTATATGAACTAAAAGACCCATCGCTCCCGCACTAGGTCTTCCCCCCATGGGGGATAAGAGGGGGGCTTCTACTATGAATGAAATAGGATTATCACTCGATACCGTATGGATGCTATTGGCAGCCATGTTGGTTTTTTGGATGCAGCCAGGATTCGCGTTGTGCGAAGCAGGCTTTACCCGGAGTAAGAACACGGCAAATATTCTGATGAAGAATTTTGTTGATTTCATGTTCGGCTCACTCTTGTTTTTCTTCCTCGGCTTCGGATTCATGTTCGGCAGCGAGGGAGCGGGCTTCATCGGAACTCCTAACTGGGGAGACCTCTCTTTCTATAAGGGCGATTTGCCCGTTGAGGGATTCTTGATTTTCGAGACCGTGTTCTGTGCCACCAGTGCTACCATCGTCAGCGGGGCTATGGCCGAACGCACCAAGTTCTCGATGTATCTCATTTATTCGGCATGTATTTCTCTGTTCATCTACCCCATCGAGGGACACTGGACATGGGGTGGCGGCTGGCTGTGCAACGATGCTGCCGACAGCTTCATGATGGCCACATTCGGTGATGTGTTCCACGACTTTGCCGGTTCGGCCATCGTGCATAGCGTAGGTGGTGTGCTGGCTCTGATTGGCGCAATGGCTCTTGGTCCCCGCATCGGAAAATACAGTGATGACGGCAAAAGCCGCGCCATACCCGGTCACAACCTGACACTGGCTTCGTTGGGCGTGTTTATTCTCTGGCTCGGATGGTTCGGCTTCAACCCCGGATCGCAACTGGCAGCCAGCGGTGAAGTGAACCGCATCGCGATCAGTCATGTATTTCTGACCACCAACCTCGCCGCCGTGGCGGGCGGTACGGCCACGATGTTCATCACATGGTTGAAGTATGGAAAGCCATCACTCTCACTGACACTCAACGGTGTGCTAGCCGGACTGGTGGGCATCACAGCAGGCTGTGATCTCGTGTCGCCCCTTGGTGCCGTCATCATCGGACTCGTGTGTGGTATCGTACTAGTCTATTCGATCGAGTTCATCGACCACCGTCTGCATATTGATGATCCCGTGGGTGCTTCGTCCGTGCATGGTGTCTGCGGTATCCTCGGCACACTGATGACGGGACTGCTCTCCACATCGAATGGTGCCTTCTACGGCCACGGCTGGGGATTCTTTGGGGCAGAATGTTTCGGTATTCTCTGCATCGACCTCTGGGCAGCCGCTTGCGGATTCGTCCTGTTCTACGGTATCAGGAAATTACACGGTTTGCGCGTGGATGGCCGTATCGAAGAGGAAGGACTGGATATCTACGAACATGGTGAGAGTTGCTACAACTGAGAGACCTTCCCCGACCCCTCCCTGCGAGGGAGGGGAATAGATACACATAAAACAGCAAGAGCATGATTATAACAAAAATAGAAAAGAGTATGAAAACAAGAATGATATTAATAATAGCATTGACGCTGTCGCTAAAAGCCATGGCACAAAGTGATTCCACTCCCCTCCCTCGCAGGGAGGGGACGGGGGAGGGTCTTCTGGAACTCTCCCTCAGTGGCGATTTCGTCAACGAGTATATCTGGCGTGGTATGAAATTGGGAGATGTAGCCGTACAGCCTACGTTTGGTGTTGCCTACAAGAATCTGTCGCTGACGGCCTGGGGCAGCTATGGCCTGTCCAACAAAGACGATGTGAAAGAGTTTGACCTCACCCTCGCCTACTCCATTGGCGGGGTTAATATCGGCATCACCGACTACTGGTTCAGTGAGGGCCTCGATCCTGATGTCCGATACTTCAAGTACGATGCCCACGGCACGAACCATGTATTTGAGGCTAACATCGGTTATGATTTCGGTCCTGTGGCCTTGCAATGGTACACAAACTTTGCTGGTAACGACGGCGTTAACAAGGACGGCAAGCGCGCCTACAGCAGTTATGTTGAAGCAATGATCCCATTCTCTATTGTTGGCATCAACTGGACTGCCTCAGCGGGTGCCGTTCCTTATGCCACGACATCGTACGGTACAACAGGGTTTGCCGTCACCAACCTATCACTACGAGCAACTAAGGAAATCAGAGTGACTGACTCGTTCTCCATCCCTGTCTTCGGACAGCTAACAGGCAATCCCTGTTCACAAAAAGCCTACCTGGTTATCGGTTTTACGCTGCATTCATAACATAGC
Source organism: Prevotella sp. UBA3294 (assembly GCA_002361535.1). Taxonomy (GTDB): domain Bacteria; phylum Bacteroidota; class Bacteroidia; order Bacteroidales; family Bacteroidaceae; genus Prevotella. Next base: position 11,569 of record DETG01000063.1, read on the forward strand.
CAGGTTTCTCCCTCTCTTCCACCATTATGTGGGAGAGGGGGATGTATTGCGAGAGATAAACAACGTATTATTTATGCAAACAAAGTACATTTTCGTCACAGGCGGTGTCGTATCCTCGTTAGGAAAGGGCATTATCTCCGCCAGCATCGGCAAACTACTGTTAGCACGTGGCTATAAAGTCACCATCCAGAAGTTCGACCCCTACATCAACATCGACCCTGGAACGCTGAACCCGTACGAGCATGGCGAGTGCTATGTGACAGAAGACGGCTTTGAGACCGACCTCGACTTAGGGCACTACGAGCGGTTCACGGGCATTCGCACCACTCGCAACAACAGTATCACGACGGGACGCATCTACCAGACGGTTATTGAGCGCGAACGGCACGGTGACTATCTGGGCAAGACCATTCAGGTAATTCCGCACATCACAGACGAGATTAAGCGGCGGATGCTAAGGGAAAATGAAGGGAATCTTGACTTTGTCATCACCGAAGTGGGCGGCACCATCGGCGACATTGAAAGCGCCCCGTTCATGGAGGCCATCAGACAGTTGCGTTGGCAGCTCGGGCGCGATGCCGTCTGTGTGCATCTGACGTATGTGCCTTACCTGAAAGCTGCCGACGAGCTGAAGACGAAGCCCAC
>DETG01000037.1 GCA_002361535.1 Prevotella sp. UBA3294
GTGAAACTTTGTATGACTTCCATGATTGAGTTTGGAGTTTTTAAAGTTTAGAGTGATGTTCTTACAGGGTTTCTAGAAAGTTGCGTGTTACAGCAAACGATTTGTCGGCTATCGTGTTCCAAAAGTTGTGATATTGTGAGGCATCTGTATCGCGTAACGGGATGTCGCTGATGATGCGGAATGAGATAAACGGCACCTTATTGATATAGCATGTCTGTGCTATGGCACACGACTCCATATCCACAGCCTTGGACTCTGGGAAAAGGTCGATGATGCTTCGCATCTTTTCCTTTGAATCCACAAACCAGTCACCAGTGACGATGAGTCCTGCATGAACCTTAACGCCACAGTCTAAGTTCAACGCTTTTTCTATCAGATTTTGGTCTGGTTTGTAGCGAACGGGTAATCCCTGTACTTGTCCGTAAACGGTTTTGTCGTCGATAGCTTTACCACAATATACGTCGTGATAGGTCAGTTCTGCACTTACCACGACATCTTGAATGTTGATGTCGTCGCCATTTCCACCAGCACAGCCGCTGGAGATGATGATTTCAGGATGATGTTCGTTGATCATCTTTTGTGCACCTAATGCCGCATTTACTTTCCCAATGCCGCATTTTGCCAATACAATGTCATGATTGTCGATGGATTGTGCAACTTCTTGCAACTGCACGTATTCCTTGTCCATCGCTACGATAATTCCTATTTTCATGATCCGATTCTGATGTTTTATGCATGCAAAGATACAAATAATTGTGAATAGTGAATGGCGAATTATAGATTATTTTGTACATTTGCGCCAACGAACCGAATAAAACAAAGAAGAGCATGAAGAAATTCATATTATTATGCTGCCTGTGCGTATGCTCGATGGTTATCTGTGCCCAAGGGATGTCGAGTCCAGATACGGAGACTGCCTATGAACTTGTTGGGAAACAAAAATTCGGTAAGGCTTTTACTATCATGGAAAAAGAAGCCCTCCGCGGTGTAGCCAAGGCTCAGTTCGGTTTGGGACTGATGTATGCTGACGGTTTAGGCGTCACCCAAAACACAGGAAGAGCTGTGGAGTGGGTTGAGAAAGCGGCTAACAGCGATTTCTCTGAAGCACAAACGGTATTGGGCAGATGGTATTATGCCGGTCAGGTGGTGCCGCAAGATTGCAAAAAGGCGATGATGCTGTTGGAGAAAGCGTCTAAGAAAAATGAAAAAGAAGCCTATCACTTGATGGGTAACATCTATGCCGAGGGCAAGTGTGCACAACAGAACTACAATAAGGCGTTGCAATGTTATTTGTCGGCAGGAAGTTTAGGGTATTCAGATTCTTGGTACAACGCTGCCGTGCTATATATGAACGGTTGGGGAACGCCTCAAAACACCGAGAAAGCCATTGATGCTTATGTGAGGGCAGCCTATGCTGGACACAAGAAGGCGCAGTTTAAGATTGGTCTCATTTATGAGCAAGGGGCCGGTGTCCCTCAGGACTTGCACAAGGCTTCCATCTGGTATCTGAAGGCTGCGAAAGATGGAGTACCCGAAGGACAGTTTGCTATTGGAAACCTGTATTTTAGTGGTCAGGGCGTAGAAAAGGATACCAAGAAAGCCAAAGAGTGGTTTGAGAAGGCTGCCCTTCAAGGTTTTGCTCCGGCCCAATATAACTTAGGAGTGATGTATTACGAAGGCAAGAGCGTGAAGACAGACCGTAAGAAGGCGAAAGAGTGGTTGCGTAAAGCTGCAGCCCAAGGCCATCAAGAGGCACAAGCCGCCCTCGACTCCATTCCACCGGAAAGGTAGGAATTTTTCAAGTAGAAACAAAAAGACATGAAAAGAATGAATACATTGAAGAAATGCTGGCCCGACGTGCTGGTTATCGTATTATTTGCTGCAATATCCTTTGCTTATTTTTTCGTTCCCGTGACCCAGGGAAAGATTCTTTATCGGCATGACTCTTCTGCCGGACGCGGTGCCGGACAGGAGGTGTTGGAATATAAGCAGCAGACAGGTGAGATTACCCGCTGGACGAATGCCCTCTTTAGTGGCATGCCTACCTATCAGACCTCACCGTCCTATCAGTCTACGAACGGTCTTTCGCAGGTGATGGAAGCCTACCACTTGTGGCTGCCAGAGAATGTGTGGTACCTGTTTGTCTACCTGTTAGGCTTCTATATCATGCTGCGTGCCTTCGACTTCCGCCAGTCTTTAGCGGCATTGGGTTCCGTCATCTGGGCGTTCTCCAGCTATTTCCTCATCATCATTGCCGCAGGACACATCTGGAAGGTGATGGCATTGGCTTACCTGCCACCGATGATAGCCGGTATCGTCTTGGCTTATAAAGGCAAGTACCTGTGGGGATTCCTGTTGACGGCTATCTTCACGGCGTTCGAAATCAAGGCGAACCACGTGCAGATGACCTATTACTACCTGTTCATCGTCTTCTTCCTCGTCGTGGCTTTCCTGGTGGAGGCGCTGCGACAGAAGCAGCTCCAGCGGTTCTTCAAGGCAACGGGAGTCTGTGCGGCGGCAGCCTTGATAGGTGTAGCCATCAACATCTCCAACCTCTATCATACGTGGGAGTATCAGAACGAGACCATGCGCGGCAAGAGTGAGCTCGTCAAGCAGAACTCAGCCAACCAGACCAGCAGCGGTCTCGACCGTGACTACATCACCCAGTGGAGCTACGGCATCGGCGAGACATGGACGCTTCTGGTGCCTAACACCAAGGGCGGTGCTTCCGTTCCGATGATTTTAGACAAGACCGTTCAGCAGAAGGGCGACCCGATGTATGAGGGCATCTACCAGCAGTTGGGACAGTATTGGGGCGAACAGCCTATGACCAGCGGTCCTGTCTATGTGGGAGCCTTCGTACTGATGTTGTTCTTCCTCGGCCTGTTCTTGGTGAAAGGACCAGTGAAGTGGGCGTTGTTGGCAGCTACCATCCTGTCTATACTGCTCTCATGGGGTAGGAACTTCATGTGGTTCACCGACCTGTTCATCGACTACATGCCGATGTATGCCAAGTTCCGCACGGTGTC
>DETG01000017.1 GCA_002361535.1 Prevotella sp. UBA3294
TCGCCCCATCAAAGGGGCGGCTTGTTTTTTTGTCGGCTTACGCCAGAGCCTTTGTGCCAGTGTGATTGTATCAGTGCCCTTGTGACAATGCTCTTGTAACAGTATCCTTGTACTAATGCTCTTGCGCCAAACTTGATGGAATATTGCTCCCTTTTGATAATCACCATTGTGATGATTTATAGCGAATCAGAGACCCTTATGCTCAATGCTGTAGAATAACTTATTCGTTGGAGTGGAGATATAGAAAAGTTACTGACCCCACCCCTTACCCCTCCCCTACGATGGGAGGGGAGCTGCTGCGCTGTGGGAGCCTACCCCCAACCCCTCCCAAGAGGAGGGGAGCTGCTGCGCTGAGTACACATGCTTCAAAGTCATATGCGGTGAGTCCGCATGGCACCCCCTCCCTTTGGGAGGGCAGGGGTGGGCCTCCTGTCCGCATGGCACTCCCTCCCTCTGGGAGGGCAGGGGTGGGCTTCCTGACCGCATGGCACCCCCTCCCTTTGGGAGGGCAGGGGTGGGCCTCCTGTCCGCATGGCATTCCCCTCCCATCGTAGGGGAGGGGTGGAGCGTAGCGAGGGGTGGGGTCAGTAATTTTGCTCTGCTTGATTTGAGATTCTCCGTTGACTCCATTCACTCTGTGTGAAAATATTGTCAGGATAATTCGCAATTATTTAAGGGTTGTGAAAGAATGCTAATTGAAAGATGTGAAAAGATTGGAGTGTTCAGAAGTGTCCACAAGTGCCTTTTTGTGCAAGTAAAGTCTGTTTGGGATCAATGTAGAGTCTCATTGAAATGCAAGTAGAGTCTGTTTTGAACCCAAGTAGAGTCTAAGTAACGTTTACGTAGGCTCTGTTTAGGGCTGTTCCAGACGTTTCTAACACCTGTTCCACCGTCATCTACGACTCGTTCTGCCGTCACCTTCCACTTGTAGATGCCGTCGGAACGGGTGAAAACACCGTTCCGAACGACTCTTAGATGACGTTTCTTCGAAAAATCATGGTTTCAACTTGTGAGTTTTATGGATCGCCTCGAAAGAAAATATAGTCTTTTTGATCCAAAAGTACTATGTTTTTGACCCCTAAATACTATGTTTTTTGACTCTATATATATGGTTTTTGCAAGGCGGAAATGCTGGATTTTACTAACACATTCATTATCAACCACTTACTAAACCNNGAATCGCTCAAATTCGACCGAGAGGTCACTTGTTTCTTCCCGTGCCCGTATTTTGTGTTAAGCGAAGTTAATTTGTCAAAATCGTTTGATTATTTAACAATTCGCTGGGAAGGAAGTCAGAGTTCCGATTACTGTCTGCCGAACCTTGCCTCGACAACGTTGACGACATAGTCGCCGAGTTTCTCTAACTCGTTGATCATATCAACGTAGAGGGTGCCGACGGCATAGTCATAGACATGGTCATTCACCGCACTCACATTCTCAGTCTTCAGTTGCTGCCGCAGCAGGTTGATGTCGTTCTCTATGCGGAACGTCTCTCGGATGTCGTGATCAGAGCGATGACCGTGCATCACAATGTTCATTTGTTCGAGGGCTTCGTTGCAGAGCATCATGAGGGCTTGCAGCTGTTTGTTCTGGTGGTCGGTGAATATCTTGCCCGACTCCTGTTTGCGGTCAAGGGTGCGTGACAGTTTGTAGCAGGCATCACCGATAGACTCCAGTTCGCTGATCTCGCGCATCATCTGACGGATTTTCTGTTTCGTCTCATCACTCAGATGACCGTCGCTCACCTGTTCCAGATAGCGGGCGATCTCGATCTCCATCTTGTCGGTCATGTCCTCTTCGCGTTCTATCTGCTTGAACAACTCGGCGAAATCTTTCTGGTCTGACTCAAAGAACAAGGTGCGCACCATACCGAACATATCAGCGACACGCTCTGCGAAGGCTGCCGTCTCCTTCTGTGCCTGAAGGACGGCAATCTCAGGTGTCTGCACCAGGTTCGACTGGATATATTGCAGGCGGAACTCCTCTTTCTTCGCAGCTTGTGGCTTTTCAGGCAGCAGCCAGCATACGGCGCGTTCCATCTGTGGAATGAACCAGATGAGAATGGCAGTATTGATCACGTTGAAGCATGTGTGGAACATGGCCAGTACAACGGGTAAACGAAGCGACTGTCCGCCCGCCGTGGGGTCGTAGCCCACGATCTGGCACACCATGTTGACAAACGGGTAGAATACGATGAGCACCCACATCACACCGAACACATTGAACAGCAGGTGGGCGAGGGCAGCGCGCCGGGCCTGGGTGTTGGAACCGAGGGCTACGAGGTTGGCGGTGGCTGTCGTACCGATATTCTCACCCATCACTAAGGCGATACCCAAGTAGATCGGCAGCACCCCTGTGGAGCAGAGTAGAATGGTGATGGCCATGACGGCTGCCGACGACTGTACGATGCAGGTGATCAGGGTACCGATGGCCAAAAAGGCCAGGATGGTGAGATGACTCGATGTGTCGAACGAGGCGAAGAAGGCGATCACCGCCTCGTTGTGCTCTAAGTCCATTGATTTTCCCGCGCTGCTCAGCATCACCAAAGACAGGAACATAAAGGCCGTGCCATAAAGGAAGTCGCCCACATAGCGGTGACGTTTCTTGTAGATGAGGACCATTCCGATGAGGAACGAGGGATAGACAATATTGGTCAGATCGACATTGTAGCCTAACGACATGATCCACGCCGTCAGTGTCGTACCGATGTTGGCTCCCATGATGACAGAGATGGCCTGCGACAATGTCAGCAGTCCTGCCGACACGAACGAAACGGTCATCACCGTTGTTGCCGATGACGATTGTACGGCACAGGTGACAAGTGTTCCCGTCAGCATGCCTGTGATGCGGTTGGTCGTCATTTTGGCAAGGATGTGTCTCAGCTGGGGACCTGCCAGTTTCTGCAATGCCTCACTCATCATGCGCATGCCGTAAATCAGGAGACCCAGCGAACCAAGGAGGTGCAGTGCTACCAATACATAATTTTGATTCGTTTCCATATAACTAAGATGATTTGAATGCAAAGGTAGGGGCATTCTTCGTGCTTGCCAAGAAAAATGTGTTACGATATGGTTACAATATAACTGGATAGTCATAAATCATCCTAAAAACCGAAATTTTATCGGTCAATCATGGTCGGTTTTAACATGAAATGACTAATTTTGCGGCATCATATAAGGAGAAACGGTATGAAAAGTGATTTTGAAAAGATGCGCAGTGAGGAGTTCTATGACTTTACGAGCGAGGAATGCTTGACGAGTTACTATAGAGCCAAGCATATTTGTGCGAAACTGCAAACCATGACTGTCGAAGACGAGGATTACCGAAAGACGATAGAGGAGCTGATTCCAGGTATCCCGGAGTCGTCCACAGTGTCACCACCATTCCATTGCGACCACGGGCATGGCATCCGATTGGGCGAGAATGTGTTCATCAACTACAATAGTACCATGCTCGACGGAGGCATGATCACCATCGGCGCCAATACACAGGTCGGCCCGAACTGTCAGTTCCTGACTCCGAACCATCCTATCGACTATGTGGAACGTCGCAAACCGATAGAACGATGCTCACCGATAACCGTTGGCGAGGACTGTTGGTTGGGAGGGGGCGTCACGGTGTGTCCCGGAGTGACCATCGGCGATCGTTGTATCATTGGGGCAGGCAGTGTGGTGGTTAAAGATATACCATCCGACTCGATAGCCGTAGGCAATCCATGCAGAGTCATCCGCCATTTGACAGAAACAGATACCCCATCAAACAAAACAAGATGAGAACAAGGATATTGATGATAATGTTGGGTGTGGCCCTGTGTGGCTACGCACAACCGAGAGTGGAGAAGACAATGAGTGATGGCTGGCAGTTCTCACGTGACGGGAATCACTGGGAAACGGTGAGAGTGCCCCACGACTGGGCCATCAGCGGTCCTTTTGACAAGAAATGGGACTTGCAGGTGGTGGCCATCGAGCAGAACGGAGAGAAGGTGGCCACCGAGAAATCGGGCCGTTCAGGAGCACTCCCCTGGATCGGTGACGGACAATATAAATGCTCCTTCGAGGTTCCCCACGGGTATGCCCATGCCGAGCTGCTCTTCGATGGTGCGATGAGTGAGCCCGTGGTATATATCAACGGGCATGAGGCGGGGCACTGGGCTTATGGCTACAACTGCTTCCGTGTGGATGCCACACCTTATTTAAATAAAGAGAACAAGCCTAACGAGGTATGGGTGAAACTCAGGAATGTGGAAGAGAGCAGTCGGTGGTATCCCGGAGCAGGCATCTACCGTCCGGTGAAACTGATCTGTACGCAGAATACGCGTATTGACGACTGGGGCACATTTGTCCGTACTTCGCGAATAGAGGGGGAGCGTGCATGGGTTGACGTGGATCTTCAGGTGGCAACCGACCGGCAGTCACTGGCGGAGCTCGCCGCTGAGGTGACCCTCATTGATGAACGAGGCAGAACGGTCGTCGCGGGGCATGATGATGTCGGTGAAGACGGTCGTGTGGCGATGCAGCTCGTGATGAACAAAGCACAGCTGTGGACACCCGAGACGCCCCATCTGTATCAGGTGGTCGTCAGCCTGTACCAGAACCATCAGCTCATCGACGAGCAACGTTTCAAGACGGGCATCCGCACCATCCGGGTGAGTAAGGAGAAAGGATTTGAGCTGAACGGGGTGTCTCGTAAGATTCAGGGGGTATGCTTGCATCATGACTTAGGACCGCTGGGGGCAGCGGTGAATAAGGCCGCGCTGACTCGTCAGATCCTGCTGATGAAGGAGATGGGAGCCGATGCCATCCGAACGAGTCATAACATGCCCTCGCAGATGCAGATGGAGCTTTGCGACTCGTTGGGAATGATGGTGATGGCCGAGAGCTTCGATATGTGGATCTATCCCAAGTGCAAGAATGGGTATGCCCGTTTCTTCAAGGAATGGAGCGACAAAGACATCGAACGGTTGGTGCGGGCACATCGTAACCATCCGTCGATCGTGATGTGGAGCATCGGCAACGAGATTCCTGAGCAATGGAGCGAGGAAGGGCGCCAGATCTCTGAGCACCTGCAGGATATCTGTCACCGACTGGATCCCACACGACCGGTGACACAGGGACTTGACAAGGCTGAGGAAGCCCTGAAGAGTGGCTTCGCCCAAGTGATGGATGTGCCTGGCTTTAACTACCGCGTTCACAAATACCCCGCCAATATCCGGCAACTGCCCAAGGGCTTCCTGTTAGGCAGTGAGACCGCCTCCACCGTGAGCAGTCGTGGCTTCTACCGTTTCCCGGTGAAAGAAACGGTCAGCATCCCCTATAAGGACGGTCAATGCTCCAGCTATGATACGGAGAATTGTTCGTGGAGCAACCTCCCTGAGGATGATTTCATCGCACAGGAAGACCTGAGCTATACCATCGGACAGTTTGTGTGGACAGGCTTTGACTATCTCGGAGAGCCCACACCCTATGATGAGTACTGGCCCTCGCGCAGCAGCTATTTCGGCATCTGCGACTTGGCCGGACTGCCTAAAGACAGGTATTATCTCTACCGAAGTGTATGGAACCGCGACAGTCATACCATTCATCTGCTTCCTCACTGGACTTGGCCGGGTAGGGAAGGGAAGGTGACACCCGTTTATTGCTACACCGACTACCCCTCTGCTGAACTGTTCGTGAACGGGGTGAGTCAGGGCAGACGCACGAAAGACAAGAACCAAAAACTGGACCGGTACCGTTTGCGCTGGAATGATGTCGTCTATCAGCCCGGCGAACTGCGTGTGGTAGTATATGACCAAGAGGGTAGGGCCGCCGGTGAGGAAATCATCAGGACAGCCGGAAAACCTGATCACCTGTTGTTAGAGGCCGACAAAACTGTGCTCTGCGCCGATGGGGAGGACATGACATTCGTCACAGTAAGCATGGTGGATCGGATGGGGAACCTTGTACCGGATGCCGACCACTCACTGACTTTCGAAGTGGAGGGACAGGGGGTGTTCCAGGCCGCATGCAACGGTGATGCCAAGTCGCTGGAGCCCTTCACCCAGCCCCGTATGAAACTGTTCAACGGGAAACTGGTGGTTGTGGTGAGGTCAACATCTTGTCCGGGAGAGATCACGCTACGTGTGAAAGCCGAGAAACAAAAAATGGAACAAACCATACATTTTTCCTCCAAATAGTTGCTCATTTCATAAAAAATGTGTAATATTGCACGCTGAAAAGAAAAAATAGCATAAAAATGAAAGATATCAAGGAATATTGGCAGCCAGAATTGGAAACCATGCCACGCGAGGAGTTAGAGAAACTGCAGGTAAAGAAACTGAAGGAAAGCATCAGGGTGGCGATGAAAAGTGAGTTCTACGGAAAACGTTTTGCCGAGTTAGGACTCACACCCGATGATTTCAATACAGTGGCCGACATCCGTAAGATTCCTTTTACCACGAAGCAGGACCTGAGGGATAACTATCCCTTCGGACTGGTGGGCGGTGATATGAAGGATGCCATCCGTATCCACTCTACCAGTGGTACGACAGGGCATCCCACTGTTGTCACCTATTCCCGTCATGACATCGACTCTTGGGCCAATATGATTGCCCGTGACATGTATATGGTGGGATGCCGCGACACCGATGTGTTCCAGAACTCTTCTGGCTATGGCATGTTCACCGGCGGACTGGGTTTCCAGTACGGAGCCGAGAAGTTAGGAGCTACCACGGTGCCAGCTGCTGCCGGTAACTCCAAACGACAGATCATGTTCATCAAGGATTTCGGCACGACTTGTCTGCATGCCATCCCCTCGTATGCCGTCCGTTTGGCCGAGGTGTTCCAAGAAGAAGGCATCGACCCGCGATCCACGAAACTACGTACCTTGTTTATCGGTGCTGAACCTCATACTGATGAGCAACGCCGCCGCATCGAACGACTCTTGGGAGTGAAAGCCTACAACTCGTTCGGTATGACCGAGATGAACGGTCCCGGCGTGGCATTCGAATGCAAGGAACAGGACGGTATGCACCTGTGGGAGGACAATTACATCCTCGAAATCGTGGATCCCGACACCTTGGAGCCTGTTCCCGACGGACAGATCGGAGAGATGGTGCTCACCACGCTCGACCGTACGATGATGCCGATCCTACGCTACCGCACACGCGACCTTACCCGTATCATTCCCGGTGAGTGCAAGTGCGGACGCACCCATCGCCGCATCGACCGTATCAAGGGACGTACCGACGATATGTTCATCATCAAGGGTGTGAACGTGTTCCCGATGCAGGTGGAGAAGATCCTCGTGCAGTATCCAGGACTGGGAAGCAACTACCTGATCACCCTCGATACTGAGGATGACAATGATATCATGACCGTGGAGGTTGAATTGGATGACATCAACACCGATGTCTATCCCGAACTCCAGAAAATGACACGTAACATCCAACGTGCCCTGAAGGATGAGATCTTGCTGACACCGCGTGTGAAACTGGTCAAGAAAGGCTCTCTGCCCGTGAGTGAAGGGAAAGCCGTCAGAGTGAAAGATCTGCGCGAGGGACGTTCCTAATAGTTCATGTTTTTGGATATGAAACGGATGTTTTTAATCATGGTGACCTGTGCTATGATGACGGTTGTCTGTGCACAGGTTACAATGCGTGATGTTTGGCAGTCGATGCCCGACCATCTCGTTCCTTATCTCCATCAGAACCTTCGTGTAGAGCAGCTTGAATTACAGGATATGAAGGCAGAAGCCGAGGTGAAGAACCTGTTGAATGGTACAAGTATAATGGACACGCTCACAGCGGATTACACATTCGTACGTCTGTCTGAATACTCCACACTTGCACTCAAGCTCCTGACACGCCCTGACTCCACCCAGATCATCTGTTTCGTGAAGACGGTGATGGCACCCGAGGCGGAGAGTGAAGTGAACTTCTACGACGTGAACTGGCAGCCCCTCGACATTCCCAGCGGACTCCCCTTGCATAAGTCGGCCGATGCCTTGCTCTCGCAGATGACGGCAAGGCCGGTCGGTATGGAGGAGGAACGTTTTGAAGAACTGCGCAAGATGATCGATCCCGTGATGTGCCAGGTTGAGCTGTCACCCACTGCTCCTACGCTTGTCATGCGCCTGTCCATTCCTGCACTCACTCAGCAGGAACGTGATGATATTTCACCTATTATAAAGCCAATAACCTTTAAATGGGACGGGAAAACTTTTAAAGAATATTAATTATTCGTGATAATTTGATTCTTTTTATTTTTAGAACAAAAAAAGAATTAACTTTGCACCGTGTTTTTCATGGTATTAGATTATTAAGGTTAAATTAAGATTGGTTGTCGTGAGACAATCAATTTTTTTTTGCCATTATTTAAGGGATTTATTTTGCGCTTATCTGTTTTTTCGTTAACTTTGCGCCCAAATAAATAGAACATGATATGAATCTGAAAGTTCGTTTGGCACTGATGAACTTCCTACAGTTCGCAGTGTGGGGTGCTTATCTTACGTCGATGGGCACATACCTGGTAAATTTAGGCCTTGCTTCGCAGATCGGTTGGTTTTACGCCATGCAAGGTGTTGTCTCAATCTTCATGCCCGCCCTGATGGGAATCATTGCCGATCGGTGGGTTCCTGCACAACGGCTGTTAGGACTCTGTCATCTCATCGCCGGACTTTTCATGTTCGCCGCCGCCTACTATGCGGTGTCTGCCGACCAGGGGGCGAGCTTCGGTACCTTATTCACCCTGTATAGCATGAGTGTGGCATTCTACATGCCCACACTGGCCCTGACCAACAGCGTTGCCTATAATGCCCTGACGAATGCAGGGATGGATACGGTGAAGGATTTCCCGCCTATCCGTGTGTTTGGCACAGTGGGCTTCATCTGTACCATGTGGTTCGTTGACCTGATGGGATACCAGCCCAACCAGAACCAGTTCGTCACCTCGGGTGTCATTAGCATCATTTTGTTCTTATACACTTTCACCCTGCCAGCCTGTCCGGTGAGCAAGGGCGGTGAGAAGAAGACTCTTGTGGATGCCTTCGGACTGCGTGCCTTCACTTTGTTCAAACAGAAGAAGATGGCTATTTTCTTTATCTTCTCCATGCTGCTGGGGGTGAGTCTGCAAATCACCAACGGTTTTGCCAACCCATTCATCTCAAGTTTCTCCAGTATCCCGGAGTATGCCGACACCTTCGGTGTACAGCATGCCAATATCCTGATTTCTTTGTCGCAGATCAGTGAGACCTGCTGTATCTTGCTCATCCCGTTCTTTATGAAACGCTATGGCATCAAGAACGTGATGCTGATCGCCATGTTTGCATGGGTGTTGCGCTTTGGCTTGTTCGGCACGGGCAATCCGGGCAGTGGCGTCTGGATGTTCGTATTGTCGATGATCGTGTATGGCGTAGCCTTCGATTTCTTCAATATCAGTGGATCGCTGTTTGTGGACAAGACCACCTCTCCTGAGATCCGCTCGTCAGCACAGGGACTGTTCATGCTGATGACGAACGGTATCGGTGCTACCGTCGGTACATTGACTGCGCAGGCTGTGGTCAACGCACACACACTGAACGGTGTGACCGATTGGCAGACGTGCTGGTTCATCTTTGCCGGTTATGCGTTGGTGGTAGGCATTGTCTTCGCCCTGATATTCCGTCCTTCGAAGGAGGAGGTGATGGTTTGATATCGGTTACTGATCCTGAACAACGATTCCAAAAGATCATTCATGAAAGAAGAGCGTTATTTCTATGTGCCTGATGCCGCATCTCAGAAAGAACTGCCGCCCGAGGAGGCGATGCATGCCCTGCGTGTGCTTCGTCTGAAAGGTGGTGACGAGATGGTTCTCATGGATGGGCAGGGAACGTTCTATCGGGCTGTCGTGACCATTGCTGCCACCAAGCGCTGCATGTATGAGATCACGGAAGCGATGCCGCAGACTCGTGACTGGCGCGGACGGCTGCATCTTGTCATGGCTCCTACGAAGATGATGGAGCGTGTGGAATGGTTCGTGGAGAAGGCTACCGAGATCGGTGTGGATGAGTTCAGTTTCCTGAACTGTCGTTTCTCGGAACGGAAACTGCTGCGCACCGTGCGCCTGGAGAAGATCGTGATCTCTGCCGTCAAGCAGAGCAGAAAGGCATGGAAACCTCTAGTCAACCCGCAGGTAAACTTCAAGGATTTTATCCATCAGGAAAGGGAAGGACAGAAGTTCATTGCCCATTGCTATCCTGAGGTGGGGAGAGAGGATCTGTTCCGTATCCTCCAGCAACCAGACATTGCGATGGGGGATGATGACATCACGATCCTGATTGGGCCTGAGGGTGACTTTTCCATCGATGAGGTGCACGATGCGATCGCCCATGGTTACCGCAGCATCTCATTAGGACGAGAACGTCTGCGCACAGAGACTGCTGCCTTGGCAGCCACGATGATGGGTCATCTGTCAAGAAGAATTGGTATATAATCAAATGAAAAAGATAAGCATTCTGTTAGGGGCAGCATTCGCCGTGCTGCTCTCATCATGTTCGGGCGACGAGTACCTGAACACCATTCCCAAAGGAAGCACGGCTCTGATTTCCGTAGATCCGTCACCGACCGCCACCGACCGCTTGGGTCAGCCTCAGATATTGGAAAACCTTCTCCATCTGTCTGGAGAGTCATCTGGCATTGACAAGTCTTCCAAATACTACCTCTTTGTCTCTCCTGATGGGAACCTGGGATTTGCAGCTAAGGTGGAGGATCGACAGCTGTTGGAAAGTCAGTTGAATGATCTGTCAAAGAAAGGTGTGTGTCAGCAGGTTACCGAACAAAAGAATATCTGTTTTACATGTGTCGATGACAAGTGGGCAGTAGGGTTCAACGACCATTCTTTGTTAGTGCTCGGTCCTGTGGTTGCGGCACAGCAGTCACAGGCAGAACAGCAGATCGCCCGTTACTTCCGACAGGACAAGAAGGCGGGTATCACTGAGTCGAGGATGTTCCAGAAGCTCGACTCCATCCCTTCGTCTATCGCCATGGTGGCACAGGTAGCTGCCCTGCCGGAGCAGTTCGCTACTCCCTTGATGTTAGGTGCACCCAAGACAGCCGATGCCTCGCAGGTGATGATTGCTGCCTCGTTGTATAACGATGATCATGTGCTCTGTATCCAAGGAGCACCTTTCTCCTTCAATACTGCCATCGACCGTTCGTTGAAGGCTGCTGCAGCCATCTTCCGTCCGATGGAAGGGCGTTTCGTGTACAATCTTCACCCACAGGCTGTCATCTCGTTACTTACCCATGTTCAGGGTTCCCAGTTCCTCCCTCTGCTTCAGGAGAATAAAGCACTGAGCACCTTACTGATGGGTATCAACACCGC
Organism: Prevotella sp. UBA3294; assembly: GCA_002361535.1. Classification (GTDB taxonomy): domain Bacteria; phylum Bacteroidota; class Bacteroidia; order Bacteroidales; family Bacteroidaceae; genus Prevotella. Next base: position 11,337 of record DETG01000017.1, read on the forward strand.
CATCGACATGAACAGCGTGATCCGTTCGGTGGATGGTGACCTGTTGCTCTCACTGAGTGGCATCGGTGAGGGGAAGATGCGGATGGTGATGGGTGCACAGATGGGTAACACCGATTTCTGGAAACAGGCCGACTACTGGCGTCAGACTGCTCCCCGTGATTTCCTGTTCACGTTGGATCAGTCGGACCCCTCACAGAAGGCTGAGTTCCTTTGTGGAAACGAGCCGACCCTCTCCATGCTCCGTCGTTCGGAGCCTGCAACGAAGACTTCTGTTGTCGAGCGACTGAAGGGGCAGCGGATGTGCATCGTCTTGAACCTCAGTGCCCTTGAAGAGAGTATGGCGCAAACGGTCAGCTCCTTCCTCACTCCGTTGTTCGGTGATGTCTCCATGCTCATCTATTCGTTGGATGCTCCCAACGACTGAAGCGAACCAAACCAAGAAAAGATGAATACAATTCGATTTCAATATGTGATACCTCAGGTCTTTGCCGTCCGCGAAGAGCAACACAGCGACGTGTGGCAGCAGGATATCCTCTTTGAACGGGGAAAGACCTATCTTGTTGAGGCCGAGAGTGGGAAAGGTAAGAGCACCTTCTGCAGCTATCTCTTAGGCTACCGGAACGACTATTCGGGTCGGCTTCTCTTTGATGAGAAGGATACCCGTTCGTTCAAGATCGCCGACTGGACCCTGATCCGTCAGCAGAAAATCAGTCATCTGTTTCAGGAACTCCGTCTGTTCCCCGAGCTCACCGCCATGGAGAACGTGATGATCAAGAATAACCTCACTGGTTGTAAGACACGTGAGGAGATCGTGCGCTGGTTCGAGATGTTGGGGATTCCCGACAAGATGGATGCGAAGATCGGCAGGATGTCGTTCGGACAGCAGCAGCGTGTGGCCTTGATCCGTTGTCTGGTTCAGCCTTTCGATTTCTTGGTGGCCGATGAGCCGATCAGTCATCTCGATGACCAGAATGCGCAGATCATGGGAGAGATCATGACCCTGGAGGCCCGTCATCAGGGTGCCGGGATGATCATCACCAGCATCGGTAAGCACATGGATATACATTATGACTCTATCGTCAAACTTTAAGACATGCAGATCATGAATTTAGTTTGGAAACTCCTCAGACAACATATCAGCATTCCGCAGATAGCAGGCTTCTTCGTTGCCAATCTGGTGGGAATGTTCATTGTGATGCTTGGTGTGCAGTTCTACCGGGATGTTCTCCCTGTCTTCACCTCCGAAGACTCCTTTATGAAACAAGATTATCTGATCGTGAGCAAGAAGATCGGCATGGCAAATAGTCTGTCTGCACATGGAAACGTGTTCAGCGGTGCCGAGATTGAGGAGCTGGAAGGACAGTCGTTTGTCGAGAAGACTGGCAGATTTATCCGTGCACAGTATCAGGTGCAGGCCTCCTTAGGCATTGGCGGACAGAGCATGATGAGCACCGAGCTGTTCTTCGAGAGTGTTCCCGACGCCTTTGTCGATGTGTCGTCAAACCAGTGGCGTTACACCCCCGGAGAGACCGATGCCGTGCCCATCATCCTCCCACGTTCATACATCAACATGTATAACTTCGGATTCGCTCGCAGTCATCATCTTCCTGCCATCAACGAGAGTGTACTGGGCATGGTCGATGTGCGTATCCGTATCCGAGGAAATGGACGTGAGACCGAGCTGAAGGGTAGGGTGATAGGATTCTCCAACCGCCTGAACACCATCCTGGTGCCCGAGAGCTTCATTGTATGGAGTAACAGGGAATATGCACCTGAGGACACTCCCGAGACAACCCGTCTGATCGTACAGGTCAGTAACCCCACCGATCCTGCTGTCTCCGATTATTTAGCCTCACAGGGATACGAACTGGAGGAAGACCGCTCCCAGACGGAGAAGACCGCTTATTTCTTGAAGATGATCATCATGATCGTACTCGCCATCGGACTGGTCATTACCGTCCTCAGTTTCTATATCCTTATGCTTAGCATCTACCTGCTCGTACAGAAGAATGCGGAGAAGTTAGAGAACCTGATGCTCATCGGCTATTCTCCTTCACGGACGGCAAGACCCTACCAGCTTCTCACCTTAGTGTTGAACTTCTTAGTGTTCGTTCTCGCCCTTCTCGTGCTGTGGTTCGTGCGCTGTTATTATATGGATCTCGTCACCACCCTCTATCCCGAGATGACTTCAGGTACGCTGTTACCTGCCGTCGTGGCCGGACTCCTGCAGCTGTTGCTGGTCTCTGTCATCAACGTCTTCGCCATCCGTCGCAAGGTGCTCTCCATCTGGAAAAGGAAGGAATAGTGGGTGCACCTCTTGACATAAGACAATTTTACGCTCCCTATGCGGATTATTGAGTGGAGTGTTTGGTGGAATCTATTATTTTCCTTACCTTTGCAACCGTAAATAAATTTTATTCATTTTTATCATTATTAATTCAACTCTATTTAAAACATGCAGAAAAGATTATTCTTTCTGATTGCCACGATGCTGATGATGGTTTCATCAGCTATGGCACAGGTGACCACTTCGAGTATGTCGGGTAAGGTGACCATCGGGTCTGCCACCGGCGAAGAAGTAATCGGAGCCACCGTACAGGCTGTACATGAGCCTTCGGGAACCCGTTACACAGCGGTCACGAACATCGACGGACGCTTCAATATTCAGGGTATGCGTACCGGCGGTCCTTATTCTGTTACTGTCAGTTACATCGGTTTCCAGACGAAGACTCTCAAAGGTATCAGTCTTCAGTTAGGTGAGACCTATAACTTGCAGGTATGGCTCTCTGAAGATGCCAATGAGCTCGCCGAGGTGGTGATCACTGGTAAGGCATCGAAATTTGCAGCAGAGAAGACTGGTGCTACCACGAACATTTCAAACACGATGATGAACGAGCTGCCTACCATCAACCGCTCGATCAGCGACATCGCCCGTGTGTCTCCCTACGCCAATGGCATGAGCTTCGCCGGCGGTGACGGTCGTAGCACAAACTTCACCTTGGATGGTGCCAACTTCAACAACAACTTCGGTCTCTCCGATAAACTGCCTGGTGGTGGTAACCCCATCTCTATGGATGCCATCGACGAGGTGCAGGTGGTCGTCGCTCCTTACGACGTGCGCCAGACTAACTTCATCGGCGGTGGTATCAATGCTGTTACCAAGTCGGGTACCAATACTTTTAAAGGGACGGCCTATGTCTATCACAACAATGAGAACATGCACGGTAACCGTGTGGATAACATCTCACTGAGCGACCCGGGCAAAGATCGTCTCACCACCTATGGCTTCACCTTGGGCGGACCGATCATCAAGGACAAACTCTTCTTCTTCGTCAACTATGAGCACTCCGCCGTGCCTACCGTGGCCACTCGTTGGCAGGCATCTCAGGATGGAAAGTCGGATGCAAATAACTACATCTCTCGTACCACCCTTTCTGACATGCAGCGCGTGAGCGAGTTCATGCAGAGCAAGTATGGCTATAACACAGGTTCTTGGACTAACTTTCCTGCTGATGAGAGCAACAACAAGATCTTGGCACGTCTCGACTGGAACATCACCGACAACCACCACTTGGCCGTTCGTTATAACAACACCAAGAACACGGCATGGAACTCGGTGAACGGAAACTCCACACAGGCTTCCTACCGTATCCGTCTCGACCGTATGTCGATCTACTCAATGGCCTTCGCCAACACCATGTACTCCATGGACAACAAGGTGCAGTCATGGTCAGCCGACCTGAACAGCCGCTTCGGTGAGAAGATCTCTAACCAGCTGCTCTTCACTTATTCGAACATCGAGGATATGCGTGGCAGCGACTCCAGCATGTTCCCCTTCATTGACATTCTGAACGGCTATCAGACCGGCAGCGAATACGGTGACTATGGTGTGAAGCAGACACTTGAGCCCTATATGTCATTGGGTTACGAGCTGTTCTCTTACCTGAACGGTGTGACCAACAAGATCACCACCGTGACGGATAACTTCACTTACTACCTGCCCCAGCACAAGATCACGGCAGGATTCAACTTCGAGCACCAGACCGCTGATAACAGCTATCTGCGTGGTGGTACAGGATACTATCGTTTCCGTTCTGTAGATGATCTGCTGAACGGCGCAATTCCTGAGACTGTGGCCATCGACTACGGTTACAACGGTCGTCAGGCTACTTCGAATGTCACCTTCAACCAGCTCGGTCTGTATCTGCAGGACGAGTGGAACATCCGCGACAACTTCAAGCTCACGGCAGGTATCCGCTTCGATAATCTGATGTTCAACGAGGACGACATCATCACAAACAATGCTATTCGCGACCTTGACTTCAACGGTCGTCACATCGACACCGGTAAGTGGCCGAACTCTAATATTCAGATTTCTCCGCGTGTTGGCTTCACATGGGATGTCTTCGGTGATCGCTCCCTGAAGGTGCGCGGCGGTACCGGTCTCTTCGCCGGTCGTCTGCCTTTGGTGTTCTTCACCAACATGCCCGCTGCCTCTGGTATGATCCAGAACCGTCCGGTGCTCAGCACTACTTATAACTCTGACGGAACCGTCAAGACCCTTGATGCTGCACTCGCTAACTTCGCAGGTGGTTTGGTAACGACCGTTGAGGAGATCCGTCAGAAGATGGGTGAGGGCATCGCTCCTGCCAATATCACGCCCGACCAGGGTCTCTTCCAGAAGAGCATCGCTGGTGTGGATCCCGATTTCAAGATGCCGCAGGTGTGGAAGTCCAGCATCGCCGTTGACTATCAGCTGCCTGTTAGCTTCCCCTTCACGGCTACAGCCGAGTTCACCTACACAAAGAAGATCAACGATGTGCGCTTGGTGAACTGGAACATCAAGGAGGATACCAGCAACTGGGGACATCTGCAGGGTGCCGACAACCGTCTGCTCTATCCGTCAGACTTTAAATACTACAACAACGTGAGTGATGCTTGTATGCTGGTGAACACCAGCAAGGGCTATGGCTGGACAGCTAACCTCACCTTGAACGCTGAGCCCATCGAGAACCTGAATATCATGGCTGCCTATACGCACACTGTGATGAAAGAGGTGTCGGGTATGCCGGGTTCCAACGCTACTTCTGCATGGAACGGTCTCTACACTATCGATGGTCCTAACTCTGGTAAGGTGCAGAACTCCCAGTACGTGATCCCCGATCGTATCATCGCCAGTGTATCATATAAGTACGGTAAAGAGCATTTCTCTCTGTTCTACACTGGTTACAGCCCTGCCGGATACAGCTTCTTCTATAACGGTGACGTGAATGGCGACGGTGTGGCTACTGACCTGATGTACATCCCTGCCAACGACAGCGAGATTAAGTTCACTAACGAGAGCGATCGTCAGCTGTTCTGGGACTTCGTGAACCAGGACAATTACCTGAAGAACCACAAGGGTGAGTATGCTGAGGCTTACTCCGCTCGCGCTCCCTTCGTGCACCGCTTCGACTTCCGCTGGGCTCATGACTTCGACCTGAAGATCGGCAGCACCAAGCACAAGCTGCAGCTCTCTGCCGACCTCATGAACGTGGGTAACCTGCTCAGCTCTCGCTGGGGTGTGGAGAAGAACATGCTGGATTCCTTCAACGGTCAGTTCCTGAAGGTTGACAAGGTGGAGAATGGCGTTCCTTTCTTCTCTATGCGTAAGGACTCCAACGGCAATGCACCCACAGAGACCTGGAGCTACAACCACAACTACGACCAGTGCTGGAAACTGCAGATCGGTGTGAAATACTATTTCAACTAAGATCACATTCCATATTAATAAAAAGATCGGGTGCCACACGGCGAAGGCACTGAAAAAGTCCCTATAGACTCTTTTTAACAATTAAAGGCTGCACATAGTCATGAAATAGTTTGGCTATGTGCAGATTTTTTTGTACCTTTATAGCATAAAACTTAAAGGTTATGCTATCTCAGGAACAAGAGTTGATATTGAGTGAATATAGTGGTTTGTATGATATTGTTGTCCCGCAAGACAACCT
>DETG01000079.1:0-4687 GCA_002361535.1 Prevotella sp. UBA3294
TTCATGCAACGTCATGGCATCCCCACGGCAGCTTACCGCACCTTCAACGGAACGAATATCGAGGAAGGACTGAAGTTCTTAGAGACGCTGAAAGCGCCTTATGTGCTCAAAGCCGATGGTCTTTGCGCCGGTAAGGGTGTACTGATCCTTCCCACCTTGGAGGAGGCAAAGAAAGAATTCAAGGAGATGCTGGGCGGCATGTTCGGCAATGCCTCTGCCAATGTGGTGATCGAGGAGTTCCTCAGTGGTATCGAATGTTCCGTCTTCGTGCTCACCGATGGCACACATTATAAGATCCTCCCCGAGGCAAAGGACTACAAGCGCATCGGCGAACATGACACCGGCCTGAACACAGGCGGCATGGGCAGTGTGACTCCCGTACCCTTCGCAACGAAAGAATGGATGCAGAAAGTGGAAGACCGCATCATCCGCCCAACGGTGGAGGGACTGGCTGCAGAGGGTATCGACTACAAAGGATTCATCTTCTTCGGTTTGATCAACGTAGAGGGGGATCCGATGGTCATCGAATACAACTGTCGGATGGGTGATCCAGAGACAGAGAGCGTGATGCTCCGACTGAAGAGTGATCTCATTGACCTCTTCGAAGGTGTGGCCGACGGGAACCTGGACGAGAAAACAGTCATCTTCGACGAGCGCGCTGCCGTTTGCGTGATGCTGGTGAGCGGCGGCTACCCACAGGCATACAAGAAAGGATACCCCATTTCAGGTATCGACAAGGTTGAGGGAAGTGTGGTCTTCCACAGTGGAACAGCTTTGAAAGACGGTCAGGTGGTGACTGCCGGCGGAAGAGTGATCGCGGTGAGCTCATACGGTAAAGACAAAGAAGAGGCACTGAAGAAATCCTTCGAAGAGGCCCAGAAGATCGAGTTCACCGACAAGTATTTCCGTTCAGACATTGGAGCCGATCTGTAAAAGACATGAAGCGTTTCCAGAACAGGGTTGCAGAGAGTCGTTATACACTGTCGCTGATGGTGGTGTATGCCTTGGGTATTTGGTATCTGGGCGGACTTGTCGAACGCCAGCTGTATTTTCAGTTGGCGTTTCTAACGGTCTCTACCTACCTGATGATGGAACTGAACAACAGCAATGCACTCATACGGATCTACAGCAGGATGGTATCATGCTCCTTTCTGGCACTGACGACAACAGCCACCTTCCTGTTCCCCTCATTGCGGGAGGCCCTCGTACAACTCTGTCTGATCACCTTCTATACCATCATCTTCCACACCTATCAGGATAAAGAGGCACCAGGACTCACCTTCTATGCGTTTCTCTGCTTAGGCATAGCCAGCGTGTTGTTCGTACAGGTACTGTTCTTTGTGCCGTTTCTTTGGCTGCTCATCGGCTTCAAGATGATGGCTTTCAGCTTCCGTATGTTCTGCGCCTCCCTCATCGGCTTGCTCATGCCTTATTGGTTTCTGGCACCGATGAGTCTGTTCACTGGTCATGTCGATACGCTCGCTGCCCACTTTATGGGTATCGCCCAGTTCCAACCCCTGTTCCAATATCAGGATATCAGCGAGCATTACATCGTGACATTCTCCTTCGTCTGTCTGGTGGCTTTGATCGGAACCATCCATTTCCTCAGAAACAGCTACATGGATAAAATCCGTACGAGGATGATCTACGAGATGCTGATGTGGATGAACCTGATTACAATCGTGTTCATCATCCTACAGCCCCAGCACTTCGAGATACTCTTAGGACTCATGATTGTCAACACCAGTCCTTTTATCGGACACTTCATCGCACTGACACATACCCGACTGACCAACACCGTTTTCTATGCACTCATCGCACTGACGTTGTTGATTACCTTTTATAATCTATGGATGCCCTGATTTCATTCCTCAGCGCCTATGGCTACTGGGGTATGCTGGCAGCTGCATTCCTCGCAGGGAGTTTCTTCCCGTTCAGTAGTGAAGCCGTGATGGTGGCCCTGTTGGCGACAGGACTGGATGGCTGGAAGCTGATTGTCTATGGATCCATCGGCAATATCCTGGGTTCGATGTTCAACTACGGAGTAGGACGAATGGGACGGCTCGACTGGATCGAGAAATACCTGCATGTGAAGAAAAAGGATCTCGACAAGGCACAACGGTTCATGGCAGGACATGGAGCATGGATGGGATTCTTTGCCTTCCTGCCCATCATCGGCAGCGCCATCACAATCCTCCTCGGACTGATGCGCGCCAACATCCCGATCTCTGTCGTCAGTATCGCCATCGGAAAATTCCTGCGCTATCTGCTGTTAGTATATGGGGCGAACCTCCTTTTCTGAAGATAACGGCATCGGCGAAGCACCATTGACGTTAAAATATGAAAAAGCGATGGCTGTGATAGGAAATATTCGTACCTTTGCAAGATATAAAAATGAATAAAAACAAATACATCTATCATAAATGAAACAGTTTAGATTAGTAGATAATATACTGGGCTGGGTGGCATTCGTTATCGCAGCCTTTGTATATTGCAGCACGATCGAGCCGACAGCCTCCTTCTGGGACTGTCCTGAGTTTATCGTCACCGGCTACAAGCTGGAAATCGGGCACCCACCAGGCGCACCATTCTTTATGCTCACCGCCAACCTGTTCTCACAGTTCGTGAGCGATCCCAGTCAGGTAGCCCTTATGGTGAACACCATGAGTGCACTGCTCTCAGCCACCTGTATCCTGTTCTTATTCTGGACCATCACCCATCTTGTGAGGAAATTGATTCTCAAAGACTGGAATGAATTGTCTTTGCAGAAACTGATAGCCATCGAGGCATCAGGACTGGTAGGTGCCTTGATCTACACTTTCAGCGACACCTTCTGGTTCAGTGCCGTGGAGGGTGAGGTATATGCTTACTCCTCTGCCCTTACCGCCTTGGTATTCTGGCTGATCCTGAAATGGGAAGACCATGCCGACGAACCGCATTCCGACCGTTGGCTGGTACTCATCACGTATATCACAGGACTGTCTATCGGTGTGCACCTGCTGAACCTGTTGTGTGTGCCCGCTATCGTCTTGGTATATTATTACAAGCGTTTCCCCGATGCCGACTTGAAAGGGTCGCTCATCGCCCTCGCCATCTCACTCGTTGTCGTTGCCACGATCCTTTATGGTGTTGTGCCAGGCATTATAACCGTGGGTGGATGGTTCGAACTGTTCTTCGTGAACACCTTAGGCATGCCGTTCAATACAGGAGAAATTATTTACATCTTCTTATTGGTAGCAGTAGTGATCTGGGCTATCTATGAAACCTATAAAGATCGCCTTACCCGACAAAACATCTCGTTCCTCGCAGCCGTCGGCATGCTGGGAATTCCCTTCTATGGCTATGGCATCAAAGCGTTCATCATCGGTGTGGTGGTGCTGACTATCCTGTGGTTCGTACTGAAAATCCGCAAGGACAAGGAACTGCTGATCACGGCACGGGCAAAGAACACCATGCTGCTATGTATGCTGATGCTGATGATCGGCTACTCCAGCTATGCACTCATCGTCATCCGCTCTTCTGCCAATACACCCATGGACCAGAATTCCCCAGAGGATATCTTTACCTTGGGGACCTACCTGAGCCGTGAGCAGTATGGCGACCGCCCCCTGTTCTACGGACAAGCGTACACCTCACAGGTACAGCTCGACCGTGACGGAGAGTATTGCAATCCTCATGTCACAGAGGGAGCCCCTGTCTATCAACGCAAGGAGAAATCAGAAGAGGGTGAGAAAGACTCTTATTTCATCGTCCGTCATAAGACTGATTATACCTATGCACAGAATATGTTCTTCCCACGAATGTACGATTCCGGACATGCTGCCGCATACAATAATTGGATGGAAGGTGCACCCAGTTGGTTGCCGAAAGGCCGCGATATTCCCTACGACCGTTGCGGTGAGATGGTCACCGTACACATGCCGTCGCAGCTGCAGAACATCTTCTTCTTCCTCTCCTATCAGTGTAACTTCATGTACTGGCGTTACTTCATGTGGAACTTCGCTGGACGGCAGAACGACATCCAAGGACATGGTGAGTTGGAGCATGGCAACTGGATCACAGGAATTTCCTTCATCGACAACATGCGCTTAGGAGATCAGAGCAAGCTACCCGATGACCTGAAGAACAACAAAGGCCATAACGTGTTCTATTGTCTGCCGCTGCTGTTAGGTCTGATCGGACTATTCTGGCAGGCCTACCGTGGCAAACGGGGCATCCAGCAGTTCTGGGTAGTGTTCTTCCTGTTCTTCATGACAGGTCTTGCCATCGTGATCTATCTGAACCAGACACCGTTGCAGCCACGTGAACGTGACTATGCCTACGCAGGTTCCTTCTATGCCTTCGCCATTTGGTGCGGTATGGGTGTGGTAGCTATCTACGACCTGCTGAAGAAACGACTGAAGAAAGTGAACGGCACTGCCATCGCTGCTGCCGTTGCCATTCTCTGTCTCATCGTACCTGTTCAGATGGCCAGTCAGACCTGGGACGACCACGACCGCTCCGGTCGCTACACCTGTCGTGACTTCGGTCAGAACTACCTCATGTCAATGCAGGAAGAAGGAAATCCCATCATCTTCACCAATGGTGACAACGATACCTTCCCTCTGTGGTATAACCAAGAGGTGGAAGGGGTACGGACTGACACCCGTGTCTGCAACCTGAGCTATCTGCAGACCGACTGGTACAT
>DETG01000079.1:4724-17525 GCA_002361535.1 Prevotella sp. UBA3294
GACTGGTACATCGACCAGATGCGACGCCCAGCCTACGACTCTCCCTCTGTACCTATCACCTGGCCACGTCTCGACTACTGCTCGGGTACCAATGAATACGTAGAGATTCAGGCCGAAGCCAAACAGGATGTGCTGGAGTACTACAAGGAGAACCCTGAACAGGCAAAAGAGCAGTTCGGCGAGAACCCCTTCGAACTGAAGAATATCCTCAAGTACTGGGTACGTTCGAAGAACAAAGATCTGCACTTCATCCCCACCGACACCGTGTATGTGACCATCGACAAGGAAGCCGTGAGAAAGAGTGGCATGATGATGGCCAAAGACTCCATCCCAGACCAGATGGTGATTTCCCTGAAGGGAAAGAATGCACTGTATAAAGGTGACTTGATGATGTTGGAAATGATCTCACAGTGTAACTGGACCCGTCCTATCTACGTGGCCGTTACTGTGGGTGAGGAGAACTACATGAACCTCGGTGACAACTTCATCCAGGAAGGTTTGGCCAACCGCATCACCCCGTTCACGACCATCAGCGACGGAGCGAAGAACTTTGATACAGAGAAGGTATATCACAACATGATGACCCGCTTCAAATACGGCGGTCTCGACAAGAAAGGTATCTACCTGGATGAAACCGTGATGCGCATGTGCTACACCCATCGCCGACTGTTCGCCCAGCTCGCCCTGCATCTGATCTCAGAGAACAAGAACGACAAGGCACTGAAGGCATTGGAGTATGCCAGCAAGGTGATTCCCGAGTATAATGTGCCCTACAACTATATCAGTGGCGGTCTGGACTTTGCCAAGGCATACGCCACGATCGGACAGAAAGCCAAGGCACGGACAATCCTCGACAAGGTGTTCAACAACGCATACCAGTATATGAACTACTACACGTCGCTGAACAGCTATACCATGCAAGGCTATCAGCAGGACTGCATGATGCAGATCTATGTCATGCAGCACTGCGTGGAGGTGGCTGAAGCCATAGACACGAAGTATGCCGACGATCTGTTCAAACGTTTGGAGAGCATCGCAAGAGTCTATCAAGGCAAAGGCGGACAGCTCATGCAACAGCCCGAGTAAGACAAGATGATCATTGAGCGACCGGCACGGTATATCAGGTGGTTCTACCCACATGCCACTTGGCGGATGGATCCGAACGAGAGAGCAGTCTATCTGACCTTCGACGACGGACCCATCCCCGAGTCAACACCGTTCATCCTCAAGACACTTGCCCAATTTGGTGCCAAGGCCACCTTCTTCATGGTGGGCGACAACGTAAGGAAATATCCTGAACTGTATCAGCAGATTGTAGATGGAGGACATCAGGTGGGCAATCACACGATGAACCATCTCGGCAGTTTCAAGCACTGGACCACTACCTACATCATCAATACCTACCAGGCAAACGAGCTGATCCACTCCCATCTGTTCCGACCGCCCCATGGCTGGATGCGGCATAGTGTGTATTACTGGCTGAAGAAATACTTCCGTGTGGTGATGTGGGATGTGCTCACCCGCGACTACTCCAAATGGATGACCTCGGAAGATGTGGTGAACAACGTGAAGACCCTTACCCGCAACGGCTCCATCATCACCTTCCACGACTCCCTGAAAAGCATCGACAAGTTGCACACCGCTTTGCCGGAATCACTGAAATGGTTACAAGAGCAAGGATATGCGTTCAAGACTTTCCCATGATATCAAAGCCGAGGCACAGCGTCTCGGCTTTTTTGCCTGCGGCATCGCTCAGGCAACAGCCGTTGATGAGGCAACAGCCCACTCTTTCTGTGAGTGGCTGGCGCAAGGCCATCATGCGGAGATGCACTATATGGAGAACCATCTCGACAAACGCCTCGATCCCCGACTGCTGATGGAAGGTCTCAAGAGCATTGTCTGTGTCGCTCTGAGCTATGCACCCCGTCAGCGGATTCCCGACACGGAATATCAGATTGCTGCCTATGCTTATGGGCACGACTACCACGACATCGTGAAGGAGAAACTCCACGCCCTCGCCACCTTCATCACCACAAAGACCGATGCACCCATCCATTACCGTGCTTTCTCCGACAGCGCACCTGTCCTCGAACGCTACTGGGCGGTGCAAGCAGGCCTCGGATGGATCGGACGACACCATCAGCTCATCATCCCCCATGCAGGTAGTATGTTCTTCTTAGGTGAGCTGTTCTTAGACATCGAACTTGAATACGATCAGCCTACCGAGAATCGCTGCGGCACATGTAGGCGATGTATCGATGCTTGTCCCACAGGGGCACTAACAACCTCTTCCTATCCCCACCCCTCCTCACGGCAGAACAATAATGAAGACCATCATCCTTCTCCTCAAGGATTCAATGCCGAGCGTTGTCTTTCCTACCAGACCATCGAGAATCGCGGTGACATCCCCTCAGCCCTCGTCACAAAGATGGGACAGTCTATCTACGGCTGCGACCGCTGTCTGCTGGCCTGTCCATGGAACCGTTTTGCAACACCCACTGAGGAACCGATGCTGCAGCCCAACGGGGAACTGCTACGCATGACGAAGGAACAGTGGAATCACCTCTCAGAAGACGACTATCGCCGCCTCTTCAAAGGCAGTGCCGTGAAACGAGCCAAATACAGCGGCTTGATGCGAAATATCCAAGCAGTTCATCATCAATCAGAAATTACCCACCATGAAAAAGATTAGAAAAGATTACGTACTCGCCATGCTGGTACGTGTGTTCTTCAAGTACTATGTTACAGCCATCGTTGAGCCTGCTGTCAAGGCTGGCATGCAGGATGCTTTCGAGCCACGGAGCATCAAGAAACTGATGTTGGAGCACTATGAGCAAATAGGCAAACGGTTCAACGACACCGTCTTCTACCTCATCGTCCGCATGAACTATGAGGAGACAACCATGGAACAAGAGATACGCGACTTCGTGGCTCGCACAGGAACCACCGACATGATGCAACTGATGCGCTTTGCCTGTAAGACCGATTCTTTCTACAACACCATGGTAGAGGAATACAAACGCAACTTCCTCCTGCTGTTAGAAGGAAGACTGGCCACCGATGAAGAGCATGAAGAACAATATACCCGCAACGAAGCCTTAGGCACCATGGACATCGATCTGGCACAGCACATCATCGACCGTACGATAAGCGAAGTGACAAGTAACAAGAAATAAGTGACTTGTAGCTTTTCCACTCATCACTTGTTACTTATTACTTTCCTCGCGTACGCCCAACCATTCTTTATATATAATAAGGTGAGACGACATTCGCGTTCCATCCAGTCGTTATAGTCCTTTTTCTCAAGTGGTGTCCACACCACCTCAGCCAATGCTCCCATACGAGGCAGCACCTGGTATTCAACCTGTGAGGGATACTGCGCATATTCTGTCCACATATTCCCCTGTGCACCAAGGATGTGGCTGCGTGCCTTCTCACTGAGAGCAGCTGGGGCGGGATCCAGTGCGTAGGTCTTCTCCAGAGGGATAAAAGCATCAAAGGCATAAGGCTCTCCCCACTCGTGATCCTCCACTAAATAGAAATTGAAGTAACAATGCGATGTAGGAGTCATGATCACATCATGCCCTTTCTCCGAGGCTACCAGTCCACCCTCGATGCCCCGCCAGCTCATGATGGTGGCACTGGGATTCACATCACTGTCCAACAGTTCATCCCACCCGATCAGCTTGCGCCCTTTGGAATGAACAAACGCCTCCACCCGTTTCGTGAAATACCCTTGGAGACGCGCCTCTGCCGTCTGTCCCTCACGTGCTGTCAGTGACTCTTTCCTGATACGTTCCTGACAGCGGGGGCACTGTTGCCAGCGGGTGCGTGGTGCCTCATCCCCTCCGATATGGATATATTCCGAGGGGAACACAGCCATCACCTCCTCAAGGACTCCCTCCACGAAACGGAAGGTCTCCTCTTTTCCTGCACAGAGGATATCATCGAACACGCCCCAGTGTCCCTCCACCTCATACGGTCCGCCCGTACAGCCTAACTCCGGATAGGCCGTCAGTGCACCCAGCATGTGTCCCGGCATATCGATCTCGGGAATCACGGTGATATATCGGTCCTGCGCATAGCGCACCACCTCCCGCAGCTCATCCTGTGTAAAATAGCCGCCATAGCGTGTGCCATCATCGATGATCGAGTTCCGTCCTAAGGTCGTATAGTTACGCCATCCCCCCACTTCCGTGAGTTTAGGATACCGCTTGATCTCCATGCGCCACCCCTGGTCATCGGTAAGATGCCAGTGGAAGGTGTTCATGTTGTGGAGAGCCATCATATCAATGTACCGTTTCACAAAGTCAACATCAAAGAAGTGACGCGCCACATCCAGATGCATACCCCGGTAGGCAAAGCGCGGAGCATCCTCTATCGTTACGGCAGACAGTACCATGGGGCCCTCACGAAACACAGGTTTCTTTGTCTTATCACCATCCTCTGCATGGATCAGTGCCTTGCGGAGGGTCTGGATACCATAGAAAACACCCTGTGCTGTCAGTCCCTCGACAAGCACTTCCTTGGATGACACACAGATGCGGTAGCCTTCCTTCTCCGTCATCTTCTCATTCAAACGGAGCACGATACTCTTCCCCCTCACCACCCGCTCACTGGCAGGAATCTCCATACCCGTCGTCTCAGCGATATGCTCTTGCAGGAAACGGGCATTGCGCCACATATCGCGCCCGTTGTCCTTGACTACAATACGACAACTCTCATTCAAGACGAAACCATCTTCACGTTGTGGAATGACAGATGCCGGTAGGGGTACCACCTGATAATCGGTAACAGTCACGATACCCATGCTTTGCTGGCTTATTGCCGCCATCACATATTGAATACCTGTCATCACACAGGCCAAGATCATCAACCTAAGTTTCATATCTCATCATTTGATTATACCACATTATTAAATACCATTGATATACTGAGTAGGCGAAAGACCTGTCATTTTCTTGAACACTTTCTGGAAATGCGTCCTCGAGAAACCACAGTGATCTGCTACAGACTCATTCGACCAGTCGGGATGCTTCTTCATGACAAGTTTGGCTTCTTCTATACGGAGTCCCGTGACCCAATGGGTGAACGACTCATATCCTTTCTCCTTCACCCATGCAGTCAGCAGATAGCGAGGGATACCCATTGCAGAGGCGGCCATCGGACTGGTTAATCCACTCTCCAGATAACCGTGATCAGCGATCCACTTCTCCACCGCCTTTTCCACACGGTTGTTCATTTCGGGAAGACAACTGTTATCATCCACTGCCACCTGTTCATGATGTATATCTTCTGCCGCCGACTCCTCTGCGTTACCCACAAAGACAACAGAACGACTTATGAAGTAACGGGTAAAACAGCACCAGACATAGAAAAGACCAGTAAATATCAGCCAGAAATTCAAGAACAAAACCCATTTGCTCATGAAGATCAAGATAGGGGACAGCAATGAAACGAGAGATAACCACACGATGGCAATCTTCATCCATTTCAACAGCGTATTATGGTCACTAGCATAGTAGTCATCAAGCACCAGCTGCATACGTCTGAGCTCACGGAGGATAGTATAAGAATAGTACATCTGCATGATGATATAGATGCAGGCAGCTACCTGTATGGCATTCTTTTGCTGATCCGATCCTGCAAGCAACGGCTGTCCGTCGATAGACGAAGCCCAGACAATCAGCACAATGGTAAGAATCCAGGCAGCCAGTCCTACCAGCCAATCACGCCTTTTCAGTTCTCCTTGCCGTTGAAGGTTAAGAATAGCAAGACCTATCAAAGCTGCCGCAGGAATGAACATGAGGATATTCAGTGTGACTGCCTGTATCACCCCCATTGCTCTAAATTTAAGTATATATTGCAAAACAAAATGAATCAAAAGCACGCAGAGCCCTGCCACCATCAGCCAACGGGAGCGGTTACATATTTTGTTCTCCGACACCCAATGAGGCAGTAGCGTCACCAGTGGTATGATCATGAGCACCAACGAGAATATCGCGGCAAACTGAACTTCTCCTAACATCTGTTTCTAACGTTTTAGTCGTATATGCTATCAACTTCTATTCGATGATATCCATCATCATTATAGACAATTAATTACTTTTTACTCGACAAAGATACAAAAAAGTAGAAAACATTCAAAGTGTTATTGTATTAATTTTAGGAAAATCGTCAAGATTATTACAAATTGCGACCCCAAAACCTCAAATAGCCATATATTGTAAGTCCTTGTGAGTCTTTCCTTTCGCTTTGACACACTGTATCCATTGTGCGAATTGACACACCTTTTTGTAAAAATAGGCACACCATTACGAGAAAGAATACATTTTATTACGCGCAATAGGGGTAACTTTGCAATCACAAATGATGCTCTTAGCAATTTAACAGTAAAACAATACATAGAATAATTTGAGATGAAGATGAAAAGCATTATTCAAAAGAATCATCATGCCGTGTCGTTCAAGGTCACTTGCATGATGGTGATTACCCTGCTGATGATCAGTGTGGGGGTGAAGGCACAGAATGTGACGATCAGTCCGAAATCGGGTAGTTTGATTTCTTCGGTTATGAATACTACGGAAACAGGATTTAAAGTGGGATTGTCTTCTCTGTGGCGTCATGAACAATTGGCATTGTCTATGACCGCATCAGATAGGGATGCTATTAACTCAGAAACAGGTGAAATAACACAACCCTCTTCCGTTATTGGCGTGTATAACGGCAAATTATCTATCGTAGGTGGTCGCCGACCATCGTACCTTGTTGTTTCTTTGCCAAAAGGTTATAAGATTACTGGTTACAAACTGGTTTTAGTTAACGACATGTCCGGCTCAATACATAGCTCAGATGGCTTTAATAACATCAATAGTGGCCGTGATATGGCTAGCGGTACAGCCACTATGCGCTTTTTTGAGACAAAGCCGTGGCAACTTGATGGCACAAATAGTGGCACCAACACGCGAGCATCAGATACAGAGGCGAATAATACGAGTCCTGGTTACAATAATAGACATGTTAGATGGATTGAACTTGGAAGTGGCTATAATTATAGTGGCGACACTAATATTAATCAAACAAGTCTTACAGGACCAATTGGAACAGCCGCAACAGATGTTTTAGCTACCGCTGAAGCAGCTGATGGCGATACAGACATCAACCCAAGTGATAAAAACAAAGAATACTCACTTGAACGTTACAGTACGCCGGAGAATCCGATGGGGAACCATCTGTATTTCAGACTAGTAAAGAATTATTATTTTTATGGTCTTACCATTAAGTCATTTGAAATCTTCTTCTCAGCAGAAGGAACTTTTGATGCGGAAGTGTCCCCAGAATATGTGGGGGATGCTAAGTGCGTTGTTAAAGCACCATTTTTCACCAGTAAGACAGATATTGGTGATTTAACGCCACGTACAAAAGACGAAGCGACATTCTTTTCTTATGACTACCATTGCGTACATGATGTTGTTGCCAACAACTATGTTTATCAAGAGAATGCTGTAGAAAATGGTGTTCCCAATGAGAATAAGACAGGAGTCACACCACATATCTCGCCGGTTTCGGTTGATGGAAATGATCTCTTCGCTTTCGGTAACGACACGTATTATGTAGAGACTCCTGTTTCCGTAGAAACATCCGGAGGAGAAGCACCTATCGGTTATAGGATTGTGGGCGCTACATTCAAGGGTTTATGGGGCGAAGACACCAACGGTGGCGAGCGTCCAAAGATGAAAAGCTACTATGAGTTTACCATGTCTGCAAAAACAAGTAATCAGAGTAATGCTACGACCTATTATATTGGCGAGGGCTATGGAACTCATAATACTGCGACCAATTGGTTTATGGATGAAAATGGTTATGTAAAGTATAAAACTAATGGGAACAACTTTAACTATCTGACAATTAAGACTGAAAGAGTCCAGCAGACGACTATAACTTACGTAACAACAACAAACAACTCGTCTGAAGCAGTAAAGTTTAAGAGATCTGGAGTATATCTTCAGGTTGCTGAAGGAGATTTCGAAGACAATTATGTCTGTTATGGCAATCAATATAATCATTATTGGAGGGTATTGGGAGAAAATGCTACCCAGCCACGCGTTAACGTATTATTTACGGGCACAGAAACTTCGATACAAGTTGGTACCGTCAATGTCTCAGACTTCTATCATGGAAAGTATAAGCTGACCGTATATGATAAGACTGGTGAGAATGTCGCTGGTACTGTAGAATATGATAGTAATGGCAATTTGGTGAATTGTGAAAGCAATACAATCACGCTGAACGATTTAAACAACGATGCCGTGAAGTTTAAGATTGAGAGTCTTGAGAATAGGGTTGTGAATAACGAAAGCAAGCCAACTCAAGCACTTGTATCAGTAGTTTTACAATTGCAGGCTCTGGATCCATATATCGACAAGATGGATATTGTATGTCACGATCCAATCGATCCTGAAACGGGAAAGCCAACCCTTGAATTAACGCAGTCTTTCACTGCGAGTGACTTCTCGGTAAGCGGTGGCAGGTTCATATTCTATGTTCCTAAGGACTATGCCGACGACGTGCTAACGTTTACATTCTCCGATTTGTACAGCAAATATGGCGACTACACCTATTATAAAGACACCCCTCTTGAAAAAGATGGTAATGCGCGTTATAGTTTTGTAACTTCAGATTACTTCGATAGGTTCAACGGGGTCGGTGATGGTGGCCTATATGATCCTACATATGATGCTGCTGAAGAAGAAGAGGAGCCATTTGTTTATACTTCAAAAGTTGCCACCTCTACTGCAGGTAATGTCCGTTTTAAGTTTAACAATGCTGAGAATCTGGGTAGCGGGAATATAGGTACTGGAAATTTGGAAGAGTATCCTTTCTCTGTAGCCACTTATCTTAACAATTACAAAGATCCTGATTGGGAAGAAGGCGATGGTGCACAAAAAGAAGGAGAATTTGTTCAATGCGTATTGATGGCTGATCCCACAGAAGGTTATCAAAAGAGTGGTATTTTCTTTGTATTCACTGCTGATGAGACTCGTTATAATATTGCAAAGACAACAGCATGGCAACACCGTTACTATGCATTCTATCGTATGGAGATAGAATTGGTGGCAAGAACATTTAATCCAGATTTTAAATTGACGAAGATCTATGATGCCACTTGTTATGACAAAGATGGCACAGATGCTTTTGACAGCATGTGGGGTTTGGAACTTGATGTTTCTGACATGGAACCTGTTGTAGATGAAGATGGAAATTATGTTTATGAAAATGGTAAACTCAAAATGCAGAAGATGACGGGATACTTCACCTATCAGGAAATCATTGATTATATCAAAGAAGGTCGTGAAAAACTTTATTACGAAACACAGGCTGAATGTGACGCAGTTAATGCACTGCTTACTGGATCTATTGCTCCTAACGCACTACTTACAAGCGACCAAGCACGTGCAGTTAATAACGCATTGCATTTGACAGGTACAGATGCTTATGAGGGGAATCAAAGTATTTCTGAAGGACATGCCCATGCTTATAATGCCACATTAGTAGGTGCTGTCGAAATTGGTAAACTTAAAGCAGAAGCTGTTCCACCTGTTTTGAAAAAGAATTCTGAAGATGCTCCTGCTAGTATGAAGCAAATCCTTTATATAGACGGAACACCTCTTTCTAATATGCTCAACAGTAGTCAAGGTGAAAATGTTAGAACATTGTCGGATCTGAAGAAGGAGTTGACATTGAACAGTCTTGTTTTCCTGCCCGTAAATACCACTTCTACGCTTGACAATGTGGCATATAAGACCCTAAGCGGTGGATTCCAAGCTGGTCACAACATCGAGCTGACTGATAAGTTGCCATTCTATACACCGTATAGCATACAGGTAGCGGAAACAAACTATGCGACATATACCAGAAAGCTTACAAGACCAGAATATGGACAAGCAACAAATGCCACAATCATGTTACCGTTTACTATAGATCTGGAAGGAGGCAAGCACAAGGTATATAATGATGATGACGAGTTGATATGTGAATTCTCGGTTAACAATATGATCTCTGGAAAGAAAATGCAACTCGTTCAAGGAAATGTGAACTATGGGACAGCATATTTCGAGCCGTTAACCGATAATAGAACGAAAGCGAACAAACCTTATATGGTTAATGTAGAGACAATGAACGATGATGCCTCTGACAATGGTGATATTTCGTTCATCGCAACCCAATATGGTTCTACCATAGAGAAGACACCTGCACCCAATGCCACACCTAAGGGAACCAGTGAAGTGACGGACGAAGAAGAGCCATATTTCTCTGGTAGCCTCATTATGGGTGATTCGCCTACCGCATCATATAAGAGAGAGGGTATTTCAGATAGCGAAGTGACCTACTACTTCACGAACTATGCTTCGTATTCTGGTGGTAAGTTCGACCGCGCTGTGTCTGAGAATGTGTTCTATTTCGCAAAAGACATGTATTTAGACCTTCACACCTTATATCCTGGTAACCTGCGATACCTGATGAACTATCCGTTCCGTGCAGTCTATATCTACAGCACGTCTTCACCACAACCGACAACATCTGGTGCAAAGATGATGAAGGGCTTCGTTATATCTTACGACCTTGACGACATGGAGAGTATGGGTATCGCCACTAAACTCGACAAGGTGGGTACTAAGCCAGATCTGATGATCCGCTCTGACAGAGGTATGTTAACCATCACAGCAAGCCGCAGTCAGGATGTTGTCATCCGTTCTGTCAATGGCATGGTAGTTAAGAATACCAATGTCGAGGCTGGCAACACTACCACAGTTGCCTTGCCTGCAGGCATTTACATTGTAAATAACGCAAAGATAGCTGTTAAATAAGGAGGACCACACCATGAAGAAACTATATGTAAAACCTAGCACTGAAAAAGTAGTCCTCAATGTAGGCGAACAACTGGCTTATGGTGATTTGGCTGATCCTTCCAACCCTTACAACTATAACGAAGGTAAGGAGAACGTGATCATCTTTGAGGAGTTCATCGAGGAGGAACCTGACAACTCTGACTTCTGGAGCAACGACCCATGGAAGATCCAGTATAGTCTTTGGGACGAAGAGTAGATAACTCTATAACAAAAAGCCGGCAGGAGTTCTTCCTGCCGGCTTTGTTTTATTCCTTTAGCCTATCGAATGCTTTCGAACAAGTCATCAAGTGTGACCTGTTGGTTAACAACCTTTGAATGTTCGTTCGGTGTAATGCCATTCGTTGTAACCAAAACTAGTTGAATGGAATGCATCTTTGCGTGCTGCTTGCTGTTTCGGAAAGCGTCAATCTTGTTCCCTAATTCTTTCTCGTATTGGTTGTCAATGGTGAACTCATGTTCACTGAACTTCATCTCGCAGATATAATCTGTTCGTTCACCTTTCCATTCCAATACCAGATCAATTTGAGAGGTGCTGCCGTTGGGTGCTGTTCCTTTCCAGCAATAGTTGCGATTTATAGTAGCAATGCGCAGTTTATCCTTTATTTGGAGAAGATGCGTTGCTTTGGCTTCGCCGAAGATACTCACGTTCGGAAAAACTCAAATATATTTGGCTTTTCGCTCACTTAATCGTATCTTTGTAGCGGAAATGAAGGAAAAGAAGAGGAAAGGACTGCAACGGAAGCTCGGAGAGAGTCGTACTTACGGCTGGTTGCAAAAGGCATCCGACCTGATGGACCGCTACTATGTGGATGCGGCCTTGGGCTTTGCTATCCCCGGTGGCATCGGCGATGCCATCGCGGCTCTTATCTCCGTGGTGTATATCGTGTTCACCGCATTCAAGATCCGCTCTTTTGCACTCACCTTAGCAATCATCAACAACACACTCCGCGATATCCTTTTAGGCATGATTCCTTTCTATATCGGGGATGTCATTGATGTGTTCCACCGTTCAAACCAACAGAACATGGGTCTGATACGCGGCTTCGTGGAAGGTGACGAGCAGACCATCAAGACCGTGAACCGAAAGGCCGCCTACAGTGTAGTCATCTTCATCTGCCTCTGCATCCTGATCTATATCATGGTCAAGATCGTGATCTGGGCAGGACAGTATGTCATCTCCCTGTTCTGATTCATAGGCACGTATTTCATTTCTGCATTATTCCGTTGTTTCCATATATTCCGCTTTCTGTGGGTTTATCTTATTCTACGGACTTATTGGACTTTAAGGACGATCAGCCATACAGGCTGATTAAAATTTCCGTGGTATCCATTCTTTCTGTGAAACCTTAAATATCAAGGGATCAAGCCGTACAGGCTGATCATTGTTCGTGTCATTCGTGTGATTTGTGTTTGTTTGCCCCATGCGGATCTGGCAGATTCTGCGGATTCATGTTTCTACGGACTCTTTGGACTTCAAGGACGATCAGCCGTACAGGCTGATTAAAAATTTCCGTGATTTGGCTTCCCCTAAAGCGCCGATTTCCAATTCCGCGCTTTCTGCTTCCTATGTATTTTACAAAATATATTTAGTTAAAAAATATGTATCTGAGTAATTATTTCTACTGAGCCATTCTTTGGACCCTGAGGAACTCATGGTTCTCCTCATAATCCATGTCATTTGCAATCAGTGACACCGACAGGTGGAGCAGTTTGTTCTTGATATTGTTGATGATAATCCCATGACACTTGCCTCTGGCACTCATGCGAAGATAGTAGTCACGGTATATACCATGTTCCTTGATCGTCCATTGGGCTGCCTGGGTCAGATAAGCCCTGAGCATAGAGTTGGAATAGCATTTCACCTGAGCCTTCTTGTCGACACTCGTACCGG
>DETG01000113.1 GCA_002361535.1 Prevotella sp. UBA3294
GAGCTTCGGCTACACCGAGGAGAAGCTGGTTTCTTCAGACATCATCGGTATGAAGTTCGGTTCACTGTTCGACGCTAACCAGACCATGGTTTCTAAGATCGGTGACGGCAACTCTCTCGTTCAGGTTGTTGCTTGGTACGACAATGAGATCTCTTACACTTCTCAGATGGTTCGCACCATTAAGTACCTCGCTGAGTTGAAATAATCATCAACGAAGGTTACTGAAATAAGCAGTTTCCAAAGAAACTGAAAAATATTAGCCATCCGATTTTGTCGGATGGCTTTTTTTTTGTAAATTTGTCCCGCACAACTAAACACCTATGAATAGGAGGAATTGTTGGTTTGTATGCTGTTAGGAACAAATCTTATGGTAATTTAGAAGACTATGACTTATAAAAAAAGGACAATTCGGAACCGGGAATCCCGGATTATGAGCAGATGGAGAAAGGGAATGCTGTTGGCACTCCTGCTCATGTGTTCGCTTCTGATGATGGAGGCACAAACGATTCAACGTGGTAACAGATTTTATGACGGCGCCGCCCTCTATACGGTGAGTACTATAGGGCAGGACGGTGTGGTGACCCTGAAGGGCAATGATCCTTGGGGCGGCAGCTATG
This sequence comes from Prevotella sp. UBA3294, assembly GCA_002361535.1. GTDB lineage: Bacteria > Bacteroidota > Bacteroidia > Bacteroidales > Bacteroidaceae > Prevotella. Next base: position 618 of record DETG01000113.1, read on the forward strand.
TGCTCAAACTGAAGAAGAAGCCTACGGCAGGGCGATATGAGCTGATGCCTTCGAGGGAGTATTCACCCTTCCGTTGTAAGTGGGGAAGTGAGGTGCAGTATTACCGTCAGCAGGGTATGAACTTCCTGGGTGTGAAAAACTCCAAGGGACAGATTGTGGAGGTGCTGATACTGACCCCCGATAACCTGCAGAACTGTACTGGCCAACATGAGCAGATGGTGGCATATATGTCTCAGGAAGGACTAAACGAGACGGTGGGCAATTTCCTGCTCGACACTCACATGACTATCGGATGTTCCATGGAAGACCTGCAGGCGGTGGCCAAACGTTTAGGCGGACTGTCACGTCCCAGTATTATTGAGAAGACCAATCGTGACTTACTGCTCAGTGAGATAGCCTATCGGAACGGTGAGGCTGAGGGTGGCTATGATAACCCTGATGGGCTGGGGGCAGATGGTCGTGGCAGTGATGAGGTTGACGAATTGCCTGCTTTTGGTCAGACTGTGAAATATGAAGGTGAAGAATATATCCGTGTGACCACGGCAGAACAGTTCCTGAACGCTCTTGGCACGGGCCGCAGTGTGCTGGTGGCTAAGGATACGGAGATCAACCTGTCACCGTTGCTGGATGATCAAAGTGTTTTCCGTACACAGTATCGCTTATGGCGCCCCGAGTATGCAACGGAAGTGGGTGACCGTCAGGATGTCCTCATCAGTGAGGAAGTGTTTGATGGAAGACAGCTGACCCTTGTTAATATGAAACAAATGACTATCCGTGGGGAAGGAAACTCCCGGATCGTTGTCGAGCCCCGATATGCCTTCTGTCTGAACTTCAAGAACTGTGACCAGATAGAAATACATAATCTTACTATCGGTCATGTCGAAGGAGGAAACTGTCAGGGTGGCGTTATCGGTGTACAAGGAGGGTGGCGTGTCAGTATCCATCATTGTGACCTCTACGGCTGCGGCACATACGGACTGCAACTCCAGGATACCCGTGATTTCTCGATGTATTCATCAAACATCCACGACTGTACCTATGGCATTATGACACTCCGGAATGTGGAGTTTGCAAAATTCGAGAAGTGCGACTTCTTCCGTAACCGTGAGTTCTCGTTGATAGAAAGCAGGGGATCGAATGTGAATTTCTACCAATGCCGTTTCTTTGCCAACCACGGTGATTCCCCCTTGTTCAATTTCGACCGTGAGTTCTTCCTGGCGGAATGTGAGGTCTATCACCCCACGGAGAATCTCGGCACCATTAATCTGGCCGACCAATCGGGTCCCAAGAATAAGTTTCATGAGAATCCGTTCGACACGAATATCATGTCTCGTGGCATCGGGCCAGATCAAAAGTAATATATATAATAAGGTGTATATGAGAAGAACGTCTTTGATGATTGTCATCCTGCTGTCTGTATTGACAGTGCAGGCACAGGATGCCCGATTGGCTCAGATACGCAAACTCTATGCTGAGGCCAAGGAGAGTATGGAAAACAGGAAGAAAGCAGAGATCCCACCCAATGACATGGTGGTGAGTTCAAACTATATGGCTCCTGGTGCCGGTCCTATCAAGGATGTTACCCATTATTACTATCAGGGTGAGTTCGACGAACAGGCGGAAACTGTTGTCTATACACCCTATTTCATCACCCGTAAATACAATGTAGGTGCCAGGGATTACTATGAGGAGTTCCTTTTTGAGAAGGGAGGACTGGTGTTTTATTTCTGTAAGAGCGAGAAAGACGAGACCCGTTACTACTGGGGACCTAACGGCTTCTTCCATGAACTAATCAAAGGACAGCGGCTGATGGATGATGCCTTCGCCACTCTTCTGGCCTGTGATCTGAAAGAGGCTTTCGACAAACTGATGAACCGAAATTATTAAAAGCCTATGAAAAAATTGATCTTTTGGACTGTTGCTGTCTTGACATGGACAGCCTGTGGCAATAAGACTGGTGGAGGAACGACCGATGCCGACTCCACGCAAGTGTTCGAAGTGCCCGACACGCTCAACAGTGTGGAGGCTGTCATCAAACAGGTGGATGCCGTCTATGACTATCTCGACGAAATGCATCAGCATTACACGGAGGGAATGCCTTCGCTCGATGAACGTTTTGCCACCAAGGAGTGGCTGCAGGCACTCAAGGATGTGGAGGCTGCTGACAAAGACTGTGAGTGCGGTGGCTTCTTTGACTTCGGTGATGAAGGACCGCTCGATCCATGGACCTACGACTGCTATGAGGGTCGTGTCAGTGCTGACAGTATCCGTGTTGAACTGCTTCCCAACGGAACAGCTGATGTCAGGTTCCTTGTAAAGGATGCCGTCACCATCAAAGGAATCCCCATGCGTTGGCTAATGCGGGTGGAAGATGGTCAGTGGCGAGTCGCCAATATCTTCTTTGAGGCAGATAACGGGATGGATCTGCTGGCAGAGATGAAGAATTATGCCACCTTTATGGCATTCCAGAAGTCTTTCGACATCAATAAGTATGTCAAGGAGATGGAGGGAAAGGCTGTGGTGTACTATAGTAAGAGTACCGACGATGTACGTCTGATTGCATATGCTTTTGTCGATATCGACGGTGACGGACATCCTGAGGTGTGGGTACGTGGTGATGAAGGACAGGACTATCAAGGTGTCTATTCCATCGTCAATGATTCCGTCACGCTGCTGGCTTCCTCTGATGTGCGCAGTAAGCTGGACTTCTACAAGGGAGCCGTGGGATTCAACGGCTATTACGGTGACGGTCTGTCTCGTGAAGGCTTCACCATAGTAAGGAACAGTCGTCCGGGTGATACATACTATAGTGAGGATCAATTCAATATGTTCTCGGAAGAACAGGAAACCATCTTCTCGGATATGATGAAGAATGGAAAGGATATCTCAGAGGAAGAGTGGAAAAAGGCAGAGAGCCTGTTGGGCGATACCCTCTCCCTTTCTCCTGCCTGGCGGTCTATTGAACGATAGGGTATGCAGTATGATCTTTTTGCAGTATGATGTTATAAAAGAGAAATAAGCATCTTATGAGGAAGTTTCTGATATTGACACTCTTGTTGACGGCACTGGTTACTGAGGTCCAGTGCATACCTATCTATAAGCGTGGTGAGTTCTCTTTCAAAAGCACTAAGGTCAAGAATGCCGGAGGGGAGATTACTCATGTAAAGGTGGGAGCCTATGTCGGTAACAAACTCATCGACGAGTTTACTACTGAACTGAATGGTACACCCATGGAGACTACCGTGGATCAGATCGGACAGATTGCAGAACCCGACCTTAACAATGACGGCTTTCCCGATGTGACTGTCTATCTCGGCTACTACGGTTCCCATCCTAATGATTCGTATTACGAAGCGCTGATCTGGGATGAGGAGCAAAGCTGTTTCCTCCAAGCTGACGGCTATAAGGAACTGGCGGAGCCGATGATTGATGACAAGACGCATTTAGTATATACCAATCTGCGTGATGGGCCGGAAGCACGGGTGATTGACTATTACGGGTGGCTAAGGAACAAGATTGTTCATCTGCGCTCTGAGACGGTAAGAATAGATGACTCCAATCCGGTGGATTTCAGCGGACTGCTTGATTTCCCCTGTTATCGATTTAATGCCAAACTCGACGGACGAATTTCCGTCATCATTGCGTTCCAAGTGACTGATGGTAATCTTGTGGCAGGCTATATCTATTATCCGAAAGCCAAGACCCCTGCACCCATTATGCTTCTCGGTAATGTCTATCACAAGGATGATGGTGACTATTATTATCTCAGTGAGTATCAGTCGGATGGTATCGTCACTGGAGAGGTCATGCTGAAGCATCAGGTAGTTGATGGCTGGGACAACAAGATAGAAGGAACATGGACGAACCCCCAAACCCTGAAAGAGATGAAACTGACAGACATCTCATTCAGTCGTGAGATGCCGACATGGTTCACCAAGTCGCTTCTTGCTCCAGAAGATCCTGGAAACATCGGTCGTGAGTATTCGTTCCGGAAATGGCATCTTGGAGCAGAAGAATATATGGGCGGTCATATCACCTTCCGTGCTGCTGGCAAAAACAAGGTGCACTTCGAGTGTGTTAATGCAGCCCATGGCATTGCAGAAGGAAGTAGCGAGGCGAATCGTCCCGCTGTGTTGCACGGCAATTGGTTTGAGTATCATGACGTCAATGAATGTAACTATAGTTTTTATGCCGCATTCTTCCCCCGTTTCGTGGTACTGGTGAATACAACAGACAATTCTACATTAGAGTGCTTTGGTGCAGGTGCTTCCTTTGAGGGTATATATATAAAGGTAAAACAATGAAGTATAAACTGTTCTTTTTGACAATCATGATGTGTACCTCCATGGTGGCGGTAGCACAGATTTCCAAGGATCAGCAGATCAAGGAAATCCGTAGGATCTATGCTGAGGCTAAGGCACAGATTTCCCAAAACGGGAAAAACGGTAAGGCCCCGCTGGATATGAAAATTTCCCTGAATGATGGGACTCAGGTGGACGAGGACTTCGCCATTGACGAGGAGAAGGAGCTGACCTTTTATTTCAATAAGTATCGTACCCGTGCCAACCTTGACTATCCAGATGCCTCCAGGTGTTATTTTATAGTCGAGGACTGGGGGTCGCATGGTCATATCCGTTATCGTGAGATTCTGTTCGATCCTAACAAAGGTCATCTGCTCTTCTGTTATATGAGGCAGGAGACGGATGCCGGATTTGTGGTTGAGACACGCTATTACTATGATGCCCATGGTCGTTTGATTGACCAGAAGCATAAGGTGGGTGGACACGATGCAGCTCCCGGCACCCACAATTGGAACGACGGAAGCTCCGAAAAAGATCAGGCCATGTCTTATCTCAGTGTGTTTGAGACCCTGATGAACGCAAAAGGTGTTCCGACTGGCAGAAATGCCGTGAAGCAGCAGATCCCGTCTAAGGCAGAGCAGCTGAAACAGATCCGAGGCATCTATGCACAGGCTAAGGAAAAAATAGCTAAGAATGATCAATCAGAACTCCCGCATGATATGAAGGTGATCATTCACGATCAGTCGTGGGGACCGCCAGAGATCACCGATCTGAAGTTTTACTTCGATGATTATTGCTATTTCATCTCGAATCACCGTCATCACAATAACATGGGGTCGGATATCTATAGCGAATACCTTTTCGCCCCCCATAGTCATCATCTTATCTTCTCCTATACCAATGCCAAGGAGGAGGGAGAGCAATATGAGTGGCGTTATTATTATGATGAGAAAGGACAGTGTATAGAGGTAAAGACGAATTCAACGGATCAAGATGCCGGAAATGCGGATCAGGCACAGGTGGCCAGATATTTACAGGTGTTCCAAAAACTGAAGGAATCATAAGATCTTGAAAATGAGGGTAAAGGTAAACAGAAGACATATAGATCTCTTCGAGGGGGCACAAGTGAAACATGCGCTCCTGAAATATTTCCTTGTGAGGAAACTCGACAGGAGTTTGATGACTACCGTAACGGTATATGATGCCTATGGACATCTGATTGATGACGAAGCACCCCTGAAAGAAAACCAAAGAATAACCTTTAAAGAACCAAAGATATGAAAAGAAGAACTTGTATCGTGATGATGGCCGTCATGTGGTCGGTGGCTCTCTTCGCTGAACGGAAAGAGATACATATCCTTTCTGCCAATGATATGCATGCTGCTATCGAGGCTTTCCCTCATCTGGCAGATATCGCCGATAGCCTGCGCTGTCTGTACCCATCACTTTTGATATTCTCTGCAGGTGACAACCGGACGGGTGAGCCCCTGAATGATCGGTATGAGATTCCTGCCTACCCGATGGTGGCACTGATGAATCAGATCGGCTTCGATGCTTCTGCCTTGGGAAATCATGAGTTCGACTCCCGGCAGCAAGGATTGGCACGACTGCTCAGTTTGTCGAATTTCCGTCATATCTGTGCCAATATCCTGCCCGATCCCTCCCTGGGTATTCATTGTGTTCCTTATCAGGTATTCGATGCGGAAGGACTGAAGGTGGGTGTGGTTGGTGCTGTGCAGTTAGGAGAGCGTGGCATTCCTGATTCCCATCCCGACAATGTGAAAGGTATCTCTTTCCTGCCTGTCAAAGAGACGATTCAGAAGTATTCCTGGTTGCGAAAAGAATGTGACGTCATCATCCTGCTTACTCATATCGGTTATGAGGATGATGTGGAACTCTCGAAAGAGGTTCCTTGGGTGGACCTGATTATCGGCGGACATACGCATACACAGTTGGATGGGGGAGAGATACACAACGGTATCTTAATCACACAGAACGTAAACCGTCTGCAAAAGGTGACACACACCACACTGGTTGTGGAGAATGGCAAGGTGGTGGAGAAGAAAGCCGAGAACATCGATGTGCGCCAATGGCCACATAAAAATAAGGTGGTGGCCGAGATGGTACGTTTCTTCAGTGAGAATCCCGCATTCTACCGACAGCTCACGATGGCTGAGGCTCCCTTCTCGAACTATGAGGAACTGGGGTGTATGATGTGTGATGCTTTCCGAGCCGGGACGGGTGCAGATGTGGCCATTCAGAATACAGGTGGTATCCGCTATGAGACGAAAGAGGCTGGTCCGTTTACGGTGAGTGATGTCCTTCGGTTGGATCCCTTTGGCAATGATGCTGTGGAACTGTTGCTTACTGGAGAAGAACTGCGGCGGCTGTTGATGGCATGCGGAAACAGCGACGGCTACGGCTTCCCCCGGGTGAGTGGACTGCGTTGCGATGTTTTCTACGATGAGGGCGACAAGCAACATGTCAAGAATCTGAAACTCTATACCCCCGAAGGAAAGAAATTCAACTTGAAGAAGACATACAAGGTGGTGACAAACAGCTACGTGGTGACCATCAGTAACTCACCGAGAAAGGATCAGGGACGCAGCTTGAACCGACAGACCGCGGATCTGATCATCGGCTACCTGAGCAAACAGCCCAGCATCAACTATCAGGGTGTCCGCAGGACTTATCGTCTGAGTAAGTAATTCATGAACAAACAATGATCTTCCTCTCTCGACCTATATCCTCTGATGAGTAGATGTTTTAAAATCGTGAATCCTTAACTTATTATAAAGATGAAAAAACTATTGCTTGTGTGTTGCCTTTGGCAATATTCGCTTCTCGCCTCCTTGGCGCAGAATCCCGGTCTCAATACCGCATCACTTGAAGATATTGAGAAAGGATGGAGTAGAAAACCCATTGGCAACGTGATCAATGGCAGTCTGGGTATTATGCTGGAACGTTTTGACCAGACATGGCCCACATGGATGGTGAGAGAAGTACGCGAAGCCATGGAGAAAGGACTCTCTAAAGTTGTTCTCGAAGAAGAAACGGCACTCACGGTAACGGTGGATGTCAAGAACGGTTATGCGCAGGTGGACGATGGCGGCACCGACGGTGAGTATATGGAAGCTTGTTACTGGAATCGCCCGAACGGACATAAACTGTTTGCTGTGCGTTTGGGTAAACCTACGGATCCTTTCATCGACTTCGTTTGTTTCTATGACTACGACCCTGGCAAGAAAAGTCTTGTTCCTGAGCCCGATATCCTGAAAGGCTATCGTTGGGGTGACAGGAAAGAAGGTACACAGCTGTTCTGTAAGCTACCCAAGGTGGGTAAAAACGTGGTGGTGGAAGAGTGGGGTGATAACGGTCCTGTCCAGCATACCTTTACCTGGAACGGCATGAAACCTGTGTATGCGAAGACGGAACCCCTCGTCTTTGATGACGGACTGGAGGATATCACCGTGACCTACAAGGGACAGAGTCCTAATATTAAAGATTTCGTCACGGCCCTGCTCTCACGAGATGAACCTGATGAATCTATGGCTGGAATAAAGGAAGCGTGGAACTTCTACAAGAACGGCATGAAACTGATGCCGGGTGATGACCTCATCGTTGATGTCCAGAATGGTTATGTGGGCTATGTATCCGTTGATTCTGATGATTCAGATACCAGACGACAGGTCATAGAGTGCTGTTATTGGAACTATGCTGACAAGAAGCATAAACTGGTGGCTATCTCCAACGATACCTATCTGAACGGACAAGCCATTGCTGGACAATATACTGGCATCACTTTCTATAAGTATGACAATGCTACTCGAAAGATGAAGGTGGTCTATGCCGATGATCTGGGTATTTCCATCGAGATACCAGAAGGCTCCATGGCCACTTCGCATGCGCTGCCCCGTCAGGGAAAGACGATCGTCTATACCTACTTTACTCCATCAGGAAAGACTGAAAAACGTATCACTTGGAACGGATCAAAATTCATATCCCAAAGCAAATGAAGAAACTGCTATTATTCATTACTGTCATGATGTGGGCAGTAGTGACCCAGGCCGATGTCTTAGGAGAATATAGTTTTGAGGGAACGCTGGGTGACAAGATTCCTGTAAAACTGAAGTTTGCTGTTAATGGCGAGAATATTGCTGTGGGCGAGATCTACTATCCTAAGGCTAAGAATCCTGCGCCCATCTTGGTAGTAGGTGAGTTGCATGAATCGGGTTGGTATTCCCTGTGCGAATACCAAAGCGATGGTGTTGTTACAGGACGTATGCAATTCAAGATCGAAGGCGAGGACACTGCTGCTGGTGCCTATATTACAGAAGGTACATGGACCAATCCCAGAACGGACAAAGGTCTTGAAATGAAGCATTTCGTGGCAAATGGTGAGGATGTTCCAGTGACCGAATATCTCGACTATGAGGATCCTCAGAATATTGGTCGCGAGTATTCCTATTCCATCTGGAATCCTAACTATAAGGCGATGATGGGCGGTAATGTGAAGTTCCGAGGTGCTGGCAAGCATAAGCTCCACTTCGAGGTGAGCAATGTTCCCGGCAATATCGCTGAGGGCAAGAGTGAACCTGGGCGTCCCGCTGAGTTAGGAGCCTATACGTATAACTATTTCACCTATGAGAATGTCAATGAGTGCGGTTATGGCTTTAGTGCTCATTTCTTCAAGAAGTTCGTGGTGTTGAAGACAACCACTGGCTACGATACTTTAGGTTGTTTCGGCATGGGTGTTGCCTTTGATGGTGTGTATATTAAAGTAAAACAGTAAACCTTATGAAGAATAGTTTTATTTCACTGCTGATGCTCCTTGTTGCTGGAACGGTGCAGGCGCAGATCTCGGAGAGTGGCAACTGGTATAATGGTTGGCTGACGTATTCCGCCAAGAACATAGCGAACGGTAAGGTGTTGATGAATGCCATGGCGGAGGGAGAGGAACATGAGTTTATGCTCGTCCCTGTGGGAGGTAAGAAAGACACATATAGCGTTGCCGATGGTCCTAACGACTATGTCAATGAATACAGTGGTATCGCCACAGTACGTCACTTGACTCAAGACGGCTGGGACGTGCTCTGTTTCTATAATGCCAAGAACCAGTTGGAGACCGTTATGTCATGTGAGCAGGAATGGGATGCTGAGAAACTGAACGTGGCGAAGTTCAAGAATCAGTTGATCGGAGAATATGAGTTGGTGGGAGATCCTGACGATGAACTGAATCTTGTGATCAACTGGGATCAGGTGAGTGTCAATCTTGAACTAACCTCCTATAGGGTGGAGACCTTTAACGGACTGGTAATGGGTTATATCACCATTAATCCCATCGAGGGAAGTACTAACCGGCTGGAAGGTACGTGGGAGGTTGTTCCCACCTTGGAGGGTCTGAAACTCTATAGCTCATCTTTTAATGAAGATGACAACTGGTGGGTGCGCAATGGTAATGTCCTTACGTTCCGCAAGGCTGAATCTACCCTTCGGCGATTCGGTTATGCCAGTATGGGACTGCTGAACAACAGACAGTTCCGTACCATGAAGAAATCAACTCTTCGTATCATGCGAAACGAGATCCTTGCCAGTCATGGCTATCGTTTTGAGTCGGAGGATCTTCAGGAATACTTCAACAGACAGCCTTGGTACAAACCCGCTACTTCCAATGATGACATTCAGCTCTCCTTCATCGAGCGACTGAATGTTGAGCTAATCAAGGGGGAGGAGAGTAATCCTGACCATGATAGTTATGTAAAAGAACCTTGATCATGATGATTCAGTACTAACATTTAAGACAAGAATATGAAAAAGATGACAATTCTAACGATTCTGGCTGTTGTGCTTGCAACCGTGTTGTTTACCAGCTGCAAGTTCACGAAAGGTCAGATCCTCGATGGTCCAGGGATGGAGCGTGAGGTCACTGAGAACGACACTACCCCTCTGCCTATGTTCCTCATCGGTGGTGAGGGCAAGTATATGCACATGCTTTATTGGACTAACATCGAAGAACCCAAGAAGGAAAGCGACGATGATGAGTACTTCGAGGATTACCATAAGTCGTGGGAACTTCAGGAGATGTTCCGTCGCAATGCTTCCCAATATACCAACCTGATCACTGATGATAAGATCATAAAGGTGAAGTTTGTGGATGAGGTGCTGAAAGATCCCGATGGTAATACCCCAAGTATCGGTGAGATTCACAACAGGGAAGGGATTCCAGCTCTCTGTGCACGCTTCGAATATGCTAATCCCAACGACAAACCTGAAGAGCAAAGTGAATTCATCTCTGACAGTTGGGGAATGGTCATTGCCACCGATGGCTATCTGAAATCACGCAAGCAGCTGAATGTTCAGTCGTGCCGTTCTGACGACTACAACTATCCCAAACTTTCAGAAGAAATAGTCAGTATGCTTGAAAAACAATATGGGATGAAGGCAGATAGTGCGTGTCAGACGTACATCATTGGAGACCGTTATCTGATGGGTGCTGTGCAGTTCGGTGGAGAGTATAAGAATGCCCCCAAGGATAAATATGATCCTGACAGGAAATTTGCCCTCGCCTTGGAGGTGCTGGCGGATAGTGGAAAGGTGTATGTCCTTGAACAGCTGGGTTATTACGATGAGGAGTATGGCAGTTCATGGAACGCTGAAGCCGATGGGTATATTCCAAGCGACATCGCTGCTGCCTTTGAAGGACCAGAGGGATTGGAACTTTGCTATACCCACAGCGCTCCCGAGAGTTTCTGTGTCGGCATGCTCTTCCCAAGAGAAGGCAAGCTCGTTGAGATGGAATACGAGTGCTATCATTCATTGGTCGATGAGGAAACTCCCGTTTGGAAGAAAGACCTTGCCGTGATGGATAGCCTCTATCATGCAGATGAGATGGGCAATGATGATGTGGCACTTACTAAGTGGGCACATTGTTACATCGATTACCAGAATGAATGGATCTGGATGCGTGACAAAGAGAACAAGAACGGTGCTTTCTTTATCCGTAAGGATGACAAATTCCAGTTGATGGCTGTCGAGAATCCTCGTTTTCGTCCTTTGAGGTGCGAAAAGGATGGCGTCTGCTACTTGAAGTTAGCAGGACCGGCTGGTGGTCCGTCGTGGCAACGGGAGATTCATGCTTTCAAGAACGGTGAACGCATTTGGAAACTCAATGTGCTCGAAGTGGAAGGTAAAATAGATGGGTGTTCGCTCAATGGCAAGGATATCTCCACAGATATGTGCAAGAGCTATTTAGATAAGGTTCCCGAGGAACAGGAAATCACTGCTTTCTTTACGGAAATTACTCCTACGCCTGAATAGTTGAACGGCTATACAGGTTGTTCTTGACGGTTGCTTTTTATTTAGAGGAGTTTTATTTCTTAACGGGCTATTTGTACACTTTTTTATCTTGACTGACTTATTATTTAAAAAAAATTATGTACATTTGTCACCGATATGAACCGGATGATTACGATATTAGGTCCTACGGCCTCTGGAAAAACCCAGGTGGCGGCACATTTGGCAGCTGTGATAGGTGGGGAGATTCTTTCCGCCGACTCACGGCAGGTCTATCGCAGGATGGATATCGGAACAGGGAAGGACTTGGAAGATTACGTGATCAAGAGTCAGGCGTCAGCAGACGGGAGCATCATTCCCTATCATTTGATTGATATCTGTGAGCCGGGAACGAAGTATAATCTCTTTGAATATCAGCAGGACTTCTACGATGCTTATCAAGATGTCATCAACAGAGGAGCGGTACCGATCCTCTGTGGGGGTACCGGACTTTATATCGAGGCTGTGCTGAAGGGTTATCATCTTTCTCCGGTACCGCAGAACCAAGAGCTCCGTGACAGCTTGGAGGGAAAGTCGCTGGGGGAACTGACCGCTATTCTCATGGATCTGAAAAAGCGTAACCATTCCACCATGCATAACACTACGGATGTGGATTCCTGTCAGCGAGCTATCCGGGCAATAGAAATAGAAACCCATAACCTGGAACATCCGATGCCACGTCGGGAATTGCCAGCCATCGACTCCCTGATCTGCGGGATAAGCATTGACAGGGAAGAACGGCGAAGGAAAATTACACAGCGGTTGAAAACCCGACTGAACGAGGGAATGGTGGAGGAGGTTAAGGCACTGCTCGACAGCGGTATCGCTCCAGAAGACCTGATCTATTATGGTCTGGAGTATAAATACGTCACCGAGTACCTCATTGGGAAACGATCTTTCGACGAGATGTTCCGTCAGTTGGAAATTGCGATTCACCAGTTTGCCAAAAGACAGATGACGTGGTTCCGTGGTATGGAACGTCGGGGTGTCACCATCCATTGGATTGATGCCATGTTACCGATGGAAGAAAAAGTATCTGCAATCATCAAATTATATAATGAACGAGAGTCATGAACGCTGAAGTCAATAAAAGGTGGGGCATCCTGTATTGTCCGAAACGTGATATCTTCCGTCCTCAGAAACGTTGGGAGAAGATCGAGAAAATCCTCAACGAAAGGCATATTGCCTTCGACAAGGTGCAAAGCGAGAACTCCAGCAGTGTGGAGCGCCTGGTAACCATGATGATAAACAATGGTTACAAGACCATTGTGATCGTTGGTGGTGACTCTGCCCTGAACGATGCCGTGAACTGTCTGATGCAGGCACCTCGCGAGTTGAGGGAGAGTGTTGCCCTTGGTGTGATCCCTAATGGGGTGATGAACGACTTTGCCCGCTACTGGGATATCAAGGAGGGCGAGATTGAGCAGACCATTGATACGCTGGTGAAGCATCGTGTCAGGAAGGTTGATTTGGGATGTATCCGTTATATGAACCGGAAGGGAGAACGCTGCCATCGTTATTTCCTGAACTGTGTGAACATCGGCTTGATTGCCTCGATCATGAATTTGCGGCGGCAGACCCGTCGTCTGTTCGGTTCACGGACCTTGTCGTTCACTTTCTCTTTCTTGTTGATGGTCTTCCAACGCATGGAGTACAAAATGAACCTGAAGATCAACTCGGATCAGATCAAGAGGAAGGTGATGACAGTGTGTATCGGTAGTGCCCGTGGGTACGGACAGACACCGAATGCCGTACCCTATAACGGTATGCTTGATGTGTCGGTGGTTTACCATCCCCAGGTGGCACAGCTCATCGAAGGCTTCTATCTCCTTTTCACCAATAAGTTCCTCAACCACCGAAGTGTGCATCCTTACCGCACCCGTGAGGTAGTGGTGCAGGAGGCTGCCCATGCTTTGGTCAGCATCGATGGCAGGTTGATGAATACGCCAGAAGGTTCTTTCAAGGTGGGCATCGAGGAAGAGGTGATTAATTTCTTGATTCCAGAGTAGAGCGGGACAGGGAGAATCAAGAAAGGATAGGTTAGCCGTAGCGGGAAATCTTTCGCAGTTCTTCTTCTTTCAGGATTCTGATCTTCCGGCCATCGGTGGAGATGAGATCTTCTTCCGTGAAGGTCGAGAGGGTGCGAATCGCATTACTGGTTGTCATGTTCGAGAGGTTGGCAATGTCTTCACGTGTCAGATAGATATTCAGTGTGTGGCCATCCTCTTCCACGCCGTAGCTTTCTTTCAGTAGCAAGAGTGCTTCCGCCAATCTACCGCGGATGTGCTTTTGTGTCAGACTGATCGTACGCTCGTCAGAGTTCCCCAATTCTGTGGCCAAATGCCTGATAATCGATTGGGTGATACTTTGGCACGATCCCATCAGCTTTGCAATGACCGTCATGGGAATAAAGGCAACGGTAGATGGCTCGAAGGCCATGGCATTTGTCTTGTACTCTTCCCCGGCGAAATATGCGCGGTATCCGAATATCTCAAAGGGCTTGATCACACGGATAATCTGACTGTGTCCCATCCCTTCCTTGAAAATTTTTACCTTGCCACGAAGAAGGAACATCATCTTGGTAGGATGCTCGGACTCCTTGTAGATCATCTCATTCTTCTTGAAACGCTCCACAGAAATGTTTTGCGACAGCATGTCACGTTGAGACGACGTGAGTGGCTCCCACAAAGAACAAATGATTTCAGAGACTTCTTCTGTGTCTAATTCCTTGATCGTTGTCATTGCTAATACCTTCATCAGCTCATACGGCTGTTTTCCTTTTGCAAAAGTACAACTTTTTCTTGAAAAGAGAAAATTTTCTGACATATTTTATATTGTACAACATAAAAATCATACCTTTTGGAGATTTTCTTGTCTTTTTATTTTGTCCTATATGATATTTTTATTACTTTTGAACTGAATTTAAAAACAAAAGAATAACTAAAAACCTTAATAGAGCATCTATGAGTTATTTGCGATTTGAAAAAGCTCTGATGACAAACCTGGAAGAAGCTTTACCACGCGAGTTATTACGTACCAACCGCTCGGGAGCGTATTCTTGTTCCACGATTGTTGACTGTAACACGAGAAAGTATCACGGACTGCTCGTCGTACCTGTTCCTGAACTCGACGACGAGAATCATGTGCTGCTCTCTTCGCTCGATGTGACTGTCATTCAGCATGGTGCTGAGTTCAATCTGGGACTGCATAAGTATCAGGGCAACAATTACAGCCCCAAGGGGCACAAGTACATTCGAGAATTCGATTGTGACAAGGTTCCTACCACTCTCTATCGTGTGGGTGGTGTAGTGTTGAAAAAAGAAGTCGTGTTCCAGCATTACGAGGATCGTATCCTGATCCGCTATACGTTGGAAGATGCCCATTCGGCCACCACGCTTCGCTTCCGCCCGTTCCTTGCTTTCCGCAGTGTGCGCCAGTTCACTCACGAGAATTCCGTTGCCAGTCGGGAGTACCATCCCGTGGATAACGGCATCAAGACCTGCATGTATGCGGGTTATCCCGACCTGTACATGCAGTTCAGCAAGAAGAACGAGTTCATCTTCCAGCCCGACTGGTATCGCGGTGTGGAGTATCCTAAGGAGCAGGAGAGGGGATATGCCTCGAACGAAGACCTGTATGTTCCGGGATACTTCGAGATGAGCATTAAGAAAGGGGAGAGCATCGTGTTTGCCGCCTCTACCTCGTCAATCCGCACAAGTGGTTTGAAGACCCTTTTCGAAAAAGAGGTGGAGAGCCGCAGTCCGCGCGACAACTTCTTCCACTGTCTGGTGAATGCCGCTCATCAGTTCCATAACCGTACGAAGAAAGACGAACGGTACATCCTCGCCGGCTATCCATGGTTCAAATGCCGTGCCCGCGACACGTTCATTGCTTTACCCGGTCTGACCTTGGCCATTGAGGAGCAGGACTACTTTGAACTGGTGATGAAAACGGCAGAGAAGGGATTACGTGAGTTTATGAAAGGCAAGCCCGTATCGGTGAAGATCTACGAGATGGAACAGCCTGACGTGCCCCTGTGGGCAGTATGGGCTATCCAGCAATATGCAAAGGAAGCCGGTGATGAGAAATGCTTCAAGATGTACGGCAAACTCGTGCGTGACATCGTGGAGTATATTGAGAAGGGTGGTCACCCGAACCTTACCTTGGAAGACAACGGCTTGCTGCGCACAGAAGGACGTGACCGTGCTGTGACCTGGATGAACTCCACGGCGAATGGCCGTCCAGTGGTTCCCCGCACGGGCTTTGTGGTGGAATTCAATGCCTTATGGTACAACGCCCTGAAGTTCTGTGCCAAGTTAGCACGGATGCGTGATGACCAGAAAGCCGAGCAGCATCTGGAGAAGCTGGCCGAGAAGGCGAAAGAATCCTTCGTGGATACCTTCCTCAATGACTATGGCTACCTCTTCGACTATGTCGATGGCAATATGATGGACTGGAGCGTACGACCGAACATGATCTTCGCGGTGGCTCTTGACTACTCACCCCTGTCGAACGACCAGAAGAAGAGCGTGCTCGACATCTGTACACGTGAGCTGCTCACCCCGAAGGGACTGCGTTCACTCTCACCGAAGAGCGGTGGCTATAACCCGATGTATGTAGGACCGCAGACACAGCGCGACTATGCCTATCATCAGGGTACTGCCTGGCCTTGGCTCGGCGGATTCTACATGGAAGCCTGTCTGAAACTCTATAAGCGTACTCGTATCAGCTTCGTGGAGCGTCAGATGGTGGGCTATGAGGATGAGATGATGCTTAATTGCTTAGGCACCATCCCGGAGATGTCGGATGGCAACCCGCCGTTCCGTGCACGTGGAGCCATGTCGTTCGCCATGAATGTGGCAGAGATCCTGCGTACGCTGAACATGCTGGAGAAATATACATATAATAAATAAGGAGGCACGACTATGAAAGTATTAATGTTTG
>DETG01000008.1 GCA_002361535.1 Prevotella sp. UBA3294
CTCCTCTTTCCTCTTTCCTCTAAATAATTTTTTCCTCTAAATTTCTCCTTTTTTGTGTTTCCCTTGCATATTTATTTAGAAAATATTATCTTTGCCCCTGAAATATCAAATCTATATCATATACTGCTAACGAGAAAACTATGGCAAAACAAATTATCGAGTGCGTACCTAACTTCAGTGAGGGACGCGATATGAACGTTATCAGGCAAATCACTGATGAAATCGAGTCGGTGAAGGGCGTCAAACTTTTGGATGTTGATCCGGGGGAAGCTACAAACAGAACGGTGGTAACCTTCGTAGGGGAGCCTGCCGATGTGGTGGAAGCAGCCTTCCGCAGTGTGGCAAAGGCCGGACAACTCATTGATATGCGACAGCATCATGGGGCGCACCCCCGTATGGGAGCCACCGATGTGTTACCGCTGATCCCAGTGGCGGGCATCACCTTGGAGGAGTGTGCCGCGTTGGCACGACAGTTAGCCGGACGCATCGCTCATGAGTTGGCTATCCCTTGCTATTGTTATGAGGCTGCTGCCTATACGCCGGAGCGGAAAAACCTGGCCGTATGCCGTGAGGGGGAATATGAAGCGCTGGCTGAGAAACTGACCACTGAGGGGAAACAGCCTGACTTCATGCCTGAAGGGAAGGCACCGTTGCCTGTTGCTGCCGGTGAACTCTATGAACGAATCGAACGGACAGGGTGTATCGCTGTGGGAGCACGCGACTTCCTCATTGCCGTGAACTATAACCTGAATACAACCTCTACCCGCAGGGCCAATGCCATTGCTTTCGATGTGCGGGAAAAAGGACGACCCGTGCGTGAGGGGCATCCCATCACGGGTAAACCGAAAAAAGATGAGAAGGGTAACACGATCATGCAGCCGGGTACACTGAAATGTACGAAGGCTATAGGATGGTATATCGATGAGTACGGCATTGCCCAAGTGTCGATGAATATGACAAACCTGAACGTCACACCGTTGCATGTGGCCTTTGATGAGGTGTGCCGGTGCGCTCAGAACAGGGGCATCCGTGTGACGGGCACAGAGATTGTAGGACTGGTTCCGAAGAAGACACTCATCGATGCAGGACGGTACTTCTTGCAAAAACAGAACCGTTCGACGGGTATCCCCGAAGAGGATCTTATCAAGATTGCTGTGAAGTCGATGGGACTCGATGACCTGAAACCTTTCAACCCACGGGAGAAGGTGATCGAATATATGTTAGAGGATGCAGAGAAGGGAGATCGCAAGGATTTGGTTGACCTTACCGTAAAAGCCTTCGCCGAGGAGACATCACGCGAAAGTCCTGCCCCCGGCGGTGGGACCATTGCTGCCTATATGGGAGCACTGGGGGCTGCCCTCGGTGCCATGGTGGCAAACCTCTCCTCACATAAGGCTGGATGGGATGAACGATGTGGCGAATTCGCTGTATGGGCAGACAAAGGTCAGGCACTGATGAGCGAACTGCTGCGTCTCGTCGATGAGGATACCGAGGCATTCAACCGTATCATGACAGCTTTCGGCTTACCCAAGAAGACGGAGGAGGATAAGGCTGCACGTGCACAGGCAATCCAGAATGCTACCCTTCATGCTGCACAGGTGCCGCTGAGAACGATGAAAACAGCGTTCCAGGTGTTCGAACTGTGTAAGACCATGGCACTGGAGGGTAATCCCAACAGTGTGAGTGATGCAGGTGTGGGTGCCTTGGCTGCCCGTGCCGCTGTGCTGGGGGCCGGCTTGAATGTGAAGATCAATGCTGGGGCATTGAAAGACCGTCAGCAGGCCGATGCGCTGATTGCAGAAGCCAATACCCTCATTGCTCAGGCCAATGATGCCGAACAGGAAATCATGGCAATGGTAGAGAAGAAACTGTAATCATCATACAGACGAAACGCTCAATCTACTATACCTATTGTATCTATCCTGTCTATTTTATCTATTGTATCTATCCTATCTATTATATCTATTGTATCTATTAAAACTAACCATCTTATGAACGATCTATTCCAAAAAGAAATACGCCAAGGCATCCCCGATACATTGCCCGAGCCCAAACCTTATGACAAGGACATTAACCATGCGCCGAAACGCAAAGATATCCTTACACCCGAACAGAAGAAACTGGCACTGCGGAACGCACTGCGCTATTTCCCACAGCATCTGCATGCTCAGTTAGCACCGGAGTTTGCTGAGGAACTGAGACGATACGGACGGATCTACATGTATCGCTATCGTCCTGACTATGAGATCTACGCACGTCCTATCGATGACTATCCCGCCCGTTCACGGCAGGCTGCTGCCATCATGCTCATGATACAGAACAACCTCGACCCGAAGGTGGCGCAACATCCTCATGAACTGATTATCTACGGAGGGAATGGTGCCATTTTCCAGAACTGGGCACAGTATCGTTTAGTGATGAAATACCTGAGTGAGATGACCGATGAGCAGACGTTGGTGATGTATAGCGGTCATCCCTTAGGACTGTTCCCCTCTCATCGCAATGCGCCTCGTGTGGTGGTGACCAATGGTATGGTGATTCCCAACTATTCAAAGCCCGACGACTGGGAACGTATGAATGCGATGGGAGTGAGCCAGTACGGACAGATGACGGCGGGATCGTATATGTATATCGGTCCGCAGGGTATCGTTCACGGTACTACCATCACCGTCCTGAATGCCGCACGCAAGGTTGGGGGTGAGAACATGAAACTGTTTGTGACTGCTGGTCTTGGCGGTATGAGTGGTGCTCAGCCTAAAGCAGGAAACATTGCCGGGGTGGTGAGCGTGACGGCAGAGATCAATCCCAAGGCAGCGCAGAAACGTTATGACCAAGGATGGGTAGATGAATTGCATACTGATCTGAATGAACTGATTCCTGCTATCCGGCAGGCTGTATCTGAGAGAAGGGTGGTGTCTATGGCCTATGTGGGTAATGTGGTGGATCTTTGGGAACGATTGGCCGATGAACATATCCATGTGGATCTCGGTAGTGACCAGACGTCCCTCCATAATCCGTGGGCTGGTGGCTATTATCCTGTGGGACTGACATTGGAAGAGTCGAAGCGGATGATGGCTGATGACCCTGTCCTGTTCAAGGAGAAGGTGCAGGCATCACTGCGACGGCAGGTGGCTGCCATCAACCGTCTCACCGCTGAAGGTATGTACTTCTTCGACTACGGCAATGCGTTCCTGTTGGAATCGAGCCGTGCCGGTGCCGATATCCTGAAGGACGATGGCACCTTCCGCTATCCGTCGTATGTACAGGATATCATGGGACCGATGTTCTTCGACTATGGCTTTGGACCGTTCCGATGGGTATGCTCGTCGGGGGATCCCGATGATCTGGCCCTTACCGATCGTCTGGCCGCCGAGGTGCTGGAGGAGATGATGAAAACGGCTCCTGCTGACATTCACGGACAATTGGCCGACAATCTCCATTGGATCAAGGAGGCTGGAAGGAACCATCTGGTGGTGGGTTCGCAGGCACGTATCCTCTATGCCGATGCTGAAGGTCGCACAAAGATTGCACTGGCTTTCAATGAGGCTATCCGACGGGGAGAGCTGAAGGCACCTGTGGTGTTAGGACGTGATCACCATGACGTGAGCGGAACCGACTCACCGTTCCGCGAGACGAGTAATATCTACGACGGCTCGCAGTTCTGCGCTGATATGGCTGTACAGAACGTGATCGGTGATGCTTTCCGTGGCGCTACGTGGGTGAGCATTCACAACGGTGGCGGCGTAGGATGGGGTGAAGTGATCAACGGCGGCTTCGGTATGGTGATCGATGGCAGTGATGACAGTGCCCGTCATATCCGTGAGATGCTTTTCTGGGATGTGAACAACGGTATCGCCCGTCGTTCGTGGGCTCGTAATGCGGGCTCCATGGATGCTATACGCAGGGAGATGGAACGCACGCCGCAGCTGGTGGTTACCATGCCCAATCTTGTGGACGACTCTCTTTTGGAACACTTATCATGTAAACGATGAACCTATGAGTATGATACATCAAATCTCTGCCGAACACCTCACCATTGAGCGCATCGGCGAAATTATCTACCAGAACTATAAACTGGAACTCAGTGAAGATGCCAAGACACGTATCCGTCGCTGCCGTTCCTATCTTGACAAGAAAATCGACCGTAACGGTGAACCGATTTATGGTGTGACCACTGGTTTCGGATCGCTGTGCAATGTGAGTATAGGAAAAGACCACCTGGCACAGTTGCAGATCAACCTGATCAAGTCGCATGCCTGTGGGACAGGTGAACGTGTCCCCAACGACATCGTGAAGATCATGATGCTGCTGAAGATCCAGTCGCTGAGCTACGGCTATTCGGGATGTAAGATGGATACCGTGCTGCGGCTGATCCAGTTCTTTAACAACGACATCTATCCTGTGGTTTATAAACAGGGATCATTAGGCGCATCTGGCGACCTGGTGCCATTGGCCCACATGTGTCTGCCACTGGTAGGACTCGGTGAGGTGGAATATCAGGGGAAGGTGATGCCTGGTGCTGAGGTGTTACGGAAGAAACGGTGGAAACCGATCCTGTTGGCATCCAAGGAAGGGCTGGCCCTGCTGAACGGAACACAGAATATGAGTGCGTTCGCAGTATGGTCGCTGCTACAGGCACAACGTCTGAGCGACTGGGCTGATACTATTGCTGCCATGTCGTTGGATGCCTTTGACGGGCGCATCGAACCCTTTATCCATGCCGTGCATGTGGTGCGTCCGCACTTAGGACAGATTGAGACCGCTAAGCGTTTGCGTGAACTGTTAGAGGGGAGCCAGATCATTAACTCCATCAAGGCACATGTGCAGGATCCTTACTCGTTCCGTTGCGTGCCGCAGGTTCATGGCGCAGTGAAGGATACCATCCGCTATGTGAAATCGGTGATCGACATAGAAATCAATTCGGCAACCGACAACCCCACGGTATGTCCTGATGAGGATCTGATCATCTCGGCAGGAAACTTCCATGGGGAGCCCATCGCCTTACCTATCGACTTCCTCTCCATCGCGATGAGTGAGCTGGCGGATATCTCTGAACGAAGGATCTACCGTCTGGTGTCTGGCACACGGGGACTGCCCAGTTTCCTCGTGGCAAATCCCGGCGTGAACAGCGGCTTCATGATCACACAATATACTGCAGCCTCGGTGGTGAGCCTTAATAAGTCGCTGGCGATGCCCTCGTCGGTGGATAGCATCCCGTCGTGTCAGGATCAGGAGGACTTGGTGTCGATGGGTGCCAATGCCGCTATTAAATTATATAAGGTGATCCTGAATACAGAACGGGTACTGGCCATCGAACTTTTTAATGCAGCACAGGCTCTGGATTTCCGACTTCCGCTGAGATCATCTCCTGCTTTGGTGCGCTTGCATGATGAATACCGTAAGGTGGTACCCTTCATCCTTAACGATGAACTGATGTATCCACACATCGAACGTTCCGTGACATTCCTACGAAAACATAGTCCTAAAGGTGAGTCATGAAACAGACACTGATTCAGAATATCGGAATCTTGGCAGGCATCCAGGATGAGGAAACGAGATGCCTCTGTGGCGATGACATGCAGAAGGTTGATATGCTCAAAGATGCATGGCTGCTGATAGAGGACGGGATGATCAAGGATTTCGGTAAGATGTCGAAACAGCAGGTGATAGTTGGGGATACCGCCGATGTCGTGGATGCTCAAGGGGGTGCCCTGCTGCCATCGTTCTGTGACAGTCATACGCATCTGGTATATGCTGACAGCAGAGAACAGGAGTTCGTGGATAAGATCCGAGGCCTCAGCTATGCTGAGATAGCACGACGGGGTGGGGGGATCCTGAACTCCGCCGACAGGTTGCATGAACGGTCAGAGGAGGAATTGTACCAACAGGCCATGCAGCGCGTTGAGGAAATCATCCGTAAGGGTACTGGGGCCGTGGAGATCAAAAGCGGCTATGGCCTGAACACCAAGGATGAACTGAAAATGCTGCGGGTCATCCGCCGTATCCGCGAAACCTCCCCAATCAAGGTGGTCTCAACATTTCTTGGCGCACATGCAGTGGCTCGTGGTATGAAGCAGGCAGACTATGTGAACCTCGTGATCAATGAGATGATTCCGGAGGTGGGACGCCAAGGACTGGCCGATTATATTGATGTCTTTTGTGACAAGGGCTTCTTTACCTATGAAGAGACTGTCCGTATCTTGGAAGCAGGAGACAAATGGGGACTGCGTGGTAAGATCCATGGACAGGAACTGGATGATAGCGGTGGCGTGGAAGCAGCGGTACGTTGCCATGCCCTATCTGTGGATCATTTGGAAAGTATGACCGACCGTGATATCTGTCTGCTGAAGGAGATGGGGAAGGATACGATTCCTACTGTCCTTCCTGGAACTTCCTTCTTCCTGAACATGCCCTACGCCCCAGCACGTAAAATGATAGGGCATGGATTGCCCGTGGCCCTTGCCAGCGATTACAACCCAGGCTCTACCCCTTCGGGTGATATGAAATTTGTGGTATCATTGGCATGTATCAAGATGCGACTGTTACCCGGTGAAGCAATGAATGCCGCAACGTTGAACAGTGCTTGTGCCATGGGACTGAGCGACCGTTATGGCTCTATCACTCGTGGAAAAGTGGCAAACTTCCTGATCACGGAGCCGATACCGTCGCTCGAATATATCCCGTATGCCTATACAAAGCCGTTGATCCGACAGGTGTTTCTCAACGGAGAAGCGTATTGATGGCGGCCTCGATGTCTGAGATCTTGTCAAACTGGGGAAAGTGAACATCAAAATTGGCTGTGCAGAACTGTTTTATTTCTTCAATCGTACCAGGTGCTTGGTTACCAAACTGGTTACAGGGGAAGTCAAGAATCTCCAATCCTTGATCCTTGTACTTTTCATAGAGGGCTTCCAACTCTTTGTATTGTGGTGTGAACCCACATTTCGTGGCCGTGTTGACGATGAGCAACACCTTCCCTTTATAGGCTTTCAATGAAACGGTCTTGCCTTCATCGTTCACTACTTGAAACTTGTACACGTTTTTCTGGGCTGCAGCATTTAGTGCGAAAAGGCAACAGATTAGTAATAGTAGTTTTTTCATTTTAGTAATTGCTGAATAAATGAAAGATGATGTGGCTGTGCCATCAGACACAACCACATCATCGAAATAGCTTATGCTTCTGCAGGAGTATCCACAGCCTTGAAGCTGTTCAGATCCTCTGCCTGAAAGTTCTTGATGTAGGCTGACTTGCCGCAAACGTCTTCTTCGGTCATGCGAACATACACGTTGACACTCTTCTCGAAGAGTTCGGGACACTTGGCGGCGTCGCGGATGATGAGCAGCGACATTACCAGCTCGGCAGTCATATCGTAGAGACGACGGGCCAGGAAGTCGAAGGCATCCTGATCGTTGAGGCTCTTGGCATAGTTGAGCGCATCCTCGTAGATGGGGATGAGCTTCTTGACACGCTCCAGAAGGGCGGCAGCAAATTTTTCGTCTTCACTCAACAACCCGTCTTCACTCTTCACTCTTAACTCTTCACTTTCCACCATTTCCTTGATCTTCGTCAGCATAAAGCCGTTGGTGATGTAGCGGATGGCAGCCACCACCTGCAGCTGGGTGGTTCCCTCATAGATGGAGAAGATGCGGGCGTCGCGATAGAGGCGCTGGCTCTTGTATTCCATGATGAAGCCCGAACCTCCATGTACACTGATGGCATCGTAGGCATTCTGGTT
>DETG01000120.1:0-6257 GCA_002361535.1 Prevotella sp. UBA3294
CTTTGGGAGGGCAGGGGTGGGGTCAGTAACTAAGTTCATTCCTCTTTGTCCTATATCTCAAAGGGATTTGTCTCATCTCTCAGAAAAAACACAACCCCAACCGCCACAATGCCACTCTACCTTGACCGCCATCGACGAAACGTAACCTCTCCGCCTCGGATATTACGGATTCGAGGCATGTGATCAACAGTTCTTTGGTCGTGATTCCTGCCAAAATGTCATTTGGTATCTGTAAGGCAGATAGTCTTTCTCCTGAGGATCTGAATGATTTCCATTTCACATCACCTTGCGTGAATGGGAACTCATACCCTTTCTGAGCTCCAATTGTTTCACATGTAAATATAAATAATATAAGGAAACCTATCTTATTCATCTTTCAAATTTATTTAAGTTAACATCAAAATATATAAGATATATGCATACCCAGTTGTGGACATCAATAGTTGAGACATCCAATAGTTGCCCATCCTTATCATAATTCCCTCCTACATGGGAAGCATAAGTGTAATGGAAATTGTATACGGGCTGAGCTTTGTATGATCCTTGACATATCATTGCGATTTCACCCCTTTTCACCTTGTCTTGAAGCCAATCAGGAATGTCATTAACACTCTTTGGATGGTAGGGAACTTCTATGTTGTCAAGAAACACTTTGTAAGATTCATCATCTTCTTTATCTTCATGACACCCAACAAAAACCATAGCTAACAGTATTAAAATCGTGGAGGCCATAGTTAATATCATTTTCGGACAGGCGGATAAGCATAGTAAAGTATGCTTATCCGTAATTAAATACTTTTCTCCAACGCCGTTCTTTTTTGATTGTACTAATAAAACACAGACAAGGTCATAATCTTGCATGAAAGGAGGACTTATTTGCCGATTCGGAAATCGGAAAAAACTCCCAAGGGCCGGAACGGACAGGATGAATGGAAAAGCCGGAATCACTTCACCACCACTTTCCTGCCGTTCTGGATATACACCCCATGTATTTGACAAGGAATCTGCATACCATTTACGTCATAGGTGTGTGTATTGTGATTATCATCCGTCTGAATGGTCTGTCTAATTCCTGATGGTATGCCGAGATTGGCCACATAGACATCATGCCGAGTGGAGAAGTACAGCTTCCTACCCTGTTGTACCATATCTAAAGCCCATCCTCCTTCCTCCCCTTCAATACCAGCCAATGTGGCATAGTCGAACCACTCTTCCCCATAGTTATCAGACTGCCTCAGTACTATGGTTCCCTGACTCATAAATATATAATACAGCATATCGCCGTTGTCACGGTCGAACATGATTAGCCCACCCTGATGCTTGGGTGTGGTGGGCAGAGGATGTACTTGCCATGTGTCACCGTAGTCTGTGGAAACCCCCGTTGCGTACCAACTCCCGTAACAGAGGGTGGAAGGATTCCGGGGGTGGAAATCTATATTATGAACAGCATCGTCAAAATTATCTGTACTGAAGTATGTCCAGTGGATTCCTCCGTCTCTACTGACATACACCGTTCCTGTGAAGCCGTCAGACGAGCCACACATGTAACGTATTTGGCTGTCTTGCGGACTGTAGGCAATGAACGAGTCGCTGATGTCAGTAAGTTTTGTCCAGATTGCCCCCCCGTCTGTTGTCTCAAACAGTCCCTTGTCCGTGGAGCACATCCATTGCTCTTCATGACCAGGGCAAGCCGCAACCCCCCACACGCTAACTCCGTTCGTGCCTAAAATGCCTTCTCCAGTCACATCGTGAAATGTGGAACCACCGTCAGTTGATATCATCAGGCGGTCGTTGGCCTTCCCGGTGATGTACTCATTTTTGTCTTTTAGCAACACCATGCAGCCGTTTCCGTTGAACACCATCTTCTTGACGTATTCACCACCAAACTGCCAAGTCTCCCAGTTGCCCTGTGGTTCCAGCCGCAAGCTCATGATTCCTTGCGTCGTAGCTGCATAAAGCGTGTTGTCAACAACGGAAACGGATCCAGTAGGAAGACAGCCTGTCTGTGACAGGCTCAGGCTCTTGATGTCTTGTGCCAATATAGGAGCTGCGCAGATCAAAACAAATAAAAGGAGGTATGGTTTTCTCATGATAATTATGTTTTTGACAGAGTACAATAGTTGTTATTTAATTTTTCTCACGATATTCCCTGCTTCGGTTTGAATAACAAGGATGATCATGTCGTTTGAGTATATTGGTAACTTGATGACGTTTCCGATAGTATTTTGTACTGTTTTCCTGTCTATGATAACACTATTCTGTCCGAATATGGTGTATCCGTTTACGGGTACTTCAGAACGTATGCTTACCATACGACCTGTTTTCTCTATAGAGATAAGGTCTGTTCTTGGTGTGCTCATGGAAGTTGTCTCTCCGTTATCAGGATCAGACACCGCTAAAACGGCACTCTCCGCATCAATCAGTCCATAGCCATAATCTTGATCCCATGTGCCATATTCTTTCAGATATACAAAGGGTTCCCTGATTTTCCGTGCTGTACTACAGATAACCTCAGCAACCTGTTGTTGAGAAAGTGTTGGATTCCTGCTTAAAAGTAAGGCGGCAACTCCAGAAACATGAGGACATGCCATGGACGTTCCGTCTTTATATCCCTGTGTGTTGTTTGGTAAAGTTGACAAAATGTCTGATCCTGGAGCCACGACATCAAGACCCGTCCCATGATTAGAAAAATACGACAATGATCCACTGCTCGTAATAGAACCTACTGTAATGATGTCAGGTCGGCTACTGCCAGGATATGAAACCTGGTCTTTAGACTGGTTACCCGCAGCAAATACAATAACACATCCTTTTCCACCTCTTCCATATATTAAGGCAGAATCGATGGCTTCAACAACTGCGGGGTGCTGATTATTCAAATGCCAGGAACAGGAAATGATATCAATACCATTTTTCCATGCCCAACTGAAGCCGTCGGCAATCTTCATACCACTGTTTTCTTTCTTCGTATCAAAATTCTTACAGATAGGAATGAGGGTGGCTTCTGTGGCAACTCCCGCTATTTGATAGTCGTTGTTTGCCGTGGCGGCGGCAATTCCAGCACAGTGTGTTCCATGCTCATTGTAAAGTAGGGCTTGAGCAGTTCCTGTTTCACAATCATAGCATTTGCTATCCATGTTTGCAATCAGGTCATGATGGGAAGAGTCAATGCCTGTGTCAAAAATCCCAATCCGGACATTTTTCCCTGTTGCATATTCCCATGCTCCGAAAAGGTTAATATCATATCCACTGTCTTCGTTTTTGAAAATTCCCCATTGCTTTGACACATCTGGGTCATTGGGACAATAAGGATCAAGTGTTGAAACTACCCCTTCTGTGCTTATTTGAGAGGAAAGATCGGGTAAAGACTCTGAAAACAGTCCTGTCTCATATAATGTATTGGCGACCAGTAGTGGTGACATGCGGGTTTCTGGAGTAATTGATAGTGTGTACCAATTCTGCAGGTACTTGTCTTGACCGACAATATTCAGATGATATCGGGCGGCCATTTCTTTCAGCGTGCCTATATCGTTCAGTTCCTTCAGTCTGATATTGATGTAGTTTGTGGCAATCAAATCTGCACCGTCCTCCGACATAAAACAGGGCAAGATATTAATCTGGCTGTCATCCATATATGTTTCCTGCGCCCTCTCATACAAATCATCCTGATCATCTAATTCATTTGTGGATACTTTGTTTAGGATTGTGTAGTAGTTGTCTTCTATGACATCTAGGGTTTCCGTCGACTCAAGATCTGGGCTTTGGTTATATGTTATAGGAATCAGGATAACTACTTGATTTTTCTTAACAGCTAATGGAACCTTCTTACCGCTACAATAGTAGAAGAAGTCGTCAGCATTTATATTCTGGCAGAAAAATAACAAAAGAAAAAAGATCAGATGACTTTGTTTCATCGGTTTTGTTTTTATCAAAAATTTTAATTGAGATTAATAGCGGTTCCTCCTTCATTAGCCCCTGATTGTTTTACAGATGAATCCACCCGTAGAAATACCAGTATCCTTCGATGAGCCGGATCTGGTAGTCACCAGAGAGGGTAGAAGGCAGAGTGACGGAGGGTGTGTAGGCGGCAACAAAGGTGGTATATACCACGGAGCCGCTGCCGTCAAGAATCTCCAATGTCACATCGAACGGCACATATTGCATTAACAAGGTGTGCCCATCGATAAAGACATGAGGGGGCTGCATGGGGGCACGGGATTCTTCGCCATTCCCCTGAGTCGGGTCAACGCCTTTTACATTCAATGTAACTTGCTCGATGCCATCACAGTTCTTTGCAGAAGCAAAAACTTCTCCCACAACAATAAACAAGAGGATGAGAACACCCTTAAGAAGGTACTTGACCTTAAATTCGTTTTTCTGTTTCATAGGTTTCATGTTTATATGTATATTACCGGGGCAAAGATAAAAGAATATGTGTAAATAGAGACGCAAAAAATGAGGTAATATTTCACCTCATTTTTCACCAGAGCCTCTAAAATGCCGTGTTTAAGGGGGTTCTGTAAGATTCACCTGATTTTTCACCGCTTGGATTCAGAACATCCTCTGGATGCGCTGGTCGAATTCGGAAGCACGCCCTTCGATGTTGAAAAGTTCTTTCAACAATTTGATGCGGAGTTTATTGACATAGGATGGTGCAACCTGAAGTAAGGCAGCTATAGAAGAAGGGGGCACGTGAAGACGGACCAAGATGCACAACTTATATTCCTTCTCGGTCAGGAACGGCTTCCACTGTTCAAGGCACCCGTAGAACTCTGGCAGGTGCTCCTCAGTGATGTGAAGCAGCTGTTGCCACTCAGAAACTGATGGCATGGAACCCTTTGCTACGTTGCCCTTGAAACGGAGATAGACGGGATGTTTCTCGATGACCTTGCTCAGGGGATTATGAAGCCGTTGATATTCTCCTATTTTTTGCTCAAGTGCATTTATTTCCTTTTCCTTCTTTTCTATCAAGGTCTTGTATTCCTCCTCGTGTTGTTTCAACTGCTGAGTTTCTTCGGTCATAATATCCAGAGTACAGAGGTTGTGCTGATACTCTGCAATAG
Source organism: Prevotella sp. UBA3294 (assembly GCA_002361535.1). Classification (GTDB taxonomy): domain Bacteria; phylum Bacteroidota; class Bacteroidia; order Bacteroidales; family Bacteroidaceae; genus Prevotella. Next base: position 5,064 of record DETG01000120.1, read on the forward strand.
CTTCCTGTTTCCTCTTTTGCTCGTTGTTCCTGTAACGTGTAAACCATATCAGACAGAGAATCGCACCTGCCAACACCATTGCCAACATGAATTTGGCACGGTCGGCAGAACGCTTCTCTGCTGCTGCCATCTTCTGGCTGCGCTGATAATCGTAAAGCTGAGACATGCGATGGACGGTCTCTGTCTGTCGGATATAGGACTGACGGTCGAGAGCCTTGGCATAGAGTTGGGAATATCTTACAGAGGAGTCTGCTATTCCAAGCTGTTGGTAAAGGTCCATCAGTCCTTTACAAGCTCCTATTGTGTCATTCAATGAGCGGCTTTTATGTTGAAGCCAGCGGAAATAGTACTCAGCAGAATCTGGTATATGTTGCTGAAGAAAGTATTCTCCTTTTATATAATAATAGATCTCACGGCCTTTCGTAATATGCCCTCTGGAATCAAACAAGCCAGATATATTCTCAAACTCATCCATTAATTGTCTGGCTTCAACAAGTCTTCCACGATTAACATATAAATCGATTAATATGTTACAAACAGCGGCAGCCTTTTCGGGAGCACGATGGACATGGTATAAATATCTGGCCTTTTCTGCATGACTAATAACTTTATCAGTGTCTCCCATCAAATAGTAAGCCTTTAACATCAGTTCAAAACTCCTAACATAGCGTAATGTATCTTTGAGTTTTAAAGCATAACGCTGATTGGTCAGCCTACATTCAATTTCATTTGTTGGAAGGTCTTGTAAATGGTATAATTCTGCCATCTGACTATACACATTCAGGAGAATACGGAGGTGCTCATGGTTGGTGGTGTCAGCCTTATCCACCGCATCCTGATAGCACTGCAGTGCCATGGGTGCCTCGCCCATGTCGCGGTAGGCACAGCCGAGGAGGTAGTGGGCGCGCATCTGCTCGTTGGGAGAGCCGTGGCGGTCGTAGTATTCGGCAACCTCCTTGAGGATGCTGTCGGTGGTCATATCTACGTAGGCCTTGTTCATGGCATCGGCAAGCAGCAGGTGGTAGTACATGCGGTGGGCCTTGGATGCCGTCTGGATGGAGTCTTTGTATTGGGTGAGCAGGCTTAGGGCGCTGTCGGGATTGACGGCACAGAGACTGTCGGCTGCCACCAACGTTGTGGGGTAGCGGCGGTCGGTGCAGGCAAAGAGTGCAAGCACTGACAGGAGGGTAAGGA
>DETG01000120.1:6310-39960 GCA_002361535.1 Prevotella sp. UBA3294
TTTTTGTTTTTATTCCCGAACGAGAGTATCTTCGGCAAAGCTAGAGAAAATCAATATTTCACACAGAACCAAAGGTCACTCAAAGCAAAGCGGAGAGAAAAAGCACGGAATTGGAAATCGGCGCTTTAGTGGAAGCCAAATCACGGAAAAATTAATCAGCCTGTACGGCTGATCGTCCTTGAAGTCCTTAAAGTCCGTAGAATAATAAAAGAGAGAAACAACGGAATAAACGGAAAATGATCCTTAAAGCCGCCCCTTTGATGGGGCGAGCTTACCTTAGTGAAAGAGCGACGGGAGAAGCGGTCCCGCTGAGTAAACTGAGAGTAAAACCTCATTGTTCTCTTTTCCTGTACTCTTTCGGAGTGGTTCCGTATTTCTGTCGGAAGCACTTTGTGAAATATCCGGCATCACGGAAGCCCACGGCGTATGCCACCTCCGTGATGTTGAGAGTTGTTGTTTCGATGAGATGTTGGGCCTTCACCAAGCGGATCTCCTTGACATAATCTACGGGTGCGAAGCCTGTCAGGCTCTTCAGTTTCTTGAAGAACGCACTGCGGCTGAGTCCCATCTCGGAGGCTAAGTTATCGATACGGAAATCCTCATCTTGCAGATTCTCCTCGATGATCCGTTGGATACGTTGTACGAACTCCACATCCTGTTTGATGAGATGTTGCTCGTAGGCATCCTCGTTCTTGTTTTCTGTTGTAGTCTCTCCTGCCGTTTTGTCGTTTACCCCCAAGGTCATCTTACGCTGGAAGATACGTTGCTCTTCTAACAGCTGCTCGATCCTGGCCATCAGGATCTCGCTGCTGAACGGCTTGGTGATGTATGCGTTTGCCCCTGTTGTCAGTGCCAATTTATGTACGTCATCTCCCTGTCTTGCCGTAAGGACAATCACTGGGATATGACTCACGGAGAAGTCATGGCGTACCCGGCGCAGCACCTCCAGTCCGTCGATACCCGGCATCATCAGGTCGGTAACAATCACATCGGGATGATACTGATAGACTTTCTTCAGACCGTCCTCTCCATTGTGTGCCACAAACAGCTGGTATCGGTCTTTCATCTGCAGCCGCAGCAGATGACAGAGATCCATGTTGTCTTCGATGAGCAGGATGACAGGTGCATCACTGACGGGTGAAGAAAGGTCTTCGTTGGAGAGATCCTCAGGAGTTGTCACCGCGTATTCCTTGTGGGTAACACCATCTGCCGACTGGTCGTTCAGGTAAACCACGGTGCTGTCGGCATCGAAATGTTCCTTGTCGGTAGGCAGTTCTACGATGAAGGCAGCCCCATGGCCCTCCATCAGGTTCTCTGCCCAGATACGTCCTTGGTGCATTTTCACATACTCACGGCTCAGTGAGAGTCCGATGCCTGTGCCTCCAGGATTTTGGTCGGAAGGATGTCCAGAGGATTCAGCCTGTGCAAAGCGTTCAAAGATCTCCTCTAACTGTGTCTCGGGGATACTGGCCCCATCATCTTCCACACGTAGGGTGCAACGCCGCGAAGCCTCGTCGTTCTCCAAGACCACTCGGATGGCACCGTCCTCTGAGGTATATTTAAAGGCATTGCTCAACAGATTGTTCACTACCACACCGATCTTCTCTACGTCGCACCATACCCAGGCAGGCTCCTGGGGTAGTTCGAAGCTGAAGGCAATGCGTCGTTCCTCGGCTAACATTCGGTATTCGTGTCGGAAACGTTCCAGCAGTTGTCGCAGATCGAGGCAGGAAACACGTAGCTTCATCTTCCCGTTCTGTACCTTCCTGAAGTCTAAGATCTGGTTCACCAACTGTAACATCTTCCTTGCGTTGCTGTCTATCAGTGCCACATACTCTTTGCCGGTAGGACTCAGTTTCTCGCTTTTCTTCAGTTCTTCCACCGGACCTTTGATCAAGGTGAGCGGAGTGCGAAGCTCATGACTCACATTGGTGAAGAAGCGGATCTTCAACTCGGCCAGACGGTCGTTGATATATACCTCGTTGCGCATGCGGATCATCTCCCTGATCAACCGCAAGGCCCCGTACAGCAAAGCGATGAACAGCAGGGCATAGATGGAGTATGCCCACCAAGTGGCCCACCATGGTGGCAGGATGCGCACCAACAGTACACGCTCGGAAGCATCATCACCCATTGTCTTCACACGGAAGCGGTATTTCCCCGGTGGCACATTGGCATACGAGGCGATGCGGTTACTGCCGCTGGCATGCCACTGCGCTTCGTAGCCATCGAGGATATAGGTATAGGAGAGGTCGCCGTTTGACAGGAAGTCAAGCGTGGCAAACTCGATGGTGAACATATTCTGATGATGCTTGAGCACAATCTCCTTCGCATAGCGGATACTGCCGTCGTAGATAGGCGGATCGAAGTCTGACAGCTCACGGTTCTGTACCTTGAAGTCCACGATGAATGTGGCATGCCGCTTGCTGTTCTCCTGTTCCACCTCCTGTGGGTTAAAGGTGAGAAGTCCCTCGCGACAACCCACCAGGATCCGTCCGTCGCCCATACACAGTGAGGTGTTATCCTCGATGGTCACCACGGGGAAGCCCGACTGCCGTCCATAGTGCCGAATAAAGCCGGAGCGTGTATCCAAACTGGCCAAGGCGGTCTCCGTGCAGAGCCAGATAAGTCCCTGCCGGTCTTCTACAATCGAGGAGATCACACTACCGTTGGCTTGTTCATCAAAGGCATAATGCTTGAGTTGGGGAACATGATGTTTCGCATCATAACGCATCAGCTTGCTCAGTCCGCCGCCAAAGGTTCCCATCCAGATATCTCCCCGGCTGTCCTTGAACAGAGAGAAGATATCACTATCCACTGCCCCCACTACGGGGTCGCGATAGATTTCGAACTGGATATCCGCGGGATTCTTGAAATGACCGTCAAAGCTCATCAGTCCGTCGGTGGTGCCCACCCACAGTCGTCCGTTCTGGTCTTCCGTGATGGAACGGACACTCATGTAGAGGTCGTAGGCCGGGTAGTTCTTAAAGACATTCCCTTTATGGTAGAACACCCATCGGTTCCCTTTCCGTTCCATCAAGTTCAGTCCGCCGCCGAAGGTACATACCCACAAGCGGTGCTGACTGTCTTCAAAGGTATAATAAACGCGGTCGCTGTTGATGGAATACTTGTCGTTACGGTTGTTGACATGATGGGTCATGCGCCATCCGTCGGGTGCGGAGCCATCGGGCACTGCCAGTGTCAGACCGGCTCCCTTCGTGGAAAGCCAGAGCTGCCCGTTGCGGTCCTCCATGATATGATAAATGTTCCCCACTGATTTCTCAATGCGGCTCTTCACGTTCATCGTCTTTCCGTCAAGACAGAGAAGCATACCATTACGCAACCCCGTCCACAGATCACCGTTGTGCTGTTGGAAGACAGCCCTGACACCACGGTTGTCGTGGTCGAAAGATGCGATGAAATCGGACAAATGCAGCTGGAAGCTGCGAGGGGGGAAGCTCACCTTATATAATCCTTCATCGGTAGAGGAGAGCCAGAGCTGTCCGTCATCATCACGATAAAGGTCGTAGAAGTGGAGGGTGGAAGGAGGAAAGGTGAGAGGGGTGGGCGGCAGGGTGAGGGCCGAGGGCATGAAACGCCACACATCACCTGTCGGCAGGAGGACGAAGAGGCCATTTGCCCCGGTGTCGGTGAACTTCAGTTCTGTGATACGTTCCCCTGTAGGGATGGTGAAACGATGTTCCATGCCTGTCTGACGGTCGAGGCATACCAACTGTTGTCCTGCCTCCTCCGTCCAGATCTTTCCTTGACTGTCGGTAAAGGTGGCGATATTCTGAGGGGGACGGCTCCCTTTCACTACGGCATCGATATGATAATCCATCCCGATCCAGAAAGCACGGTTCTCAGTCTCTCCTCGCACATTGTGCAACAGTCTCATTGTGGTGGGATCGATATCGGCACGGGCATCGTACAGCTTATTAAGCCTAACCGTTCCGCTGTCGCTGACAAAGGCTTCGTAGAGGTTCTTGTTGCGGGTGAGCAGCAGTACATGACCGTTGTCCATGCGCTGAATCTTGATCACACGAACATTCTGTGAGACATCTTTCAGCTCGTTGTACACCTCATGGAAACGCTCGCTGTGCTTATTGAAGAGATAAAGACGGTTATCCACGTTGCGGAGCCACAGGTAGCCGCGACCGTCGTCAACCATGCTGAGAACTTTCTGCGGCGGGATCTCCGACTGGTGGGATGTACGGGTGAGATAGGAGGTAAAACGGGCACCGTCGAATGAGCACAAGCCATGCCATGTGCCGATCCACATAAAACCGTCACTGCCTTTCAGGGTGCTGTACACAGTGTTGTTGGGCAGGCCGTCTTGTTGGGTGTAGTGTTCGATGATCATATCCGACTGGCCAAACAAGAACATGGGCAGACACAACAAAAGCCAAACTATCTTTCTCACGTTCCAAAGGTACGAATTATTCCGTTATATACCAACTTTTCTCTGTTTTTTTTTACGATAAGGTACAAAAGGAGGGCCATGCCGTCTATCATATATAAACTCTTATATATGAGAATGCTTAGATTATGGATTGTGATCCTGTCATTTTTGACAGTGGGAGACGTGATGGCGCAAGAGCGATATCAGGTGGGAGTGTGTGACTGGATGGTATTGAAGCGCCAGAAGTTGGGAGAGTTTGACTTGGCACGGCAGTTGGGTTGTGACGGCGTCGAATTGGACATGGGATCGCTGGGCAAGCGGGAGATGTTCGACAATAAGCTGCGCGACCCTAAGGAGGCCGCACACTTCAAGCACACTGCCGACAGCTTAGGTATCCGGGTGGGTGCCGTTGCCATGAGCGGCTTCTATGCACAGGATCTCAGCAAGAAAGATACCTATATGCGGTTGGTGGAAGACTGTTTCGATACCATGGATAAGATGGGTGACGTGAAAGTGGCCTTCCTCCCGTTGGGAGGCAGCGGCAACGACTGGCCTACCGACAAGGCAAAACGCGCCATCGTCGTGAAGCGTCTCCATGAGATAGGTGAGGCAGCGAAGGCACGAGGCAAACGGGTGGGTCTTGACACTCCTTTCGATGCCAAGGAGAACCTGCGACTGCTGAAAGAGATCAAGAGTGAGGGCATTGCCATCTTCTATAAGTTCCAGACGGCCATTGAGAATGGTGTGGATATCTGTGAGGACTTGCAGAAACTGGGGAAGAAGAACATCTGCGCCATCCATGCCTCTAACACCGATGGCGTTTGGCTGCGCAATGACTCGGCACTTAATGTTCCCGCCATCAAGCAAACGCTCGACAAGATGGGGTGGAGCGGATGGCTCTTTGTGGAACGCAGCAGGAATGTGAAGATGGTGCGCAATGTGAAGATGAACTATGGTAATAATGTGCGTTACCTGAAAGAGATCTTTAACAGCTATCCCGAACCCGAGGTGGCACTCAATGACAAAGGGCGCGACCCTGACTATGTGAAAACAATCATTGGACGGGCACAGAAAGCGACCGATGAGCTGGGCATCACCTGGACCGTCATGGGACAGAATGTGACCAATGTCATTGCGAACCGCTATTTCCAGTTGAATGATATCTATGCAGAACGTGACTCCCTCAAGAAGGAGGGCGGAGAGAAGAAACAGATCGCCGAAGCTCAATGCGACTCGAAACTCTACCGGTCGCATTTCGGTTTTGATGCCGATCTGCAACGCTACCTGAAACCACATGAGGTGGAGCGCGTGAAGGATGTGATGACCTACAATGTGGTGAAGGTAACTTATGATGCACAATGTGACATGATCCCATCACTGAAAGAAGAGGAGAAGGCACAGATCCTGCTCTGGCTGAAGGAAGCACGAGAGCTGGCTGTCGATGCTGAGAGCTCAAAGAAAAAACACGAGGTGTTCGGGAAATACAAAGGGCGCATCAACAATTACCTGGCTAAACGGGGCTACGACCTGACAAAAGAACGTGAGGAATGGTATAAGCGAGTGAAGGCAAGAGGAGGACAATTATGAAAAAACTATGGATAGCAGTGATGATAGGCTGCGCCACCACAGCGATGGCACAAGGCGGACTGACGGATATGAGTCACAGTCAGCAGGCGAAGATGAAGAATACCCCTTTAGGTGCCGTGAGATGGACAGGGGGCTTCTGGGGTGACAGGTTCCAGGTACTGAGTCAGACGACGATCTGGGATATGTGGAACACCTGGAATGATCCTGATGTGTCGCACGGCTTCCGAAACTTCGAGGTGGCAGCAGGAACCGTGGAAGGTGTACATCATGGGCCTCCCTTCCACGATGGGGATATGTACAAGTGGTTAGAGGCTTGTGCTACCGTCTATGCCGTAACAAAAGACCCTAAGCTCGATGCCTTGATGGACAAGTTCATCGAACAGGTGGCCTTGGCACAGCGAAACGATGGCTATATCCATACTCCTGTGGTCATCTCTGAACGTAATGCAGGCATCGACAGTCATGCCGGTGACGATACTAACATCGGTATCGAGATCGGCAGTGATCATAAGAAAGCCTTTGCCTCACGACTGAACTTCGAGACCTACAACCTTGGACATCTGATGACTGCTGGCATCGTACACAAAAGGGCCACGGGGAAGACTACCTTGTTTGACTGTGGCAGGAAGGCCGCTGACTTCCTTTACAACTTCCTGACCAATGATGCAGCAGAGCTGTCACGTAATGCCATCTGTCCGTCACACTATATGGGAGCTGCTGAGATGTACAGGGAGACAGGAGACCAGAAATACCTTACCCTGGCAAAAGGACTGATTGCGATTCGCGACAGTGTGCAAAATGGGGAAGACCATAATCAGGACCGTCACAAGCTCCGTGACCAATATGAGGCAATGGGTCATGCCGTGAGGGCCAATTATCTCTATGCCGGTGTTGCCGATCTCTATGCAGAGACGGGAGAGGCACAGCTGATGAAGAACCTCTCAGCAATCTGGGATGACATTATTCAGCATAAGATCTATCTGATGGGTGGTTGCGGAGCACTCTATGACGGTGTGTCACCAGATGGCACAACCTACGACCAGCCCAGTATTCAGCAGATTCATCAGGCTTATGGCCGACAATTCCAGCTGCCGCAAGAGGCTGCCCATAACGAGATCTGCGCACAGATCGGTATGCTGCTGTTCTCTTGGCGTATGTTCCAGGTGACTGGGGAAAGCAAATATATCGACAACATAGAGAATGAACTCTATAATGGTATCCTGAGCGGAATAAGCCTGAACGGCAAAGACTATTTCTATACTGAGGCATTGCGCCGTACGGCTGAGTTCCCCTATACCATGCGGTGGCCCAAACAACGACAGCACTACATCTCTTGTTTCTGCTGTCCGCCCAATACGACACGTACCTTGTGCCAAGCACAGGAATATGCTTATTCTCTCTCTGGTGATACCTTGTTTGTGAATCTTTATGGAGAGAATATCCTGAAAACCCGCGACCTCGAAGTGGAACAGTCAACCAACTACCCCTGGGAAGGAAAGGTGAAGCTGATGATCAAGAAAGCGAAAAGACTCACCTGTGTCAGATTCCATATCCCGGAGTGGTGCGGTAAGTACGACCTACAGGTGAATGGGGAGACCGTGGTATCCTCTCCCATCCTCACCAGAAAGTTCAAGAAAGGGGATGTCATTGAGATCAGTTTCGAGATGCGTCCTCGTCTGATCGAGGCCAATCCCCTGGTGGAAGAGGCCAAGAATCAAGTGGCCGTGAAACGTGGGCCTGTCGTTTATTGTCTGGAAGGACAAGACATCGAGGGAGGCTATCGTATCAGTGACCTTGCAATACCTTCTGATATCCAGTGGAAGGAGAAGCCGATGACCATTGAAGGGCACCAGTTCATTGCACTTGAAGGAGATGCTCTTCTGCTAAACCAAGAGAAATGGAACAACCACACCCTCTATCGCGAGGTGACCGCCACTCCTTCTAAGAATGTGAAGGTGAGGCTGATCCCATACTATGCCTGGGACAACAGGGGTAATCAGGATATGAGTCTGTGGCTGAACCTCATCAGAAAGTAGGAGACCAATCATTGAAATGATGAAGAAGTGTTTCTATATTAATATTAATAAGGTAACGGGAAAAGGACTGCTGCTCTTTTCCCTCCTTGTCCTCCCTTCTCTCAAGACTGGGGCAACAGATCTGTATGCTACACCAGACTCGTCCCTGTCGGATATGATCAGGCATGCCAGGGAGTTGAAGCGGACTGGTAAGGCTACAGAGGTGACGATTCATCTTTCAGCAGGAATCTACCAACTTGATGAACCCCTACGTTTAAGGCCTGAGGATAGCGGACTGACGATTCGGGGGAAGAATGCCGTGATCGGGGGTGGCATCGCTATCCGTTCATGGAAGAAAGAGGGAAAGCTGTGGGTTGCTGATGTCCCTGACTTCAACGGTCGTCCTATCGACTTCCGACAATTGTGGGTGAATGGAAAGAAAGCCATCCGTGCCCGCGATGTGAGTGACTTCGAACAGATGCACCGTATCCTGACTTATGATAAGAAGAAGCGTGTGTTGTGGGTACCAAAGAAGGCGGTGACCAAGATCCTTCGGGCACCTTATGCAGAGATGGTGCTCCATGAGATGTGGTGTACTTCGAACCTGCGCATCAAGAGTGTGACTGTCCAGGGTGACTCTGCTGCTATTCGCTTCCATGATCCCGAAGCGAAACTGCAATTTGAACATCCTTGGCCATCACCGATGACCCCTGATACCGGGCATCCTTCTCCTTTCTATCTGACCAATGCCAAGGAACTGTTAGATGAGCCGGGAGAGTGGTATCATGACATCCGTACACACAAACTCTATTATATGCCACGGGAAGGTGAACTGTTACCCTCGTCAAAGAATCAGACGACCGTGGTTGCACCCGTCCTGGAAACACTCGTTCAGTTCATCGGTACGGCAGAGCACCCGGTGCGAGACATCATGGTAGAAGGGGTGACATTCTCATATACTACGTGGATGCGCCCATCCTACCAAGGACATGTTCCTCTTCAGGCTGGTATGCCGCTCATCGAGGCCTATAAACTGAGACCTTCTATCGATCGGCCTAATAACCATAAACTCGACAACCAAGGATGGTTAGGGCGAGCTGCTGCGGCTGTGGAACTACGTTACTCAGAAGACATCAGTTTTGATAACTGCCGGTTTGAACACTTAGGTGGCTCAGGACTTGACTATGTCCTCGCCTGTCGTCGTGGCACAACGACCAACTGTTTGTTTACCGACATCGCCATGAATGGATATGTCTGCGGCTCGTTCTCACCAGAAGGACTGGAGACACATCTTCCTTATTCACCTACTGATTTCCGAGAGGTTTGTACAGGACAGGTTGTTGAACAGTCGGAGTTTGATGGAGTGTCGAATGAGGACTGGGGCTGTGTGGCGATTGCTGCAGGCTATGTGTCGGGCATCACGATCGAACACAACACCATTCATAATGTCTCTTACACAGGGATTTCTTTGGGATGGGGGTGGAACCGCGACCTGATTTGCATGAAAGACAATAAGGTACATGCGAATCTTATTTATAACTATGCGCAGCACATGTACGACTGTGCTGGTATCTACACTCTTGGAAACCAACCCGGAACCCTCATCAGTGAGAATGTTGTGCGCGACATAGCCACACCATCTTACGTTCATGACCCGAACCATTGGTTCTACCTCTATACCGATGAAGGTTCTTCGAACATCACCTTACGTGACAACTGGACACCCTCAGAAAAATTCCTGAAGAATGCCAACGGTCCTGGTAACGTATGGGAGAACAACGGACCACAAGTAAACGATCAAATCAAGAACAATGCAGGAAGGAAGTAATCACGCCTCATGGATATGGTATCCCGGAGACTTCGAGATATGGCTCGGTAATCTCTTCAATAACCGTCGCACGGAACGAGGGGCCATGTTTCCTCCGTTTTGGAAACAGGACAGCCACTATGTGACGGTGGAATTCTCCAAGTCTTTCGTGTTAGATCATGAGGAGACCATCACGATTGTCTGTGAAGGACAGTACAACTTCCAACTTGATGGAAAACTGCTGTTCCCTGCTTCTCAGTTCACCATTCCTGCGGGAGAGCACAAACTGAACCTGAAGATATGGAACCAGTCCACGCCCCCCGCACTGTTCATTGAGGGGAAGACCATCAAGACAGACTCTTCCTGGCTTGTCACTTATGAAGACAAGATCTGGATCGACGAGAATGGTGTTGCTCATGGCTCAGGTATCTATGTGCCTGCTGCCTCGTGGAACTTCAACAACATGGAGACTCCTCCTTCAAAGTTTCATCTTGAACGACAAGAACAGCATCCCACCTGTTGTCGTGATATTACAACCAATGGCACCCTCTATGATTTTGGGAAGGAGACATTCGGTTATCTGAAAGTGAAAGGACTGAAAGGACGTCTTCATATCTATTATGGTGAAAGTGCCGAAGAGGCATTGGATAGAGAACACTGTGAGACCCTTGATGTCTTATGTGAAGGCGGGATACTGGAAAGTAAGGCTTTCCGCTATGTCTATATCGAGAAAGAAGAGGATGCCTCTTATGAGGAGGTTTCAATGGATTACGAATATGCTCCTCATGATATGAAGACAAGTGGCTCTTTCCGCTGTTCTGACGACGAGCTCAACAGGATATGGGAGGTTGCTGCCTACACCATGGATCTCACCACCCGTGAGTTCTTCATGGACGGCATCAAACGCGATCGTTGGACATGGAGCGGTGATGCCATCCAGTCGTATCTGATGAACTATTACCTCCGTTTCGATACCGAATGTGTGAAGCGCACCATCCGTCAGCTCCGTGGAAAAGACCCTGTTACAGCCCATATCAATACCATCATGGACTATACCTTCTACTGGTTTAAGTCGATCCACGACTACTATCTTTACACAGCTGACTTAGATTTCGTACGCGAGATGTGGCCTCGTATGGTAACACTGATGGATTATGTCGAAGGACGTCTGAATAAGGAGGGTATGGCTGAAGGGCAACCCGATGACTGGATTTTCGTTGACTGGGTGGATTTTCCCATGCATAAACGCGGTACCTTGTGTTTCGAACAGATCCTACTCATGAAGGCGATGGAGACGATGGCTATCTGCTCCAAACTTTTGGGCATCAAAACGAACTACCGGGTGAAGTCGGAATCTCTGCGCAACAGGATTAAGCAGACCTTCTGGAGCTATGAGCGAAAAGCATACTATCATGCCATCGAGGATGGCAGGATGAACAGGCAGATCACCAAGTTCCCCAACATGTTTGCCATCCTCTACGGATTGGCTTATGAGGAGGAGCGTCATGAGATCATGCAAAGCGTAATGCTGAACCCCGAAGTAGATCCTATTACCACTCCCTATATGCGTTTCTACGAACTGGAGACGCTCTGCAAAGACGGATTACAGACACAGGTGCTGCAGGAGATAAAAGCTTACTGGGGAGGTATGCTCCGTGAGGGAGCCACCTCGTTCTGGGAGAAGTACAACCCGGAAGAGCAGGGCGCACAACATCTCGCCATGTATGGCCGTCCTTACGGCAAGAGCCTTTGTCATGCCTGGGGGGCGAGTCCGATCTATTTGATCGGAAGGTATTTCCTCGGTGTGGAACCCACAAAACCGGGCTATGGGGAATATGTGGTACGACCAACACTTGGGGGTCTTGACTGGATGGAGGGGGATGTGCCCACACCTTTCGGAAAGATTCACATCAGGATGACACCCACGGAAATCACGGTCGTGAGTGATGGCGGTCATGGTACCTTGCTCATTGGCGGTCGGCAAATTGTAATCCCCGCCCATCAAACGATAACAATAACAAATTACTAAAATATATAAAACGATATGAGATACAGGAATTTCTTTTTGACACTTGCCTTGCTGACCGTCCTGCCGATAGCAGGGAAGGTAAAGGTAAAGACCGTATGTCCACAGACTGAATATGCAGCCACCCGACTGCAGGGCATCGGGGAGAAATACACCATCACGATAGAAATCCGCAGTGAGGGGGAGGCAGAAGGCTTTACCATTACCCGTCAAGGGAAGAAAATCCGTATTGTCGGCAATGACAGCAGTGGTGCTATCTATGGAGCAAACAAGTTACAGGAACTGTTGCGAGAAGATCCGACACTAAGTACGCTGACCACCCTCAGTGAAGTGCCGCAGATGAAACTGCGCGGAGCATGTGTCGGATTGCAAAAGACAGTCTATCTGCCAGGGCATCGTGTCTATGAATATCCCTATACACCCGAGAATTTTCCATGGTTCTACGACAAGCAACTCTGGTTGCGCTATCTTGACCTGCTTGCTGAGAACAATATGAATACGGTGTATCTTTGGAACGGACATCCCTTTGCCTCGTTGGTGAAGCTGAAGGAGTATCCCTTTGCTCCGGAGGTGGATGATGTCACTATGCAGAAGAACCAGGAGATGTTTGGTTTCCTCGTTGATGAGGCCGACCGCCGTGGCATCCGTGTGATACAGATGTTCTACAACATCATTCTCAGCAAACCTTTTGCTGATCATTACGGATTGAAGACGCAAGACCGCAACCGTCCTATCTCACCACTCATTGCCGACTACACACGTAAGTCAATCGCCTCCTTTGTGGAGAAATATCCCAAGGTGGGTTTCCTGGTATGTCTTGGTGAGGCCATGTCGGGCATTGACACAGACATCAAATGGATGACCGAGACTATCATCCCAGGCATCAAAGATGGACTGGCAGCATCGGGGCGCACCGATACCCCGCCTATTATCCTTCGCAATCACGACACCGACGGTCCTGCCGTTCTCAAAGCCTCTCTGCCCCTCTATCCGAATATCTACACGATGAACAAATATACGGGAGAGAGTCTGACAACTTACGAACCGGGTGGCCCTTGGGGAGAGACACATCGTATGCTTGCCGCCGCAGCACCTATTCATATCGACAATGTACATATCCTTGCCAATCTGGAACCGTGGCGATGGTCGAGTCCTGCCTTCACACAGAAAGCCGTGCAGGCGATGCATCGTGTACATCATTCAAAGGGTCTGCACCTGTATCCGCAGGCCTCCTATTGGGATTGGCCCTATACTGCCGACAAGCTGCCCAATGGAGAGCGGCTGTTACAGATCGACCGCGACTGGATGTGGTACAAAGCCTGGGGGCGCTATGCATGGAACTGCGACCGCGGAGAGGATAGCGAGTATTGGCTCAGAGAGCTGATGGACTATTATGGCATCCGTGACAGATATGCCGCTCAACAGGTATTAGAGGCATATAATGAAAGTGGTGAGATTGCCCCCAAGCTCCTTCGCAGATTCGGTATTACTGAGGGTAACCGCCAGACCCTGTTGCTCGGCATGAAAATGTCGCAGTTGGTAAATCCTTACAAATACACCATCTATCCAGGGTTTTATGAAAGCTGCGGTCCTCAGGGTGAGAAACTGATAGAGTATGTGGAAAAGGAATGGAAAGGAGAACCCCATGTCGGTGAACTGCCTTTGGACATCATTGAACAGTGTCTGGAGCATGGAAACAATGCCGCACGGAATGTGATCTTTGCCGTTCAGAATGTAGAGAAGCACAGTGATGAGTTCTTACGTTTCTCAACAGATATGCTTTGCTATTGGAAATTCGCACAGTCGTTTCATGATAAAGTACTGGCTGCCCAGCAGGTGCTCAACTATAAGTGGAGTAAGGATATCAGCTATTTGGAGAAGGCCGTGCCGCTATTGGAGAAAAGCATGGACTCCTGGCATGAACTAGTGAGTTATGCTGATTCCTCATACCTATATGCCAACTCCATGCAGACCGCTCAGCGACGTGTACCCGTTGGTGGTGACGGAGGTAAAATGAAAACATGGGGTGAACTGGCTACAGTTTATCAGGATGAGTTGGATGCTTTGAAAGCCAACATCGAGAAGCTGAAGCATCCTGTCAAACAAAGCAATGTGAAGATCCAACCAGCCGTCCCTGCTCAGGTCATGATCGGAGATGGTAAACAAGTGGTTCATTTATCCAAAGATGCAGTGCTCTTTGAGAAACGGGAAGATACGAAAATTGACTCTTTGGCACCAGAGTTGCGGAATCTCCAGGCTCTCGTCCTGAACCGTGACTCTACGCGTATCGTAGGAACATCTGTAGAGTTTACCTGCGAGCGCCCTGTGAAGATGCTTGTCGGCTTCTTCCAAGATGATGATAAAAAGTGGGCGAAAGCACCGAAACTGGAGATTGATGCCACGGGTAATGAATACGGACAGGCAGAACCTATCCTGACCAATGCCGTCAGCATGTTACAAATGCCCCCTGTAAATATCCATGCCTATCATTTCTCTGCAGGTCATCACGTCATCAACCTGCCTAAGGGCATCATCATGATTGCCGGTTTCACCGAATCAGACATCAAACCTCGTGATGTCGGACTGCAAGGGGCTGGCGATGAAGTGGACTGGTTGTTTATGAAGTAAAAAAAGAAAGGTACAATCAATGCTGAGAAAGATCAAGACAATATTGAGACGATCCGTCTTCTCCTTCATAGGAATGGTGGGGGCCGGTGCTCTTTTCCCTCTTACCGCTTCGGCGCAGATCACGCAGGCGCAGATGCAGCAGATCTATGACGAGGTGAAGACACCTTATAAATATGGTATGGTGGTGGCACCTTCCGACAACTACCATAAGTTCGACTGTCCTACAGTGTTTCAACAGGGTGGTAAGTGGTATATGACCTACGTGTGCTACGACGGTAAGGACGGCACCGACGGACGTGGCTACGAGACATGGCTTGCCCAGAGTGATGATCTGCTCCATTGGCAATCACTCGGACGTATCCTTGCCTTCCCTTCCGATGGTCTCCGTCTGTGGGATCAGAACCAACGCGGCGGTTTCCCGTCGTTGATTGATTACCATTGGGGTGGAACCTATGAGATGCAAGCCTACAAAGGGAGACACTACCTCACCTATATCGGTGGCCCTGGCACGGGCTATGAAGCTGTCAATGCTCCTTTGAGTATTGGTGTGGCCTCCACGACGGGAGATATCACCACTGCCCATCAATGGGACACGCAAACGAAAGCCTTGATGAGTTACAACGACAAGGATGCACAGTGGTGGGAGTATCTTACTCAGTATAAGAGCACCATCTATTGGATCCAAGACAAAGAGCAGCGTGTGACAGGGAAGGAGCAGTATCCTTTCGTGATGTTCTACAATGCAGGAGGAAAAGACGAGACACATCCCAAAGGAGAGCGCATAGGCATCGCTCTGTCAAAGGATATGAAGCGATGGAAACGCTATGAGGGTAATCCTGTCTTCGCCCACGACAGTGATGGCACCATCACGGGTGATGCCCAGATTGTCAGGATGGGTGACCTTTGGGTCATGTTTTATTTCTCAGCCTATCATCCCGGTCGTGAATACAATGCCTTCAATACTTTCGCAGTGAGCCGTGACCTGGTTCACTGGTACGATTGGGAAGGACCAGATCTCATCTGGCCTACCAAGAAATACGATGAGATGTTCGCCCATAAGAGCTATGTGGTGAAGCACAACGGGGTGGTCTATCATTTCTACTGTGCCGTGAACAACGACGGACAACGGGGCATCGCCGTAGCCACCAATATTCCGATGGGACGTTCGGAAGTGCGTTTCCCGTTGCCAGAACCCTCTGGTCGCCGTTCCATCACTTCTCTTGATACAGGATGGATGGCCCGGAGCCTTGCCGGCCGTGATACTGTTGTGCAAAAAGTAAACATTCCTCATAACTTCGACGACTATTACGGATACCGGCAGCTGCGTCATGGTAATCTCCATGGTACGGCTATATATAATAAGGTGTTCCAAACCACAAAGAAAGCAGGAAAACGTTACTTCCTCCAGTTAGAGGGTGTGGGCACTTATGCCACGGTTACGCTGAATGGTCATACCTTCCCCAAAGAGCTGGTGGGAAGAACGGTCTTTACACTTGATATCACCGATGCACTTACCGACGGCAGTAACAGCCTGCAGATAACCGTTGACCATCCTTCCATGCAGACAGAGTCACCTTGGGTATGTGGCGGTTGCTCTTCCGAGTGGGGTTTCTCGGAGGGAAGTCAGCCTTTCGGCATCTTCCGTCCGGTATCCCTCATTGAGACCGACGAGATGCGTGTGGAGCCTTTTGGCGTTCACCTCTGGAACAACATGCGCTGCGACAGTGTCTTTATCCATACGGAAGTGAAGAACTATTCCCGTTATCCGCAGACCATCGAGCTGGTCAGCAAGTTCACTTTGTCTAATGGAAAGCAGGTGTTTCGACTCAGCGAACCTCTTACGCTGCAACCTGGTGAAACCTGTATCGTGAGTCAGCAGTCACCTGTTGCCGATGCCATCCGATGGAGTCCCGATCATCCCTACCTCTATACGTTGACCACACTGTTGAAGCGTGATGGCAAGACCATCGACGAAGTGCGGACACCCTTCGGTATCCGTTCCCTCTCGTGGCCCCGTTCCATCGGTCGCACCAACCCTTCCGACTCCCGTTTCTTCATCAACGAAGAGCCTTTCTTCATCAACGGCACCTGCGAGTATGAGCATCTCTTAGGAGCCAGTCATGCCTTCTCCCACGAACAGATCGCCTCACGTATCAAGCAGATCCGACAGGCGGGGTTCAATGCTTTCCGCGAAGCACACCAGCCCCACAATCTCTACTACCAGCAATTGTTAGATGAGCAGGGACTTCTGTTCTGGAGTCAGTACTCGGCACATATCTGGTACGATACACCTCAGTTCCGCGAGAACTTCAAACGACTGCTGGTACGTTGGATCAAAGAGCGCCGCAACTCCCCGTCGGTCATCCTGTGGGGACTGCAGAATGAGAGCATTCTGCCCAAGGAGTTTGCCATGGAATGCAGTAACCTGATCCGTTCCCTTGATCCCACGGCTTCTACGATGCGCCTGATCACCACCTGTAATGGAGGCGAGGGCACCGATTGGAACGTGATACAGAACTGGAGCGGAACGTATGGGGGGTCTGCCGAGAACTACGACCATGAGCTGAAGCAGCAGGATCAGTTGCTGAATGGGGAATATGGTGCTTGGCGAACCCTCGATCTCCATGGGGCAGAGAAATACAGCGAGGAGTCGTTCACCCAGCTGCTGAAGACCAAGGCACGTTTGGCGGCCAGTGCGCAAGACAGTGTGTGCGGTCATTTCCAGTGGCTCTTTGCCTCCCACGATAATCCCGGACGTACCCAGCCCGATGGTGCTTATCGTCGTATAGACAAGATCGGACCTATTAACTACAAAGGACTGACCACTATTTGGGAAGAGCCCACTCCGGCCTATTACATGTATCGTTATCATGGTGCCTTGCAACATCCTTTCGATCAGGAGGAAGCACAGGCCTCCCTTCCTGTCATCCCTGTGGCAGCTGACCGCAATATCGATCTCGTGAAAGGTGCTGCCGACTACTATTATCTATACCGTATCAATTGCGGTGGCGACTCGTTCGTGGATGAGTTTGCCCAGCAGTGGCAGGCTGATGACTCCCTTTATAGTCATTCCTGGGGGCACGACTTCCCCGAGATCCACCCGTTCCAGGCCTCCCAGCGGTATGTGCAGCAGGAAATCCGTGGAACAAAGAGCGATGAGCTGTTCCAGTTCTTCCGTTTCGGCCGTCACCGTCTGTGGTACGACTTCCCGGTTGCCGATGCACAGTCGGATGGTGATCACGACTATCGTATCGAGCTGTACTTCATGGAGCCGTGGCATGGCAGGGGTGGTTTTGTCGAAGATGACTACGAGGGCATGCGCATCTTCGACGTGGCTGTCAATGGCGAGACCGTGATCAACGATCTCGATCCGTGGGCAGAAGCGGGCTATCTCGGTGCGATGAAACGCGTGGTTTACGCCAAGGCGAAGAACGGCAGGCTCCGTATCTCCTTCCCTGAGGTGAAAGTCGGACAGGCCGTTATCTGTGGCATTGCCATTGCCAGAAAAGGCGGTCATCATCCCTCTTCTGCTTCTTCCCTCCCCACTAACTACTGGCATTCGCTCAATACCGACACGATCGCCAAGCTGCCAAAGGAACTGTTACCCCTTGACAGTGAGTCACGTCCTGCCACTGCCTATGAACCGCAAAAGCAGAGGAAGGGACAAGGCACGGCATTTGTCATCAAGACAGGATTAGGACAGGAGTATGCACTCCGTTTCCGATATAAGAACACCACGGGGGAAGCCGTCAAGGCCCGTCTCACCCTCGTGGATACTAAAAAATCTGTCTTGGTGGATCGTGACATCACCTTCCCGCCGACACCCAACAGGTTCAAGATCCTGTCAACCACCACTGGTACACAGATCAATGCCGGTACCTATACCGTCCTGATCAACTCTCCCGAGGTGGAATTCAGTAACTTGGAAGTACAATAACCGTCAGCAATCGCCTCATCACAATCAGCAAACGTCATGGATAGAAAGATGATCATAAAGAACGCAGTAGCAGAGAACGGTATCCGGCAGATCCCGTTAGCAGTCATCCTTTGCCTTTTGACTGTTATACCCGTATGTGCCCACCACTGGGAGAACCAGCATATCCTTCAGATCAACCGTGAACCGGCGCGTGCCGCATTCTTCCCCTTCTGGCAGCAGCAGGGAGACCGTCAGCTGTCGCTCAACGGCTCATGGAAATTCCATTGGACGAGAACCCCCGAGGAGCAGCCGCAGGATTTCCACCGCATCGACTACGATGATGCCTCATGGCCCTCCTTCCCCGTTCCTGGCGACTGGGAGATGAACGGTTATGGCACACCTATCTACAGCAGCAGCGGCTACACGTTCAAGATCAATCCTCCCTATGTGATGGGAGAGCCCAAAACCACCTATACGGCATACCGTGAGCGGAATCCCAATGCCGTTTACCTTCGTACCTTCTCAATCCCCTCCGCATGGAAGGGGCAGGAGGTTTATATCCGTTTCGGTAGTGTGAGCAGTGCTTTCTACCTGTGGATCAACGGTCGGCAGGTGGGCTATTCTCAGGGGAGCATGGAACCGGCAGAGTTCCGTATAACCCCTTATCTGCATCCACAGGGTGACAATCAGATCACCCTGCACGTTCTCAAATACTCCGACGGCAGTTATTTGGAGGATCAGGATATGTGGCGCCTGGCGGGCATCCACCGAGATGTAACGCTCTTCACCACCCCTCAGTTGCGGATACGAGATTTCGGTGTGCGCACGCTTCTCGATGAGAACTATCACGATGCACAGTTAGTGATTCATCCCGAGGTGGCCCTTTCGCCGGAGGTCAGAAAAACATTGTCGGATGCCCGTCAGAATGAACTATACAAGGGATATACCCTACAGGCACAGCTCTTCGATGCTGAGGGCCATGCTGTCTTAGACAGTATGCTGACAGCCGATATCCCTACCATCCTGAATCTTGGACATAAGGCAGCGATCATGAACGACCGTACTCCCCAGCGTGGCTATCCCAAATGGGGATGGATGACGGCAACGGTCAGGAATCCTGTGAAATGGACTGCAGAGACCCCTTATCTCTATACTCTTCGTTTATCGTTGAACGATGCCGAAGGTCGTGCCTTGGAGCAGGTCTCCACGAAGGTAGGCTTCCGTTGTTTGGAGATCCGCGACGGTATGTTTCTCGTCAATGGCAGACAAGTGCGCTTCCGAGGTGTGAACCGTCATGAGATGGATCCCGTTACGGGTCATGTGATGAGTGAGGAACGCATGCTTCAGGACATCCTGCTGATGAAACGTGCTCATATCAATGCCGTCCGCACCTGTCATTACCCCAACACCGAGCGGTGGTATGAACTGTGTGATTCCATCGGACTCTATGTGATGGATGAGGCCGATATCGAAGAACATGGACTGCGGGGCGAACTGGCCAGTGATCCCTCATGGGCTGCAGCATGGCTCGACCGCACGCAGCGCCTGGTGATTCGCGACCGTAACCATCCGTGTGTGGTGTTCTGGAGCTTGGGCAACGAGGCAGGGTGGGGCACTAACTTTGCCCTCACCTCGGCTTGGATCCATGAATACGACCCCACGCGCTTCGTGCATTATGAAGGGGCACAGGGTTCCAGCAGTCCTTCCCCAGGGAAGGAGTGGGTTCCCGATCCCTCTTCAGTGGATATCATCTCCCGTTTCTATCCCCGCACACAGGATGAGTATCTGAACCCCGGGGTGAAGGACAACAACATGGAACGCCCGGAGAATGCACGGTGGGAGCGGCTGTTGACCATTGCCCGCGATGCCCGTGATACCCGTCCTGTCGTCACCAGTGAGTATGCACATGCCATGGGGAACGCCCTTGGCAATTTCAAGGAATACTGGGATGAGATCTACAGTCATCCGCGCATGCTCGGCGGCTTCATCTGGGAATGGGCAGATGAAGGGATTGAGGCCCACCCCCTTCCAGAGGGTGCCGAGTCTAAAGCCTCCACCTCGGGGAGGAATGGAGGGACTTCATTTATTGCCTATGGCGGTGATTTTGGTGATGTGCCCAACCTCAAGGCGTTCTGTCTGAAGGGAATCGTCAGTTCATACAGACAGCCTACGCCGAAATACGAGGAAGTGAAAGCTGTCTATGCTCCCATCCGTTTCCGATATGAGAACGGAAAAGTGGTGCCCGAAGTGGTGGATGCTCATTGCAGCATAGATGATTATGTGGTCCGCCAGACCGAGCACGATGGTTTCATCGATGTCAAAGCCACGTTGAAACATCCTGCGGCATGGGCTCCCAACGAACAGTATGTGGTGGCACACCAGCAGTTTGTCACCGACGACCAATGGTTCGTCCATGCCGTGAATTCACTGAAGAAAGCCAAGAGTAAGAAAAAGCAGGACGTGACGCAGCGATACACTGAAGCTAAGGCATGGGCTGAGATCCTTCGTCCGCATTTCTTCCGTGCACCCACCGACAACGACAAAGGCTTCGGCAACTGGATTGCCAAGGACTGGAAGAACCACCATCTCGACAATCTCCGCGATTCCATCGTGGTGCCGCTCACTTTAGAGACATGTGAGAACGGTGCCGTGAGGGCCCATCAGACCATGGCTTACAAGACAGCCGAAGGGGAAATCCTCACCCAATATGAATATGTGATCGAGACCGATGGCAGCATCGATTTCAAGGCTACCTATACCCCTCAGGGCACTTTACCGCCGTTACCGGCCTTGGGTACTACCTTCGTGCTGCCCAAACGACTTACCGAGCTCACCTATATGGGACGCGGACCGTGGGATAACTACCCCGATCGTCATGCGGCTTCTACCATCAACCGATGGAAAAGTACGGTGGCAGAACAGTATGTGCACTATCCACGTCCGCAAGACAGCGGTAACCATGATGATGTGGCATACGTAGAACTTACCGACAAGAAAGGCAACGGGTGGCGTATCACCTGCATCGATCAGCCTTTCTCTTTCTCGGCCCTCCCTTACAGTGTGCAGCATCTCTATGAGACAACCCACGATGCTTTCCTGCAGGAAGATCCCGAATTTGTCTATCTCACCTTGGATGCCGCCGTCATGGGGTTGGGTAACAGCTCCTGTGGACCAGGTGTATTGTCACGCTACACCATTCCCCAGAAGGCCCATACACTCCATGTGCGTTTCACGCAACTTTCTGTTAAATAAGTATAAAGTTCTAATATCTATATTACATCTTTGATACAAAAGCGTTAATTTTGAAACGGATTTGTGCAACTAACAGATCTAAACGTCAAAAAACAAACAATAAGAAGCTCGTACAAAAACCGAGATATCTCTAACTTTTAATATTAAAACAAATAGCTTATGAAGAAAATTTTTACACTAATCGCAATGGCCGCAATGGCTATTGGTGCAAATGCACAGGTATGGAAAGTCAATGCCGATACCCCCGTTGCTGAGAACAGCACATGGCTTGACGATGATTTTGTAACCGTGAAGACTACCTTTGCCGGTACTATTAAGGAAGCAGAGGCAACCATCGCAGGTGAGGCCTTTACTCACTATGCACAGGTTCGTGTGGATAAGGCTCCTTCTGCTGATGCCCTCTACGGAACAGACAAAGGTGGTAGCACCGCTCTGATTATCACTCCGAAGCAGGATGTGACTTATACTATTTATTATCGTCGTCAGAAGGGTGACTGGACATCCAACGACGGCAAGGATGTGAAAGTGATCGATCAGGCTGATCCCTCCACCGTTCTCGAGGGTGAGATGACGATCGACAGTAAGACAGAGGATGGCGACTACGGTTTTGCAACGAAGGTGATTTCCCTGAAGGCTGGTAAGACCTACACAGTATGGGCAAAGGGTACAACCCTCAACTACTACGGTATGAAGTTTGAGGCTGCTGGCCAGCAAGGTGGCAACGAAGGCCAAGGTGGCCAACAGCCTTCTGGTGATGTAGAGAAGTATGTAGCTGCTCCCGATGGCGTCTTGGCAGCAGAGTTTGCCGCTGTGGTTGACGGTGAGAATGCCACGAATGTGGTTGATGGCAAGTCTGTTGTGACGATTACTACCGACAATGTAACTTTAGAGGCTGTGGGTGGTGCTACTCCCGCCAATGTTGATGGTGGTGCACAGGATATCACTCCGGGTACTGTTGTTGATGCAGAGAAGCATCTCTATGAGGTAGCATCTGTAGGCTCTTGGAATAACGTAACATGGAAGAATGGTCAAAACAAGACCGACATCAACGATGAGGCAGGAACAAAACTGTATTTCGTGCTTGGTTCTGGTAACCCTTACGTAAAGATGTATGCTGAGGAGATTGTTACTGATGATACTCCTACAGGCACATATCGCGCATCCTACGACTACTACAAACCCGGTATGGATATGCCGCAGGTAGGTCTTTATTACAAGTTCACCACCAAGACCGATGGTAAGATGAAGGTTCAGATTTGGGCTAACAAGGGTAACCGCAATACCTATCTGATCAATGGTCAGACTAAGGAGGCCGTGGCTTATCAGGCTACAGGTTATGTGAATGGCCAGAAGGTGGTTGACGAGAATAACGAGAAAGTTCTCAATGCTGAAGGTCAGGAGATGATGCGCCTCTTCACTCCCGAAGAGATCCAGGAGCGTCACAATGCTGCCAAGGTTGGTGAGGATGGTGTGGATAGCGCACCTTATGTAATCGATCAGGGAGGCCAGGCTTTCTGGGGTTGGATTATCTTCGAGGCAAAGGCTGGTGTTGACTACTGGCTCTTCCAGGACAGCTCACAGGTAGGCTTCGGTGGCTTCGAGTTCACCGCAGGTGCTGGCACAGGTATCCGCGAGATCGTGAACGTGAAGAACGATGCCAACGCTCCTGTCTATAACCTCGCAGGTCAGCGTGTTTCTCCGAACACTAAGGGTATTCTGATCAAGAACGGAAAGAAATTTATCAATAAATAATTAACTGAGTCCTTCAAGTTTAAGGGTATGCCGTGAAGGCATACCCTTTTTTGATGTCTTTTTGATTACATTTAGGAAAAATAACGTCTATAGCATAGAAACTATTTATACATGTATAACTTATAACCCAATTTTATGAACAAAAAGCACAACTACTTGAAAAACTGTCAGAGTGCGCGAGTATGGACAAAGGGGATGATGCTGGCTGGTGCCGGGGCATTGCTGATGACTGCCTGTGCTGTTGACGGTTATGATGATGATGAGCGTTTCGTATCCGATGTGACGGGTGCGACGTTGGCATCACCCAGTGCGGAGACCATTACGGTGACTCCCAGTGCCGATGGCAAGACACAGACTATCTCATGGCCTGTGGTGAAAGGTGCCGGCGGCTATCTCGTGAACTTTATCGATGAGGGGAACCCTGCTGAGCCGATCGTCAAAGACAGCCTGGTGGATGGCTGTTCGGTGACGGTGAAGCGTGAGGAAGACATGAACTACTTGCTCACCATCAAGACGATGGGCAGGAAGGATGCCAACAACCAGGATGCCTCCTCGGCTACGGAGATGAAGATCTCTACCTTCACACCTACCTACAAGACCATTCCTGCAGGGAGTGACCTGAAGGCATGGTTTGAAGCTAATCCCGCACCTGCTGGAGAGAACCACAACTTCGACCTGGAAGGTGGTGCCGAATACACACTCTCCGGACTCCTTGACTTCGGTGCCAGCAGCGTGACGCTCCGTTCCAATAACAAGGCGGTGCCTGCAAAGATAATATTTACCGATAACAGTTCAGAGCTGAGTACTTCAGGCGGTCTGGTATTGAAGTACCTGAATATAGATTGTAGTGCCTCATCACAAGCATTCATCTCACTCAGTCGTAACCCCGCCATTGCCCCCGTTATTGTCAATGCGTGGTCTGCAGATTATAATTTCTACCGTGTCAAGGACAATATCTCCGTCTTGAGCTGTCAAATCACGGGAGTAAACTCATATTTTATCTGGGATAATCAGGTGAGCTGCTGGTTTGCTGACAATGTACTGGTGGATAACTGCCTCGTACACCTGACGACACCATCTAACTCGAAAGCACTGAGTGGAGGATATTTCTGGACGAATAAGGGGGCAGGATTCTTCCGGAACCTGACCGTCTCGAACTCCACGTTCTACAATACCGGTGAGGGAGATGTGAAATACTTCGTGCAGTATGGTGGCTTCGGTAACGACCAGGTGAAGGATCCCGACACACAATTCGGATGGACGGAGAATACCATCACCTATCAGAACTGTACGTTCTACCATGTATGTGCTAGCGGACAATGGGGTAACTACAACGGTGTGGCAGGAAAGAAGACCTCCTACTGGAACTTGAAGAACTGTATCTTCTACGACTGCTCCTCCTCGGGTGTGGCACGCCGTTTCCTCGCAGGAAAACAGAATCAGCCGACGGCAACCTTCGAGAACAATACCTATATGCATCCCGATGGAACGTTCGACAATCCCTCGAACTACGACACCTCCGGCACGAACATTGATGAGGATCCCGGTTTCCGTGATCCGGCAAATGCCGACTTTACCATCAGCAATCCTACGCACATCAACCGCAAGTGTGGCGATCCACGCTGGCTGCCATGATGACTGCTTCGTGCTTAGTGATAATGTATAATGAAAATGAAGACAGAAATATGAGATTCAAAAAACATATAATCAGCTTGTGCCTCGGACTGCTTATGGCATTGCCCACACTGGCACAGAACAAAGTGGTGCAAGGAACGGTGGTCGATGAACTCGGCGAACCGGTGATCGGTGCCACGGTGAGGGTGGAAGGTACGAAGACCGCCACCGTAACCGACTTTGACGGAAACTATAAGATCGATGTGCCGAAAGACGGTAAGGTCGTGATCTCTTATATCGGATATAAAGACAAGGTGACCACTGGCGGTCATGTACAGTTGGAAGAGGATAACTCACAACTCGAAGAAGTGGTGGTAGTGGGTTATGGTACTCAGAAGAAAGCACACCTGACAGGATCTGTAGCCACGGTGCCCGTGGATGAGATTCAGGATTTGGCTTCTGGAGGTTTGGCCAGTACACTGAGCGGTTTGGTGAACGGTCTGAGCGTCAGCGGCGGTGAGTCCCGTCCTGGTGAGAATGCCCGTCTGAGCATCCGTGACGTGAACTCGTTAGGTGAGGTAGGTTCTACGGCCCAGGAGCCATTGTTCGTCATCGACGGCTATATCTACCCGAACGACGTGAAGGTAGGAAACATCACTCAGAACTTAGGTGCTGAGGCCTTCAACAACCTCGACCCCAGTGAGGTGGAGAGCATCTCTGTGCTGAAGGACGCATCGGCTGCCGTGTATGGTGCCCGCGCTGCCAATGGTGTGATCCTCGTGACAACGAAGAAAGGAAAGTTAGGCAAACCGTCCATCTCTTATAGTGGACAGTTCGGTTTCAATGATGAGTTCTCACGTCCGAAGATGCTGAGTGCTTACGACTACGGACGTCTGTATAATGCAGTCACCGCTGCCGACCCCACCAACACATCACTGAACAAGACCACGGCCCTGTTCCAGGCTGATGAGCTGGAGGCGATGAAGAAGTTGAACTACGACCTGCTCGACAAATACTGGGAGACGGGAACAACCATGCGCCACTCCGTGAACGTGAGCGGTGCCACGGATAACGTGAGCTACTTCGGTGGTATTTCCTATTTTGATCAGGAAGGTAACCTGGGTAAGCTCGACTACGACCGCTGGAACTACCGTGCCGGAATCGATGTGAAGGTAAGCAAATGGCTCTCTGCCAACCTCACCGTGAGCGGCGACTATGGAAAGAAAAACAAGCCGTTGCTGAAGGTGGGTGGTACGAATGCTGAGAAAGACTATAACCTGCTGCTCACCCGTCCGCGTTACATGCCGGAGGAGGTGAACGGTTATCCTATCCTCAGCTACGGTCCTACCAACGGTGAGCGTGTACAGAACCAGCGCTATTCGTTCGATGTGCTGCAGAACAACGGTGACTACAGCAGTAATATGACTTCCAATACGAGCATCAATGCCGGATTGACCTACGACTTCGGATGGAGTAAGATCCTGAAGGGACTGAACCTGCGCTTCACCTATTCGAAGAGTATCAACTCCGACAAGACCAATGAGTACGGCTCATCCTATACCATGTATCAGATGACACGCCGCTACGGATCAGGTGATCACATGTACACTCCGACAGCCGGTGATGATCCTACCTTCGACTATCTGGCCGAGAGGAACTTCAACGGACTGAGATATGCCAACGGTAACTACATCAGCCGTAACATGATCCGTACGGATAACTACCAGATGAACTTCACTGCACAGTATTCCCGTGACTTCGGACTGCACCATGTGAATGCCCTGTTCTCTATAGAGAAGTCTGAGGCAGAGAGTGAGTTCGTGACAGGTCAGGGAAATGAGCCGCTACCTTATACCAATGGACAGTCTAATTCCACACAGGGTGACCAGACCACAGAGTTCAACCGTGCAGAGAGCGGTACCCTGTCATATATCGGACGTATCAACTATGCATACGCCAACAAATACCTGTTGGAATTCCTGCTCCGTTCCGATGCCTCTACGAAGTTCGCTCCCGAGAACTACTGGGGCACCTTCCCCGCTATCAGT
The DNA here is from genome assembly GCA_002361535.1 of Prevotella sp. UBA3294. Lineage (GTDB taxonomy): Bacteria > Bacteroidota > Bacteroidia > Bacteroidales > Bacteroidaceae > Prevotella. Next base: position 33,358 of record DETG01000120.1, read on the forward strand.
GCCGGTTGGGTGATGAGCGAAGAGAACTGGTTCCAGAACAGCAAGTCACTGCAGTGGATCGACTTCCTGAAGCTGCGTGCCAGCTGGGGTCTCACAGGTCGTGACAACCTCGCCGCCTGGCAGTGGCTGCAGGTCTATACCTTGGATAAGAACAAGAACCCGATCTTCGGAGAGGGACTGGACATCGATCCTTCTGCTACCGTACGTAACTCCATCAACAAGAACACGTCGGCTGTGAACCGTGACGTGCACTGGGATAAGTCATACAAGACGAACGTCGGTTTCGATCTCCAGGTGCTGCGCAGTCGTCTGTCAATCACCTTCGACTACTACTACGAGAAGAACCGCGAGATGTTGATGAATATTGCACAGAATGTTCCTTCTACCGTGGGAACACAGTCGGCATCCACCAACCTCGGTGAGATGGATAACTGGGGATGGGAGCTCTCGCTGACTTGGCGTGACAAGATCGGCAAGGATCTGAAATACCGCATCGGTATCAACACGGGCTACTCCGACAATAAGGTAATCCTGATGGACTTCGTCGATGACTATATCTATCGTCAGATTACACCGAACCATCGTACAGATATGGGTCTCTGGGGTATGCAGTGCATCGGAATGTTCCGTTCGTTCCAGGACATCGAGGAGTACTTCGAGAAATACAACATCACTTCTTACATGGGTATGACCAAAGACAAGGTGCGCCCGGGTATGCTCATCTATAAGGATGTGCGCGGTGCCTACAACCAGGAGACAGGAACGTATGCCGGTCCTGATGGTGTAGTGGATAAGGACAACGACCAGGTGGAATTAGGACACCGTAACAATATCTACGGCGCTACCATGAACCTTGGCATCGATTGGAAGGGTCTTTCTATCACTGCTCAGATCGGTGCTTCCTGGGGTGGCTACACCCTGGTGCCTGCTACGGCAAGAGGTGTGGCCTCTGGCTCAAACCTGGAGTTCTACAACATGCCGTCGTTCTGGAATCCCGACAATATGTATGTATATCAGGACATCTATGATGGCAGCGGAAACAAGATTATGGATATGAACCGCAATGCCGAGTATCCAAACTTGGCATGGGGCATCAACTCAAACGAGTCATCGTTCTGGCGCGTCAGTGCAGCTCGCGTAGCCCTGAACCGTCTGACCATTGCCTATAACCTGCCTTCGAAATGGTTCGGACGTATTGGTATCAAGGGTGCACGTATCAACGTGACAGGTACCAACCTGGTCAACTTCTACAACCCCTATCCCGACAAGTTCACCAACCCGATGGCTGGAAGCTATGGCGCCTATCCTAACCTGCGTAAGTGGACGGTGGGTGTGAACCTCTCGTTCTAAAGAAGGCTTTGATGACATACATTACAGAAGAACTTTATAATATGAATAAGAATATGGAAAAGAAGATATATAATAAGGTGGTATCAGCAAGGACAACCTCTTTGCTCCTTCTCTCCATCCTTGTCCTCTCCTTCACGTCGTGCAGCGATGAGTTCCTGCAGGACAAGAAGAACTACGGACAGGTGGGTGCTGAGATCTACAACTATTATGAGGGTGCACAGGGACGTCTCTACGACCTGTATAGCATGTGTCTGCCCACCGTGGCGAACATGGACTGGCGTTATCCCTCCATCGGACTGAACGATGATGCGGCGAAGTCAACAGAGGAATATACGGGCTTCAGTTCTTTCGTGAACCCTGAGATCGAACTGTCGTCCATGGGTTCCACCAACTCCGTGCCTGATTTCTTCATGGCCAACTCTGGAAATATCCAGGAGGCTGTGTATGGACATATCCGCGACTGTAACGATCTGATCCGTGGTGTCTCTGAGAGCGATCTCACACAAGAGCAAAAAGATGAGGTGCTCGGACAGGCATATTTCCTCCGTGCTTGGGTATACTATAACCTCTTCAAGTGGTACGGTGGTGTGCCTCTGGTGGACGAGGTGCAGAACCCCACCGAGGATGCCATCACTCCGCGTTCCTCTGCGAAGGCTACCTACGAGTTCATCCTGAACGATCTGAAGCGTTCTGCCGACATGCTCCGTGCACAGACCGCCAACGGTGGCTGGAACGGTAGCAACTGGGGACGTATCACTTCGGGTACGGCCTTGGCACTGAAGGGGCGGTTGATGCTCCTCTGGGCCAGTCCGCTGTTTAACCGCAGCAACGACCAGAGCCGTTGGACCAATGCCTACAATGAGATGAAGGCCGACCTCAGCACCATCAATGCCTGTGGCTACGGACTCTATCAGACGGGCAGCAATGTGAATGGTAGTGACTTCGCCAAGCAGTTCCTGCAGTCAACCAAGAACCCCGAGGCCGTGTTCGTCACGTTGTATAACAAGACCATCATCCTCACCGGTATCGACGATGCTGCCAAGAACAACCCCTGGGAGCGTTATATCCGTCCTGACAATACTGGTGGTAATGGCTTAGGTGCCGGTCTGATGCTGGTGCAGATGTTCCCGATGGCCGATGGTAAGCTCCCGGCTGGCTTGGGCACTTATACGAAGCTGGAGACGTCATCCTATACCTATGAGAGCGAGTATCCCTTCATGAACCGCGATCCGCGATTCTATCGTACCTTCGCTTTCCCGGGCTTCCGTTGGGCATACAATGGCAACGCTGCCGAGCACGATGCGCATAACCCCAGCGACGGTCGTAACTACGTACTGTGGAACTATGTATGGTACACCGACTTGAACGACCAGGGTAACCCCGAGAGTGGAAACTCGTATGCTGCCGATAACCTCTTGGGCAGTAAGCAGGGTATCTACGTAAGAAAGAGAAGTGATGACCTCGATGTGAACTCTTCACCGCTGTATGAATACAATTCCATGGGATGGAAATCGGGTGCCGGACCCTTCTACTCTGCCGCTCCGCTCATCGAACTGCGTTATGCTGAAGTGCTGCTGAACCTTGCTGAGGCTGCCTGTGGTGCCAACGATATGTCATACGCCGTGGAGCAACTGCAGAAGATCCGTGCACGTGCCGGCTATACCGCAGAGAACAACTACGGTCTGCAGAGTAACCTCTCTGGTGATCAGGCTGCCTGTATGAGCGCTATCCTCTATGAGCGTCAGATTGAACTGGCCTACGAGGGTAAGCGTTTCGATGACATGCGCCGCTGGATGCTCTACGATGGTGGTACGCAGGTTCCTACGGGTGCTCCCTCTACATGGACATTGACAGGCTGGGGTGGAAACACCTGTAGCTGGCTGGGCTTCAAACCCTTCAACGGACAGCGTCGTGAGAGTATTGAGTTCCGTGTGGCCGACAAGTATGGTGTGGGTACTACCCAGTGGGATGGCGACCCCTTGCTGAAAGCAGGCACGGAGCGTCCTGCCGGTGTGAACTTCAGCGTGGGTGACATGAACGAACAGTTGGAGGCACTGAAGGCCTGGTATCAGGACAACCTCGTGGTGAAGGAGCGTAAGGGCGATGGCCGCGACTCACAGCACAACGACCTGTATATCAACTTCCGTCCGAAGTACTACCTGCTCGGCTTCTCCTCTGGTGTACAGAACCAGAACAAGAGTCTGCCGCAGACCATTGGCTGGGAGGACTATAACAACGGTGGTGCCAACGGTACCTTCGATCCCCTGGCAGAGTAACATCTTGTTGCTTTAACGATCAAGCGGGTGTGTCCAATCGGATACACCCGCTTTTGTCTATCTGCCTCATAAATCTTTCCTTGTTTGTTTTGTATTATAGAGGGAGACGAGTATTCTGTATATTACGAATACGACAAAAACGGCAACCTGGTGAAAGATTTGAATAAGAATATTTCGTCAATCCAATATAATTGTTTAAATTTGCCCTCGCAGATAGACATTGCTTCACTAGGTATTCATGAGTTTAAAGGGCATGGGCTTTTAAAGATTGGAAACAATCAACACTGGAGAATATTACAACTGCAAAGAGATCATTATTCTTGGAATAATGTAAGTACCAAACTAAAAGCACTGTACAGATATTTCGAAACGAACAAAATCAGCAATTATAACAAAGAATGAAAAATGTAACTTTTTTGATATTATTTATAATGATCACAGAATCATGTTGCTTCCAGCAAAGTAAGATCTCAGAAGAATATACTGCGACACTTTTCCTGGTTCACGACAATTATCCAAATAACTATGACAGTACAATGGGTAAGTTATCTTACACGAGAGATATCCTATTAGCTTTTATCATTAAAAATCATACCGATAAGCTAATATCTCTGCCAATTAGTAACCACATTAATAGTGATACAACCCTTTTTGTAAAGGTAACAGGAAAAGGATCTGTAAATACTCCTTTAACCTATTATAGGAAGCATAGTCATATCCTGTCTTCTGGTGACAGTATGATTGTTGCTATTCATCTTAATTCCACTGATTTAGAAAAACTAGTAATTACTCAATATGGAAAGGCTACCGAACAGTTTATTCCGCATCTGCAATTTGAATGCTACCAAAAGGGAAACGAAGAGATGAGGTCTATTCGTACAGATATAGTGTTTAAAGTAAGTCCCAATATTCTATATAAGCACGGACGGTTATACATAGAATACAGTACGGATGGAAAAAAGAAAGAGAAAGAAGTATATGAGAACAGTAAAGATATCGAAATCGTAAATAAAATAATATTAAACGCACGTCCTGGCATAAAAGAAAAAAGTCTGAGAAACAAGTGCCAAGAAAAAGAAACGGGAGATAATCCGATTATTCCAAATCACGAAAATAGTGAAAGATTTAAATAAGAATATTTCGTCAATCCAATATAATTGTTTAAATTTGCCCTCGCAGATAGACATTGCTTCCACTGGTCATCTGATGTTCCCCTATGGTGCCAGCTTAAAGAAAGTTGAAGAGTATGAAAAGGCGTATAAATAGTATAGTGTTGTTATTGTTTTTGATTTGTATCTCTTGCAGGAAAGTTCAAGTCACAGATAGTCAATATTTGCTTTCTCCCGAGTGTTTCACGGAGAAAATCTTCGTTAAATATATGGATGACTCTATTATTATCATTAATAATGATCGGAGAATTAATCCGTTTGTGAAAGAGTCTTCCCAGTCTTCAAAAATATTTTATGAGGAACATCGGTGGGTTTTTGTTAAAGGTGATGGAGGGTTTTTCTGGATATCGTCAGAAGGTGGAAAGGAACTGTTTCTGTCACATGACGAACAGGATAGTACTTATCAAAAAGGTGAAATAGGATCCCGTCATACCATTGTTACAGAAAGGTACATTGAAGAACATGACACATTGTTTAAGTCAACATTGTTTTTCTCTTCTTTGAAGGATAACTATGGGAAAGAAGTCAGAAGTCCATATTTCTGTTTAGTATATGATAAAGATTATAAAATTAAAAAGGTTAGGAAATGGATTCATACTGTCGATTATGTCGCGTGTGAAGAATAAAGAAATTGTATTCAACTATTAGTAATGTCGAGAATTTATTAGGAGTGCATGAATATTTAGGTCATTATAAATACAACATTAACAGTCATAAGGACATTTTTATGCTTCAAAGAAAGCATCCTTCTTGGTCGAAGACAACAGAACATTTCAAAAATTACGAAACTCATTTATTTGGAGGGTTATGAGAGGTTTGTATTATATCTTTATTGTTTTTTTATTCGTTTTCCTTTCCTGCCAAGAAAAAGCGACAGGAGATAATCCGATTATTCCAAATAACGAAAATAGTGAAAGGCTGGAATTTATGTTATCTAATTATACAGACAACCTTCCACGCGTTGTTAGGGGACAGGAGAATCGAAAACTCTCTCTGTATTATATCCTATACAATCACAGCGATAGTGAAATCTTGATGCCTACTGTAAAACAGAATAATATTGATGTTATCTTCTTTCAGGTTAGTGCGGATAATACAAAAGGTATTAGCCTACCAGCTTCTTTAATATACAAGAACGGTAAGAAAGCAATCTCTCCACATGGATTCATGAGGGCGAGGCTGATATTGCTTCAATATCATCTTCAACATCTCGGTTTTGACAAATTGGATTCATGGGAAGATATTCTTAAGGGAATATCTGTTTCTTACGTGACAACTGGGAGTAATTCTGATGAAACCATTCCATTTTATATGACAAGAAAGGAGGTTATTTATGAAATGCCTTAAGTTTCAGGGAAATAGAGAACGAGCGGCTGCGGGGACGTTTCGCCTCTTGAAACGCCCTTAAACAAAGGGGATCTGGGGTGGTGGTAGCAAGGTGGTAGATGGTAGCAATGCTCCAATTCCGCGTTTTCTGCTTCCTATGTATTTTACAAAATATATTTAGTTAAAAAATATGTATCTGAGTAATTATTTCTACTGAGCCATTCTTTGGACCCTGAGGAACTCATGGTTCTCCTCATAATCCATGTCATTTGCAATCAGTGACACCGACAGGTGGAGCAGCTTGTTCTTGATGTTGTTGAGGATAATGCCATGGCACTTGCCTTTGGCACTCATGCGTAGATAGTAGTCACGGTATATACCATGTTCCTTGATCGTCCATTGGGCCGCCTGGGTCAGATAAGCCCTGAGCATGGAGCTTGAGTAGCATTTCACCTGCGCCTTCTTGTCGACACTCGTACCGG
>DETG01000071.1 GCA_002361535.1 Prevotella sp. UBA3294
TGTGCCGGTACGCTGGTGCCAGTGTTCTCTTTGCGCTCCAAGGAAAGCTTCGGTATTGGTGATTTCGGTGATTTAAGGAAGATGGTAAATTGGGTGGCACTGACCGGACAACGGGTGTTGCAGGTGCTGCCTATCAATGATACGACATCGACGCATACATGGATAGACTCTTATCCCTATAATGGCATCTCCATCTTTGCGCTTCATCCGCTCTATGCCGACCTGACTCAGCTGCCACCTGTTGCCGACAAAAAGCTGAAAAAGGAAATGGAAGTCTTGCGAAAGGAACTGAACGCACTGCCACAGGTGGATTATGAACGGGTCGAAGAGGCTAAGACGCGCTACCTGCATGCCATCTACGAACAAGAGGGAGCGGCAGTACTGTCATCGAAGGCGTTTAAGGCGTTCTTCAAGGAGAACGAACATTGGCTGGTTCCGTATGCACTCTACTCGCATCTGCGCGATCTCTACGGAACAGGCGACTTCAACCAGTGGGAAGGCCACCGGCAATGGGACGAGGGCGACCGCGCTGCCCTCTGCAATCCTCGCACGCGTATATATAAAGAGGTGGCATACTACTATTATGTACAGTTCATTCTGAGCAGTCAGCTGACTGCCGTTCATGACTATGCACGCTCACGTGGCGTCATCCTGAAGGGTGACATCCCCATCGGAGTAAACCGTTACGGTTGTGATGCATGGGCTGAACCGCGCTACTTCAACATGAACGGGCAGGCAGGAGCACCACCTGACGAGTTCTCTGTGGACGGACAGAACTGGGGATTCCCTACCTACAACTGGGACGAGATGATGAAAGACGACTGTGCTTGGTGGGTGCGTCGTTTCCAGAACATGGCTCACTACTTCGATGCCTACCGCATAGACCATGTGTTGGGATTCTTCCGCATCTGGGAGATACCCGTTCCTGAGACCTCAGGACTGATGGGACAGTTCTCTCCGGCACTCGGACTGACGGAGGATGAACTCAGAAACGCCGGTTTCATCGATAAAAAAGAGCTTTTCTTGCAAGACCATCGCGACAGTAGGAAGTGGCATCCGCGTATTGCCGTGCAGTATACAGATGTCTTCAAGCAACTCCCTGAAGAGGAGCAGGCTGCCTTCAACCGCCTATACGATGACTACTTCTACCACCGCAACAACCAGTTCTGGTATCAGGAGGCGATGAAGAAACTGCCGAAGCTGGTCAATGCAACGCGAATGCTCGTTTGTGCTGAAGACCTCGGCATGGTGCCAGAATGTGTGCCGTGGGTCATCAACGAGTTGAAGATTCTAAGTCTGGAACTGCAGAGCATGCCGAAAGAGCAAGGAATCCGTTTCGGACACCTCTCACGTAACCCCTACCGCTCGGTCTGCACCATCTCTTCTCACGACATGCCTACTCTGCGGCAATGGTGGGATGAGGACGAAGAGCGCACGCAAGACTATTACGCCACGATGCTACACCGCAACGACCCGGCACCACATCCATTACCGGGATGGCTTGCACGCGACATCGTGAGCAGACATCTGACGAGTCCTTCCATGTTGTGCATCCTCAGTATACAAGACTGGATGGCGATAGACGAGAAGCTGCGGCTGCCCGATGCGAATGCTGAGCGCATCAACATTCCAGCCAACCCACGCCACTACTGGCGCTATCGCATGCACCTCAACATCGAAGATTTGCTGGAAGCTCAGGAGTTCAACTCCTCTATTAAAGAACTTGTCCTGTCCTCTGGTCGCAAATAGTGACCATACCAGGCTGGTACAACTAACGCAAACGTATCAGCCTTTGCACCTTGAACTCATGACGAAGAAGACATTACGCACACTCTCTCCCCCCTTCTGGTTTGTAGACATGAAGCATCGGCGGCTGCAACTGATGGTGACGGGAAACAACATCGCTGGGGCATCGGTGACGACAGACTATCCCGGAGTCTCCATCGAGGACGTGGTGTCTTTGGATTCACCCAACTACCTCTTCGTCTATATGAATATAGCAGCGGCAAAGGCGGGCAACATGCAACTGACTTTCAGAAAAGAAGGATGGACGGAAACTATCGAATACCAACTGAAACGGCGTGAGAAACGGGGTGAAGAGCGCAAAGGGTTCTCTAATGAGGACGTCCTGTACCTGCTGATGCCTGACCGTTTTGCACAAGGCACAGTGAGAACAGGCAAGACATCGGAGCTGAAAACAGAGACATCGGATTGCAAACAGGTCGTAGACCGTTCGCAACCTTCTCTGCGGCATGGCGGCAACCTGGATGGAATCCGCGAACACCTGGACTATTTCGTAGAACTGGGGGTGACGGCACTGTGGCTTACACCCGTGCAGGAGAATGCTTCTCCCGACTCCGGAAACGGACACTCCACCTATCATGGCTATGCCATCACCGACTACTATAGTGTTGATCCGCACCTCGGCTCAAACGAAAGCTACCGCCAACTGGTGGATGCTGCTCATGCCAAAGGACTGAAAGTGGTGATGGACATGATCTTCAACCATTGCAGTATTGACCATCCGTGGACGAAAGACATGCCGTCGAAAGACTGGTTTCATTTTGTGCAGAATGATGGTAGTTTATCGATGAAACCGGAGAATAACGTCGAATTTCTGCAAACATCCTATAAGCTGACACCAGTCTTAGACCCTTACGCTTCGCAGGTAGACAAGAAAGAGACGGTGGAGGGGTGGCTTGTACCGACCATGCCCGACTTGAACCAACGTAACCCGCACTTGATGGCCTACCTGATACAAAACAGTATCTGGTGGATAGAGACTGTCGGCATCGATGGCATAAGGATGGACACCTATCCCTATGCCGACCGTGAGGCGATGGCGCAATGGATGGAAAGACTCAATAAGGAGTATCCCAATTTGAATACCGTAGGGGAGACATGGGTGGCGGAGCCGGCATATACGGCGGCTTGGCAGCAGAATTCGCCAATCCAGCCTGATGACTCTCATCTGAAAACGGTGATGGACTTTGCCTTTTTTGACCGGATCAACAAGGCGAAACACGAGGAAACAGATGACTGGTGTACGGGATTCAACCGTATTTATAATACGCTTGCATACGATTATCTGTATGCAGACCCGTCATCGGTGATGGCATTCATAGACAACCACGACACCGACCGCTTCCTGGGAAATACCAAAGACCCCACCATGCTCAAACAGGCACTGGCACTGTTGCTCACCATCAACCGCATACCGCAACTGTATTATGGAACGGAAATCCTGATGAACGGCACGAAGTTCTTTACTGATGGTGACGTTCGGCGCGACTTTCCGGGTGGTTTTCCACAGGACATCCGCAATGCTTTTACCCGTAAGGGGCGCACAAACGCCGAGAATGCAATGTTCGACTGGCTGTCAAGACTACTTCATTGGCGCAAAAACAGCGAAATCATCGCAAAAGGACGGCAGGTTCAGTTCATTCCGTATCAAGGAATATACGTTGTTGCACGTCAACTGAAGACGATAATGACGACCGGCAGAAACACAACAGTGCTTACCATCCTGAATGGCAAGCACTCGTCCAATGTAGTAAAGGTTGCGCGCTATGCAGAAATCATCGGTGATGCAAAGGCTGCTACAGACATCATCACAGGTGAAAGCATCGATCTCACACACGACTTCGAGCTGGCTCCAAGCGCCACACTCATCCTTCAGTTCTAATAGCCTTTCCTCCCTTTCTCCCTTTCTCCCTACGTTCTCTTCCTCTCTTCCTCCCTTCGTTCTCCCTACACAAACTCTTCTCCGTACTTCAGTTTCACTTCGTTGACATACTTGCGCACCAATGCCGACGAGTCTTCCTTCTTACAGATAAAGAGCACGTTGTCTTTCTCAGCGACGATACAGTCTTCCAGCCCGTTGATGACGGCAAGATGATCGTTCGGTATCTTGATGATATTACCGTGACAGTCTTCCAACATCACTTTCGAGTCAATGACGACGTTGTCACGACTGTCGTTGCTTATGGCCTCGAAAGCAGAATGCCATGTGCCGACATCAGCCCATCCGAAGTCGCAACGCATCACATAGACATCATCCAACTTCTCCAGGATACCTTGATCAATAGACAGGTTAGGGTATCTGGGGAAGTTCTCGTTGACATATTGCTGCTCTTCCTCCAAGGTCAGGTTGGCACCCTCAAAGTCGATACGGCGCATCACGTCGGGGAGGACTTTCTTCAGGCTTTCTATCAACGAGTGTACGTTAAACAGCATGATTCCGGTGTTCCAGAAGAATTCTCCGCTCTCCATGAACATGCGGGCAAACTCACGGTCGGGTTTTTCCGTCAGCGATTTCACGCGGAAGAGCTCTTTTTCTTCGGTTTCATCGCCAAGTTGTGCATAGCAGTACCCCGGTTCCGGACGTGTAGGCTTCACTCCCAACGTCAGCAGACCGTCGTGGTTCGCAACGAAGTTTAGCCCTCGCTTGATACTCTCCTCGAAAGCTTTTTCCTGGAGTACCACCTGGTCAGAGGGGGAGACAACGATGCGAGCCCCTTTCGAAAACTTGGAAATGCGGTAGCATGCCCACGCAATACTTGGTGCCGTGTTGCGATAGATAGGTTCCAGGAGCAGATTACAGTCAGGCAGTTCCGGCAACTGCTCCTTCACAATCTCCTCATAGTCCTTGTTCGTACTGATGAGGATGTTCTCCTTTGGCAGTATCTTTGCAAACCGGTCGTAGGTTTGTTGCAGCTGCGTACGCCCCGTTCCGAAGAAGTCAATGAACTGCTTGGGGCAACGTTCCCTGCTGACAGGCCACAGGCGGCGGCCCATCCCCCCTGCCAAGATGACACAATAGTTGTTGTTTTCCGTAGTCATAGATTTGAAGTTAGTTATACCTGTTGGCTTTGCGCCATTGTTTTTCTGTGACGAAGATACACATTCCCCGTGATATAACCAAATATTTTTAGTTTTTTCTACAAAACATTTGGCATTTCAGAATTTTAGTGTAACTTTGCACCCGCTTAACGGCTCGTTACATTCCACAAACAAGTGACGCAGCCACATATAGCACAGGCCCAGATGGCGGAATCGGTAGACGCGCTGGTCTCAAACACCAGTGGGGCAACCCGTGCCGGTTCGACCCCGGCTCTGGGTACAAGTTAAGCTCGAAAGTAATCGCTAAACCTTTAAAAACAAGAGGTTTAGCGATTTTCCTTTTCTGAAACTTCCCCACATTTTCCCCACGTCTGCAAATTTTTGTGCAAAGTGAGCTCCATTTTCCCCACCAGAAAAGCACGAATTAGGGATGAATGGTAGACACAGCTATTCCCCCATATTTGTATAAGTGAACATCACTATGATTTATCAGTTGCAACTGGCGACCTCTGTATGCTCTTTTGGGTGAAAATAATTCACTAAAACCATATATGTTTATATCTTTTTCCTTGAAATGTAATTGTCTTCGAGAAATATTTGCTAACTTTGCACCATAATAATTATAATAAGCATGGAAGAAGCAAAAGATTTAAATCGCTTAAAAGTGATTCTGGCCGAGAAAAAGAAAACCAACAAATGGCTGGCGGAACAATTAGGTTGCGCTCCAACCACTGTGTCAAAATGGTGCACCAATTCTTCACAGCCTTCATTGGAAACGATAGAGCGGATTTCTAACCTACTTGATATAGATTATACAGAACTCATTAGAATAGATAGAAAATCATGAAGACCAAGAATACTTTCACCATACACACTGAACTCCTTGATGGCAACCTCGATGGAGCAAGGAATATTTATATGGGGGCTAATTCCACATGCCATCTATATGTAATTCCTCGTGAAGAGATTACATTAGCAAATACAATCAGTGATATTTCTGGGCAACCAGCCTTCTATATTCTCCTTAGCTCACCTGATACAAATAAGCCGCAAGCCTATATAGGCCAAACAACAGACTTTGCCAATCGAAAGAACGATCATGTTCAGAAGAAAGACTTCTGGAGTACAGCTTTGGTGTTTATTTCTGACAATCACAAAATCTATGGTGATGATGTTAAATACCTGGAATATCTTGGTATTGATGCAGCCCAAAGCGCATGTTTGTATGAACTTCTAAATGGGGCCAACCCTAAAAAGCCAAACATTGCTCCTTATCGAGTCAATGATATGGAGGTCTTCTTCCGTGACATTCAGTTGTTGTGTAAGTTTTACGGATGCGGTATCTTTGAGAAAGCAAAGAAAGAAACTCATTCTGAACATATGTTTTTTGTAAAGTCTTCTGACCGCCCTGCACAAGGTATGGGTTTCTATGATGAACAAGAAGGGAAATTCATACTTATGGAAGGTAGCTTACTGGCAACAGAAGTGGTCAACAGTTTTAAATCTATAGCTTCGCGAGACCTGTTCATTAAAGAACATTGTAAGAAAGACAAAGGGCAGATAGTCCTTCTCCACGATGTTCCATTTGATAGCCCAAGTGGAGCGTCAGGCTTTGTCCTTGGACGGCCAAGCAATGGTTGGGATGATTGGAAAGATTCTGATGGAAAGAAACTTAGCGAGATTGTAAAACGTTAATTTTGAGGTTCAACTTCCTATAATT
>DETG01000119.1:0-4489 GCA_002361535.1 Prevotella sp. UBA3294
AAGTCTTGGCAAGATGTGTGATATGCTCTTCAATTCTCTGAGCCAGTTGTAATAGTTCTGTGCGGTCGGCAAACTCCAAGTCCTCATGGTCAGAGAAATCGAGTTCCAGTTCGAGGAGGGAAGTCAGTTTGAGCAGTTGCCCGCGCAGTCTCGACAGTTCTGAAGAGACCCCACCTTTGAGTTGGCTCATAGCAAGGTGGTGGGAAGCCCGATTAGTAGAAGCGATGAGATCGGCAACGGCCTCTGCTTGACTCAAGTCCATCTTACCGTTGAGATAGGCGCGTTGAGTGTATTCACCAGGGCCTGCCATCCGACAACCATGTTGCACCAACAACTCTAATACCTTATTTAATATATAGCGGCTGCCATGGCATGAAATCTCCACAGAGTCCTCACCAGTATAAGAGTGGGGAGCACGGAAGATGCTTACCATACATTCATCGAGAATCTCAGAGCCATTCTTGATGTGCCCGTAATGGATGGTGTTTGGCTTCACCCTTGTGAGATCTTTGGAGAAGATTTGGGAAAGAATCTCAAGTGTCTGGGACCCAGATATCCTGATGATGCCGAGGGCTCCACCCGGAGCAGTTGCGAGTGCGCAGATCGTGTCGTTATAGCTCATTTCTTTTTGGCCCACGTATTGGCAAGGATAATGAAAATCATCGTTACAAGTAAGAATGCAAAAAAAGCTCCCATCTGTACTGCACGGTTGTTTTCAATGATGGGTTGGATACTCACATATCCAGCGGTTATTACGCAAATGATAGCCATCAGTAAGCGCAGCCGCTTGATGTTAACTTTGCTTTTCTCTTCTTCACTGGCAGTATTATAACCGGCAATGAGTTTATCGCCCTTACCCATCAGAAAGATGATGGCAAGGACGATAAAAATGATGGACATAATGACAGAAAAGATCATATACGGTCTAATACGGTTTGGATCAATGTGTCGATGGTGTTCTTGTATCCTGTATTGGCACTCTTTGCCCAGCGGTTAGCAATCACCATGCAGCAGGTCATAGCTTTGTGTCCCAACAGTGCCGATAATCCAGCTACTGCTGATGATTCCATTTCGAAGTTTGTGATCTTCAGTCCGTCATATTCAAAAGTCTCCACTTTCTCATTTTGATTCGGGTCAGCAAGTGGAATACGCAGTTCACGTCCTTGTGGTCCGAAGAAACCGCCACATGCAATGGTTACTCCGCGCACCATATCATCACAGGCGATCCTGTCAATCAGATTCTTGTCTGCATCGATCACATAAGGGTCACACAATTGTGGATTCCACTTCATGTGTTCTTTAAATGCCTTCTCAAAATCAAGGTCGCACACCTCATTGCGCCCTGCATAGAAGTTCAGCAATCCATCAAAGCCAATGCTTTTTACTGATGCAATGAACGTTCCTGTAGGTGTGAAAGGTTGCAGACCGCCACACGTTCCGATGCGTACAATGTTAAGCGACCGTAGCTGTTCTTTTTCTGTTCGTGTTTTGAAGTCGATGTTTGCCAAGGCATCCAGTTCATTCAACACGATGTCGATATTATCGCATCCTATACCTGTTGAGAGTACTGTGATGCGTTTGCCTTTGTAGCTACCGGTGATGGTATGGAATTCTCGACTTTCAATATCGCATTCTTTCTCATCAAAATGCGCTGCCACAGTGGGAACCCTACCGGGGTCACCTACAAGGATCACGTTGTCAGCCAGTTGTTCCGGCTTGACATGCAAGTGGAAAATTGACCCGTCCTCGTTGATGAGGAGTTCAGATGGTTCAAAATACTTCATATTCGGATTATTTAGTTAATGACGATAATTCTTCGTTCCTAATTCTCTTCTCTAAGGATTTGATGGAGAGGTTCAGTTGTTCCAATTCCTGTTCTGCTACCAGAATTGTTTGTCTCAGTTGCTGACGACCAGTCTCGTCTGCTTGGTGAAAGCGTTTACGAAGCGCCTCTAACTGCTTGGCATCATTTTCACTACGTTTTTTGTTTTGTAAGAGATCCTCGAAAAGACTACGTGCTGTTGATGAATGAAAGTCATCAAAACGTGAGTAGATGATTCGGTCGTTGATGACAAAGGAGAATGAGGCTTTTTCCAGGGATGGTGAACGCCGATTCTTCATCATCTCCAGTCGTCTGATTGCTGTTTCTCGTTCCTCTACGGATGGCCATGTCGCTTCAATGCTTTGAATATCGGCATACTGTCTGACATCCTGATTGGAAATCACTTCCAGGTCAAAATTCTCACGATTCTTAGACGGGACGAAAGTATAGATACATACCTTCCCCTCTGGCTGATGCCGATCGGTTACCAACCACCCCAAGGAATCAAGTTCATCTACGACATACATGTAGTCATTGGCTTTGGAATTAAAAGGAAGGCCAATATTGTTGGGACGGAGGAATTCTCCCGTCTCACCGTCGTATCGTGTCACGAAGATATCATATCCTCCCAGTGTGTTCTCGCCTTTATGTGCGAAATAGAACGTCATACCATCGGCCATCATAAATGGGTAGTTTGAACAGTTGTCGGATATCCCTGACAGGGCAATAGGATTAGACCATTTTTCGCCTAATTTATCTCTCGTAAATAAGGTGGAATTTCCCAGCGTGTCCTCAACAGAATAGTACATTTTGTTTCCAAACTCATTGATAAAGGCATAGCCTGTTTCCTGCTCACTGTTTAAGGTTTTGAGCATGCCACACTCTTTAGGTAGAGGAATGTGACGGATGAAATCATTCTGATCGACAACGATACTGTCGATGAAGAATACACGCTGTGTACTTTCAAGCATATTCTCGTAGAGCAAGTCTTCTGCAGAAGGCTGCACCTGTTCTGTCTTTTTCTTCGCAGCAGTCTTGCCACCTTTCTTCTTTTGAGCATGCATCCCCTGACAGGAAACGATGATGAGAAGAGAAACAAAAAATCTAAGTATCTTCATTATTCTTTCGGTGATTTAGAACAACAAAGATACAAAGAATAATTATATTATCAAAGTGATTAACGATTTTTTGCTATGATCGATTTGATTCTATTTCATAAATACCAGATACACAGCACAGATAATGAGGAAAAAGGCGAGAATATGATTCCAGTGTAAATGGTTGCCTTGAAAGAGAATATTTGCAATGACAGCAAACACTGCCAGAGAGACGCATTCTTGAATCACTTTTAGCTGTACCAGACTGAAAGGACCGCCATTTCCTTCAAATCCCATTCGGTTGGCTGGAACCTGACAGCAATATTCCAAGAAGGCGATGCCCCAAGAAAAGACAATGACCCCGATTAGCGGCCAATGACTGGATACTCCGGCCTCTTGTAGTTTAAGATGCCCATACCAAGCAAGTGTCATGAAGACATTACTTAGTATGAGCAAGATAATGGTATATAATCCATTCATGATTACTGGTTCTTTAAAAACTTATCCATGTTCTGAGCGGCACGACGACCGTCACCCATGGCAAGTATCACCGTAGCACCGCCACGCACGATGTCGCCACCGGCAAAGATTTCGCTACGTGATGATTGCATTTCTTCAGAGACTGCAATCGTATTCTTTCGACCAAGTTCAAGACCAGGAATAGATTTGGGAACCAACGGGTTGGGGGATACACCCACAGCCACGATAACCTGATCAACATCGAGGGTAACGGTCTTGCCCGCTACGGGAACAGGAGAGCGGCGCCCGGAAGCATCGGGCTCACCCAGTTCCATCACTTGCAGGACGGCCTGTTTGACTGCTCCGTTTTCATCAGCGATATATTCAATCGGGTTGTGAAGGGTGAGGAAGGTGATACCTTCTTCCTTGGCATGCTTCACTTCTTCGAGGCGGGCAGGCATTTCCACTTCAGAACGACGATAGACCAATGTCACATTGGCTCCCAGTCGTTTTGCTGTGCGACAAGAGTCCATGGCTGTGTTTCCACCACCAACTACGAGTACGTTTGTCGCTGGATTCAGTGGTGTATCCGTTTTGGGATTGGCAGCATCCATCAGGTTCACACGGGTCAGGTATTCGTTAGATGACATGATATTGATACTGTTCTCACCAGGGATATTCATAAAGTTAGGAAGTCCCGCACCAGATCCCACGAAGATACCCTTGAAGCCTTGTTCTTCAAGTTGTTTCACGGATATGGTCTTACCAACGATCACGTCAGTCTGGAAGTGTACTCCCATCTTGGCGAGGTTCTCGATTTCCACGTCAACTATCTTGTTGGGCAGACGGAATTCTGGAATACCATATTTAAGCACCCCGCCAATCTCGTGGAGAGCCTCGAAAACATATACGTCATATCCCTTTTTCACCATGTCGCCGGCAAATGAGAGACCTGCAGGACCAGAGCCAACGACAGCAATCTTAATACCATTGGCAGGAGCAATCTCCGGCAGACTGATATTACCGCTCTCACGTTCAAAGTCAGCAGTGAATCGCTCCAGATAACCGATGGCCACGGCGGGCTCATTCATCTTCAGGTGGATACACTTGC
>DETG01000119.1:4588-16631 GCA_002361535.1 Prevotella sp. UBA3294
CGGGTAGGGCAGAGGTGTTCTTCAGCACCTTAGCAGCAGCGAGGAACTGTCCACGCTCGATATTCTTGATAAACGATGGAATATTGATGTTCACAGGGCATCCTTCCACACAGGTTGGCTTAGCGCAGTCGAGGCATCTCTTTGCCTCTGTCATGGCCATCTCCTTGGTAAGTCCAATATTCACCTCTTCTGTTCGTGTTGTTGCACGATACACGGGATCCAGTTCGGGCATGATAACACGTTCGATTTGTGTGCGTTCCTTGGGTTTCATCGATGCACGCAGTTCCTTTCGCCATTCAGCGTTACGGTCGGTGAGAACCTCTATGGTATCGTTGGTAGGATCGTTATCCATCACGATATCAGAAGACTCAGGATGTTTGGCATCCTCCGTATTATCTGAGTTGTCTGAAAGATGCTCTTCAAAGTGCGCGAGTTCTTCTTGCTCCTCTCGCTTGAAAGTACCCATGCGCTTGAACATCTCGTCCCAATCAACAAGAGCACCGTCGAACTCAGGACCGTCGATACAAACGAACTTCGTCTTGCCACCGATGGTCAGTCGGCAGGCACCGCACATACCCGTGCCATCCACCATAATGGTGTTCAAGCTCACTTCACAAGGGATGTTATGTTTCTGTGCCGTCAGGTTAGAAAACTTCATCATGATGGGAGGACCGATGGCAAACACCTTATCTACATGTTCCTGTTCGATGAATTTCTCGATACCCACTGTAACAACACCTTTCTCTCCATAACTTCCGTCATCTGTCATAATGATTACTTCATCGGAACTCTGACGTACCTTATCTTCAAGGATGATGAGGTCTTTCGAACGTCCTGCCATCACGCTTAGCACGCGATTGCCGGCTGCTTTCAGTGATTGGATGATAGGCAGCATCGGAGCAACCCCCAATCCACCACCGGCACAAACCACTGTACCGAATTTCTCAATGTGGGTGGGATTACCTAACGGTCCTACGACATCTGTCACATAATCCCCCTCATTCAACAGGCAGAGTTTCTTGGATGACAATCCAACCTGTTGTACAACAAGGGTAATGGTACCTTTTTCGATGTCGGCACCCGCGATGGTCAGAGGCATGCGCTCACCTTTCTTGCCGACACGTACAATGACGAAGTTTCCGGCCTTACGGCTCTTGGCAATCAGCGGTGCCTCAATCTCGAAGAGAAAGACCTTCTCTGAGAACTGTTCTTTTCTGACGATTCTATTCATAATGATTATCTTTCAGTGGGTGAGGATAATGTCACTCTTCACATGTTTAGTCAATGATATCGAACCCTGTATAGGGAATCAGGGCTTTAGGTATGCGTATGCCTTCTTCTGTCTGGTTGTTCTCTAAGAGGGCGGCCACGATACGTGGCAGGGCCAATGCCGATCCGTTGAGTGTGTGGCAGAGTTCAGTCTTCTTAGTATCTTCTCTACGATACCGGCATTTCAGTCGATTGGCCTGATATGTGTCGAAGTTTGATACCGATGATACCTCCAACCATCGACCTTGTGCCTCGGAATAGACCTCGAAATCGTAACAGATAGAAGAAGTGAAGCTTTGGTCACCGCCACAGAGCAGCAGGATGCGGTAGGGAAGTTCTAATTTCTTCAGCAATCCCTCCACATGTTCCAGCATCTCCTTGTGACTCTCCTTGGAGTGCTCAGGCTTGTCAATGCGCACAATCTCGATCTTTGAGAACTCATGCAGACGGTTCAGTCCGCGCACATCTTTTCCGTAACTTCCTGCTTCACGACGGAAACACTCCGTATAAGCGCAATTCTTGATGGGTAGATCCTTCTCGTCAAGGATCACATCACGGTAGATATTCGTTACGGGCACCTCAGCTGTAGGGATGAGATAGAAGTCATCCACCTCACAATGGTACATCTGTCCTTCCTTGTCAGGCAGCTGTCCTGTACCATATCCTGAAGCTTGGTTCACCACCGTAGGCGGCATGATCTCTGTATAGCCGCTCTTGCGAGCCTCATCAAGGAAGAAGTTAATTAGCGCCCGCTGCAGTCTTGCTCCCTTTCCGATATACACAGGGAATCCAGCACCGGTAATCTTCACGCCAAGGTCGAAATCGATGAGGTTGTATTTCTTGGCCAGTTCCCAGTGAGGCAGCGGAGTGAAGCCCTCTGCGGCGAGCTTGGGATTAACGTCCCAGTTGCCAACGGTATCATTCTCTGTGCACTCCTTGAGATTACTCTTTACTACGCGGTTATCTTCTGCCGCCTTTCCCTCAGGAACCTCATCATAAGGGATATTCGGAATCTGACAGAGCAGGGTTGTCAGTTCCTCCTGAGCCTTGCTCATCTGTTCCTCCAGTTGCTTGTTGGTCTCCTTCAGTTGGGAAACGGAATCCTTCACGGCATTAGCCTCTTCCTTCTTTCCTTCCTTCATCAAAGCACCAATCTGCGCGGCCATCTTCTTGGCTGCGTTCAGGTTAGCATCAAGTTGCTGTTGAGCCTCGCGACGACGCTTGTCAACGTCGAGTACTTGTTGAATGGCCTGTTTCGCATCCGCGAAATGCTTCTTTTCCAGACCTTTGATAACGCGTTCCGTATCCTCACTGATGAGTTTCAATGTAAGCATAATATTTTGTTTTTTAATGTATAATCACAATATGGCTGCAAAGTTACGAAAAAACGAGAGCAGAACAAAACAAATTCATTTGTTTTTTTTGCCGAGTGCATTGTAAGTTGTTTAAAGTTACGATTATCTTCGTGGATGGCATCACCAGATGGTTAGCGTTGTGGATAAATCTCATGAATGCTTTATAATAAGAAATCCCAACCTTGAGGAGGCTGGGACTCTATTGTTTGTTTGGAATAAGTTGTTTTGAATTACTAGGCCTCTGCCTCCTCTGTTACAGGGATCACAGAAACCGTGCTCTTGTTGTTACGGCCTTTCTTGAAGTTCACAACACCGTCACAAAGAGCAAAGAGGGTGTCGTCCTTGCCGATACCAACATTGTTGCCTGGATTGTGGTGAGTTCCACGCTGGCGAACAATAATATTACCAGCAACACATTTCTGACCGCCCCAAATCTTCACGCCGAGTCTCTGAGCAGCACTCTCGCGTCCGTTCTTAGAACTTCCTACACCTTTTTTATGTGCCATTTCTTGTTCCTCCTTTGTTAAGCGATTACTGATTTGATTTCAACCTGTGTGTACTGTTGGCGGTGTCCGTTCTTCTTGCGATAATCTTTACGACGCTTCATCTTGAAGACAATCACTTTGTCACCCTTCACCAGGGGAGCAATCACCTCACACACTACTTTTGCACCCTCTACAGTGGGTGTACCTACTGTGACAGCACCCTCGTTGTCAACGAGCAGTACTTTGTCAAATTCAACAGTTTGGCCTTCCTCCGCCTCACGGATGTGGTTAATGAACAGTTTCTTTCCCTGTTCTGCCTTAAACTGCTGACCGTTAATTTCTACAATTGCGTACATTATTTTATTTTAAACGGGTTTTTCCGCGAGGCGTGCATGCTTTCTGCTGCCACTTTTTCAAGCCTCCACGGACTACAAAATTATAAATCGGGCGCAAAGTTACTACATTTTCCGCCAACAACCAAATATTTCTGAGGGAAAATATCATTGTTTTGCAGTACAGATACTATTTTCTTGTTTAGTAACGTCCTTTTTATATCTTAACGAATGTGTTGACTTCACGTGGTAAAAGCTGTGCATACAACAGCATGATGCCATTGTAAATACGCTACTTTGGAATGTAAAAGATGTCTTATTGCCTTTTATAGACAATCACCTCCCATTACAAAACAATTTGTTTTGTTCTCTAAAATGACGTTTTTTACTTCCTAAAGTGACGTTTTTTCAAGTACAAAACAATTTGTTTTGTTCCACATACTATTAGTTCTTTTATTGGAGGCATAGTGTTTTTATCCTATCAACGATGGTTTTATCACTTGTAAAGTAGCTTCAGATCATCGTGTTTTATTAAAAAACATTAAAATTACGCTATTCTTCTTGGAATTTGACCGTTTTTTTTCTTATATTTGCGAGGTAATTTCTGGACTATCAATTATTATCATGGGAAAATATAATATTACAGTAAAAAAAGAAAAGGAAGCAGCTTACCGCAATCTGGTGAGTCCTACCTTGATGGATGAGCTGAGGGAGAGAATTCTCAATATCATCCTCATTCAGAAGAAATTCAAGGATAAGGACTATTCCGCCAAACGGCTTGCGGAAGATCTTGGCACAAACACACGTTATATCTCGGCTGTTGTCAACGTGAGATTCCACATGAACTACACGTCTTTCGTCAATAAATTTCGTATTGAAGAGGCGATGACTTTGTTAGTGGACCGGCGTTATCGTGACTTGAATATGGAAGACATCAGTGACATGGTCGGATTTGCGAACAGACAGTCGTTTTATGCTGCTTTCTACAAGTTTAACGGTATTACACCACGGGAGTATAAGGTTAATCATCTGCCGCCTCCGCCACCGGTTCAGCCTGAGGAGAAAAGTCCTAATCAGAAGGGCCGTAAGAAAGTAGAGAAAAAGGAATAAATTATGCAAACGGATCCATTCTGTTACACAGATGAGCGTTTTGCCGACATTCAGATGCTGAGATACCGCTTAAATGGGTTCTCGGCATTATCTTTACGGCAGAAACAGTTAGTATATTATTTATCGGAGGCTACGTTGTGTGGCCGTGACATTACCTTCGATCAGTTTGGTAAATATAACCTGACGATCCGACAATTGTTGGAGTCGATCTATATACATTATGAGGGTGACAGGACATGTTCTGATTTTTTGGCATTGGAAGTTTATTTGAAACGTGTCTGGTTTTCCAATGGTATTTACCATCATTATGGTTGCGAGAAATTTGTTCCAGGTTTTAGCGCGTCGTATCTACAGGATGTGATTGACACCTTGGATGACTCCTTGTTGCCTCTGCAGAAAGGTCAGGACAGGGAGGCCTTTATCCGAGAACTATTTCCTGTGATGTTCCACCCCGATGTGTTACCCAAACGTGTAAACAAGGCCCATGGAGAAGATCTGGTGTTGACCTCTGCATGTCATTTCTATGAGGAGGTTACCCAACAAGAGGTGGAACAGTTTTACAAGACAATGAAAGAACGCTACGCCAACGACCCGCAGCCTCCCTCTTTTGGCTTGAATTCTACTGTCGTGAAGCGTAATGGCATTATACAGGAAGATGTGTGGCGGATAGGCGGACGCTATGGCAAAGCCATCAGCAAGATTGTCTATTGGTTGGGGAAAGCCCTTAATGTGGCTGAAGACGAAGGTCAACGGCAGTATATCTCAACTTTGATAAAATACTATCAAACAGGAGATTTACGCGATTTTAATCAATATTGCATTGAATGGGTTGGTGAGCATGAATCGCGTATTGACTTTATCAACGGATTCATTGAAGTGTATGGGGACCCACTCGGTATGAAAGGCTCCTGGGAGGGTATTGTGGAATACAAAGACCTGGAGGCAACGAAGCGTACGCGTTTAATCGCTGATAACGCTCAGTGGTTTGAAGATCATTCTCCCGTAGATCCCCGTTTCCGCAAGCCTCAAGTGAAAGGAGTGACGGCCCATGTCATCTGTGCTGCCATGCTTGGCGGGGATGAGTATCCCTCAACAGCCATTGGCATCAACCTGCCCAATGCCGACTGGATCAGAGCGGAGTATGGTTCGAAGAGTGTTACCATCGGTAATCTGACAGAGGCTTACAACAAAGCAGCACGTGGAAACGGATTCAAGGAGGAGTTCGTTATCGATGACATAACGATCTCATTGATAGAACGATATGGTGATGTGTGCGATGATCTGCACACCGATCTGCACGAATGCCTGGGTCATGGTAGCGGTCAACTTTTGCCTTCCACCGACCCCGATGCGCTTAAGGCATACGGAAATACCATCGAAGAGGCACGTGCAGATTTATTTGGCTTGTATTACATTGCTGATACCAAATTGGTGGAATTGGGACTTACGCCCGATGAGGAAGCTTATAAAAGTCAGTACTACACTTACATGATGAATGGTTTGCTGACCCAGCTGACACGGATCCATCCCGGACATCAGATCGAAGAAGCTCATATGCGTAATCGCTCGTTGATAGCCCATTGGTGCATGGAGCATGGAAAAGATGATGGCGTGATGCAACTGGTGAGACGTGATGGAAAAACTTTCTTGAAAATCAATGACTATCGGAAATTGAGATTGCTCATTGCACAGCTATTGGCTGAGATCCAGCGCATCAAGAGTGAGGGTGATTATGAGGCAGCCCGCACTTTAGTGGAGCGCTATGCAGTGAAAGTTGACCCTGTAATCCATCAAGAGATCCTTTCACGTTACCAGAAACTGAATCTCGCACCCTATAAGGGATTTATTAATCCAGTTATGATTCCTGTCTATGATGCTCAGGGAGAGATGATAGATGTGTCCCTCGACTATACAGAAGGATATGCTCAACAGATGCTCAGATATAGCAGGGAGTATGGGGGCGTTTAGACTAAGCGTTTTAGTTCATAGTTCATAGTTCATAGTTCATAGTTCATAGATTAAGTTAATGACAGACAACACACATCAGAAATTGAAGGAAATTAAACAGAGCTTCAGACTCTTGATGAACGGTGAGGCGACACGGTCGATGCGTGAGAAGGGCATTGACTACCACCTTAACTGGGGCGTGAATATCCTTGATCTTCGAAAGATGGCCGAAGAATATGGGAAAGACTACCATTTGGCCATCGAATTGTGGAAGGAGAATATCCGTGAGTGCAAGATCCTTGCAACGATGATCATGCCACCCGAGGAGATGCCTATAGAGATTGTCGATCTTTGGATGGAACAGACACCTTCGTTAGAAGTGGCAGAACAAGCGGCCTTTAATCTATATCAATATCTTGATGATGCCTCTGTAATCGCCTTTCAGTGGATTGCCTCAGACAATGATCTTAAACAGGTGTGCGGCTTCCATATCCTATCCCGCTTGTTCATGAAAGGAATGGAACCCAACGACCGAGGGATTAATGAGGTGATCGACCAGGCACAAACGGCCTTGCTGGGAGATTCTCTGCCGGTGAGACACGCTGCCATGTCGTGCATGCAACACTTTGCCCAACTGGGTGAATCGTATGAACATATTGTCCATTCTGCGATGAGATCTGTTGATTTAGGCTTTTTTTAAACAATCATTGTACTTTATCTGAATAAAAAATACTATCTTTGCACGGATTTTATGGGAATGACCACATGAAGGATCATGTAAAGACAGCTGTCAGAGAAGTGCTAACTAACTATTTAGAGCAGAATAAACGCCGTAAGACGCCGGAGCGCTTTGCGGTGCTTGATGCTATTTTTGATTTCCCGTCTCATTTTTCATTACAGGAACTGGACGAAGTGTTGGAGTCCCGTCATTTTCGCGTGAGTAAGGCAACGCTTTACAACACGATCAAACTCTTCATGGAATTGCGATTGGTCATTTCTTACCGTGCTGTAGGTGAGACTCGTTACGAAGCTGCCTATGGCAATGTAAGTCACTGCCAACAGATCTGTACAATATGTGGGAGAGTGAATGCGGTGAAGTCGCTTCCTATCATACGTGCCGTTGAGGAAACTCATTTACGTCGTTTCCGAAAGGAAAGTTTCTCGCTACAAATTTATGGTGTGTGTAGCAGCTGCCAGGCACGGATTACTCGTCAAAAAAACAAGAAACAATTATAGAATATGAACAAAGGAAAAGTAGATGTCCTGCTTGGTTTACAGTGGGGAGATGAAGGAAAAGGTAAGGTGGTCGATGTACTGACCCCCAAGTATGATGTAGTGGCCCGCTTTCAGGGTGGACCAAATGCCGGACACACCTTGGAATTTGAGGGAGAGAAATATGTGCTCCGCAGCATTCCCTCTGGTATTTTCCAAGGAGGGAAAGTGAATATTATCGGTAACGGTGTCGTGTTGGCTCCTGACCTGTTTATGTTGGAAGCCAAGGATCTGGAGAAAAGCGGGCATGATCTTCGTTCCCGGCTACACATCTCTAAGAAGGCCCACTTGATCATGCCCACCCATCGTGTCCTCGATGCTGCATACGAGGCACAGAAGGGAAAGAGCAAAGTGGGGACCACTGGTAAGGGTATCGGACCTACTTATACTGATAAAATCTCACGTAATGGCTTGCGTGTGGGTGATATCTTTGAGAATTTTGAGGAGAAATATGCAGCCCACAAAGCCCGTCATGAAGAGATGCTTCGTTCCATGAACTATACGGATTATGATATTTCTGAGGTGGAGAAGACCTGGATGGAAGGTATCAATTACATGAAACAGTTCAAGATCGTTGATTCTGAGTACGAGGTGAACCAATTGCTGCGTGAAGGAAAGAGTATTCTTTGTGAAGGAGCGCAGGGAACGATGCTCGACATTGATTTCGGCAGCTATCCTTTCGTCACATCATCAAATACCATCTGCTCGGGAGCTTGTTCTGGTTTGGGTATCGGTCCGAATAAAATCGGAGAGGTATATGGCATCATGAAAGCCTATTGTACACGTGTGGGTGCCGGTCCGTTCCCAACGGAACTGTTTGACGAGACTGGTAAGAAGATCCGAGATCTGGGACATGAATACGGTGCTGTGACAGGTCGTGAGCGTCGTTGTGGCTGGATTGATCTTGTCGCCTTGCGTTATGCTATTGATGTGAATGGTGTGACCCAACTGATCATGATGAAAAGTGATGTGCTCGATGACTTTGATACTATTAAGGCCTGTGTGGCATACAAACAGAACGGAGTACAGATTGATCACTTCCCCTACAGCATTGAAGAGGGTATTGAGCCTGTCTATCAGGAATTGCCCGGATGGAAGACCGACATGACCCGCTTCACCAGTGAAGAACAATTTCCAAAGGCGTTTAATGACTATATCAACTTCTTAGAGAAAGAGTTAGGAACACCGATTAAGATCATTTCTATCGGTCCAGACAGGGATCAAACCATCGTCCGAGACAAGAAGTAATCACATCCTTATTTATCATTTTGGTCTTTATGAAACCGAATATTCCAAAAGGAACAAGAGATTTTTCGCCATTAGAAATGGCCAAGCGCAACTATATCTTTGACACCATCCGAAGTGTCTATGCGCTATATGGATTCCAGCAGATCGAGACACCTGCCATGGAAACCCTGCAGACGCTGATGGGAAAGTATGGTGAAGAAGGTGACAAGCTGTTATTTAAAGTATTAAACAGTGGAGACTTCCTGAACAAGGTGAGCGATGATGAACTGAAGGAACGTAATACGCTCCATCTTGCTGCTAAGGTTTGTGAAAAAGGACTACGTTACGATCTCACTGTGCCTTTCGCACGGTATGTGGTGATGCACCGCGAGGAACTGCAGCTGCCCTTCAAACGTTATCAGGTACAACCAGTTTGGCGTGCCGACCGCCCACAGAAAGGGCGTTACCGTGAGTTCTACCAGTTTGATGGTGATGTAGTGGGTTCAGACTCGCTGCTGAACGAGGTGGAACTGATGCAAATCGTTGATACGGTTTTCTGTCGCTTTGGCGTTAACGTACAGATTAAGATCAATAATAGAAAAATACTCACAGGTATTGCTGAGGTGATTGGTGCTGCGGATAAAATAGTGGATATCACCGTGGCTATCGATAAACTCGACAAGATTGGTATTGAGGCAGTAAATGATGAACTGGCACATGCTGGTATCTCCTCAGAGGCCATCGAGAAATTACAGCCAATTATTTCTTTGTCAGGCACTAACGAGGAGAAACTTCAAGTAATCAGTGAGGTTCTCGGAAACTCTACAGTCGGACAAAAAGGAGTGGAAGAAACTCGTTTCATCTTGGATACACTGAAGTCGTTTAACCTGAAGAATGAGATACAGCTCGACCTGACGTTGGCGCGTGGCCTGAACTACTACACAGGAGCCATTTTCGAAGTGAAGGCAAAGGATGTGCAGATAGGAAGCATCACGGGTGGTGGACGCTATGATAACCTCACTGGAATCTTCGGTATGCCGGGCATCTCTGGTGTGGGTATCTCTTTTGGCGTGGATCGTATCTTCGATGTGCTGAATGCCCTTGATGCCTATCCCAAGGAGGCGGTGAACGGTACGCAGTTGCTGTTCATCAACTTTGGTGAGAAAGAGACGGCCTATTGTCTGCCCCTTGTGGCACAAGCCAGAGAAGCAGGGATCCGTACGGAAATCTTCCCGGATGCTGTGAAGATGAAGAAGCAGATGAGCTATGCGAACACCAAGGCCATTCCCTTCGTTGCCCTTGCCGGAGAGAACGAGATGAATGAAGGAAAGGTGACCTTGAAGAACATGGTTACTGGTGAGCAGAAACTGGTCTCCATTGTAGAACTGGTGGCAGCAATCTGCCCTTAATTGAACGATATTTGGCAAACGGGCAGAACAATGGTTCTGTGCCGTTTGCACTATCAATCTATAGCTTCTATAGCCTCTATAGTATCTATAAAACCCTTATCAATCTACTAACAAATACCAAAGATGAAACAAATCAAAAAACTATTAACATTGTTATTGTCCCTTTTCGTGCTCACTTCGTTCCAGCGTGATCATGTCATCACGGTCTATACGATCGGCGATTCCACGATGGCCAATAAAGATATCACTGACGACAAACAGGAAAGAGGGTGGGGCATGGTACTGCAGTCGTATTTCACCGATGAGGTGAGGGTGGAGAACCATGCTGTGAATGGTCGCTCCTCGAAGAGCTTCATCAATGAGGGCAGATGGCAGACTGTTCTCGACAGGATCAAACCTGGTGACTATGTGTTGATCCAGTTTGGTCATAATGATGAGAAGGCCAATCCCGACCGTCACACTGATCCGGGTTCCACCTTTGATGAGAACTTGAGTCGGTTTGTGAGAGAAACGCGTTCAAAGGGAGGAATTCCCGTTCTTTTTAATGCTGTCGTACGTAGAAATTTCTTCCGTCAGGACGGAAAGGATGTGGACGATGAGTCCTTGAGAAACACGACCTTTGCAGACTTAGATGAGAAGGTGAACAGCGATACCCTGATTGATACGCATGGTGAGTATATCATTGCACCGCGACGAGTGGCACATGACCTGCATGTACCCTTTGTGGATGCCAACAAGATTACTCACGATATTGAGCAAAGCTTAGGTATCGAAGGATCGAGAAGACTGCACATGTGGTTCAAACCTGGCGAACACCCCAGCGTGCCCAAGGGTCGGAAAGACAATACACATTATAATATATATGGAGCCCATGTCGTGGCTGGCATGCTGATTGATGAACTCGGCAGACAGGTTCCGGCACTGACCCCCTATATCCGTCATTGTGATATCAGTGTGTCAAAAGACGGCAGTGGTCATTTCTTTGATCTTCAGAAAGCAGTTGATTTGGCTGCCAAAGGGTTGATACCTTCACCTGAAGGAAAGGGCATGGTGAAGGGAGGACGAGCCATTACGATCTGTGTTGGTCCTGGCGAATGGCCACAACCTGTGATGCCTAAAGGAAAGGACATCCGCTTGATTCTGACACAAGATGCAGTCATGAAATGATTGCGGAGAAATGCCGTAATTGTCTTTTTTGACATTCTTTGGAAATAAAAGTCGCAAAATATTTGTGATTAAGAAAAATAATTGCTATTTTTGCACAATTACAATCTAAAAAGAGATTACTAACTACAATTGACATCTGATATTATAACTTACAAATATAATTCGCTTATGACACAGATTAAAGGACGCATTTCTCAAATTATCGGTCCGGTGATCGATGTTTATTTCGATACGGAAGGACTCGATGCAGAGAAAGTGCTCCCAAAAATCCACGAAGCTCTGCAAATTGTCCGTCCTAACGGTGAGAAACTGGTCATCGAAGTGCAGCAGCACATTGGTGAAGACACTGTTCGTTGTGTGGCTATGGACAATACCGACGGATTGCAGCGTGGGTTGGAAGCCATCCCCATGGGATCACCGATCGTGATGCCAGCGGGTGATCAGATTAAAGGTCGTATGCTGAACGTGAT
>DETG01000119.1:16699-20711 GCA_002361535.1 Prevotella sp. UBA3294
GCCTATCGACGGTATGAAACAGCTTAACATGGAAGGTGCCTATCCTATTCACCGTGAGGCTCCTTCGTTCGAGGAACTCTCTACGAAGAAAGAGATCTTGGCAACGGGTATCAAGGTGATCGACTTGCTGGAGCCTTACATGAAAGGTGGTAAGATCGGACTCTTTGGTGGTGCCGGTGTAGGAAAAACGGTGCTGATCATGGAGCTGATCAACAACATCGCCAAAGGTCATAACGGTTTCTCTGTTTTCGCTGGAGTGGGAGAGCGTACCCGTGAAGGAAACGACCTGATCCGCGAGATGATCGAATCGGGTGTAATCCGTTATGGTGAAAAGTTCCGTAAGGCAATGGATGAAGGTAAATGGGATCTGTCTCTCGTTGATCCAGAGGAACTGAAGAAGAGTCAGGCCACCTTGGTTTACGGTCAGATGAATGAGCCTCCCGGTGCCCGTGCTTCTGTTGCCTTGTCTGGTCTTACTGTGGCCGAAGGCTTCCGTGATGGAGGTGGAAAAGATGGTGGCGCTGCCGATATCCTTTTCTTCATCGACAACATCTTCCGTTTCACACAGGCTGGTTCAGAGGTGTCCGCTTTGTTGGGACGTATGCCATCAGCTGTGGGTTATCAACCAACCTTGGCCAGTGAGATGGGTGCCATGCAGGAACGAATCACTTCTACAAAAAAAGGATCAATTACATCTGTACAAGCAGTGTATGTGCCTGCAGATGACTTGACCGACCCGGCACCTGCTACAACCTTTACTCACCTCGATGCCACGACGGTGCTTGACCGAAAGATTGCCGAGCTGGGTATTTATCCTGCTGTGGATCCGTTAGGTTCAACTTCTCGTATCCTTGACCCCCTGATCGTGGGTAAGGCACACTACGATTGTGCACAGCGTGTGAAGGAGATCCTGCAGCGTTACAAGGAGTTACAAGATATCATTGCTATTTTGGGCATGGATGAGTTGTCCGACGAGGATAAGCTGACGGTAAACCGTGCTCGTCGTGTACAGCGTTTCCTCTCTCAGCCATTCTCTGTTGCATCCCAGTTTACTGGTTTGCCTGGTGTGATGGTGCCCCTCGAAGAAACCATCAAGGGATTCAATGCCATTCTTGATGGTGAGGTTGATGACCTTCCAGAGCAGGCATTCCTTAATGTGGGTACAATCGAGGATGCCAAGGAGAAGGCTAAGAAACTGCTCGAAGCAGCTAAGGCTTAATTGGCAATTGAGAATTGAAAATTGAAAATTGAAAATTGACAATTATGTTGCAGTTGAAGATAGTTTCGCCCGAGAAGGTTGAATACGACGGAGTTGTTGAGAACGTACTGGTGCCTGGCACGATGGGCCAGTTCGAGATCCTGACCAATCATGCACCGATTATCTCGTCGCTGGGTGTTGGTGATGTGGTGTATGAAACTGTCGACGGTAAGCATACCATTAAGATTGCAGGTGGCTTCGTGGCAGTACAGAAGAATCAGGTTAGTTTGTGTGTAGAACTTCACGAGCATGACTAAAAGCGTTGTGAACACCTATCTGAGACAGAGTATCTGTCTGATAGCAGGAATAACCCTGCTGGCATTGCTTTATGTCAATATATGGGGCAATGTGGAGCAGATGACGTTACCTATCTGCATCTCAGCTGTGTTCCAACTGGTGGCCTGCATCGCCTATGCCTTGGTATGGAAGTGGGTTTCATCTAAGTCACCTGACAGCTTACCGACGCTGTATCTGTCAGCATCCGCCTGTAGGATGTTTGGAGCCATTGTCTTGGTACTCATCTACTGCCTGGTAGCGAACAATCGGGATTCCATCCTTTTCTTCGTCGTTACTTTCTTGATTTACTATTTCGTGATTCTCATCTACGATACCTGGTATTTCGTCAAGATTGAGAAGAAGATTAAAAACAATGTATAAACTGAATAACATGAGATATTTGCTTTTATGCCTGACTTTCCTTCTTGCTACCGCCACACCTGTGTCGGCAAGTGAGAGTGAGGGGATAGACGTGAAAGAGATCGTGCTTGGTCACCTCGCTGACGCTTATGAGTGGCACATTACCACTATCGGTGGGAAGCATATCAGTATTCCTCTGCCTGTAATTGTAAGAAGTGAGGCCACTGGTAAGTGGCATGCTTTCTGCAGTTCTCGCATCGAGGAAGCAGCTGAAGAAGGTGCCGACTATATGGGCTTCTACTTCAATGAAGAGAAGAACGGCAAGATCTACGAACGTCTGGCCGACGGATCGAGTGTTCGTCCGTGGGACCTCAGCATAACCAAGAGTGTGTTGCAGATATGGATTGTGGTGATTATCATGCTGGTCATCTTCTTGGGCTGTGCCCGTTGGTATAAGAAACATGATCCAACCAAGGATGTGCCCAAGGGATTCGTAGGCATGGTAGAGATGCTCGTGATGTCTATTCACGATGACCTTATCCGCGATTCTATAGGAGAGAAGCACTACCGTCCTTATGCACCTTATCTGCTGACGGCCTTCTTCTTCATCCTTATCACCAATATGCTGGGGTTATTACCCATATTCCCAGGTGGAGCCAATGTAACGGGAAACATCAATATCACGTTCTTCCTGGCCCTCTGTACGATGTTGGCCGTCAACCTCTTCGGTAACAAGGAATACTGGAAGGAAATCTTCTGGCCTGACGTGCCGATGTTCCTGAAGGCTTATCCAGCAGCTATCATGCCGATAATCGAAGTGTTCGGAATCATTACCAAACCCTTCGCCCTGATGGTCCGTCTCTTTGCCAACATGATGGCAGGTCACGCTATTATCCTGTCGTTTACGGCTATCATCTTTATCGGATGGTCGCTGAATGCCTTCCTCGGCTCTGGTCTTACTTTGCTCAGCTTTGTGATGATGCTCTTCATGAACTGTTTGGAGTTCCTGGTAGCATTCATTCAAGCATACGTCTTTACCATGCTCAGTGCCGTCTTTATCGGACTGGCTCATCCTGAGCACCATGAATAGATTTATAATACATTATTAATAACCATTTAAAATTTACGATTATGTTATCAACATTGATTTTACAGGCAGCCGCTTCTGCTGGTCTTGCTAAGTTTGGTGCCGGTCTCGGCGCAGGTATTGCAGCAATTGGTGCCGGTCTGGGTATCGGTCGTATCGGTGGAAACGCCATGGATGCCATCGCTCGTCAGCCGGAAGCTGCAGGCACTATCCGTACGAACATGATTCTGACAGCCGCATTCGTTGAGGGTGTTGCCCTGTTCGCTGTCGTTGTATGCGCACTCTGCGTATTCCTTTAATCATTTAATTCATCTGTGCAAATGGGCTCAATTAACTTACCATCAATATTAACGCCCGACTTCGGATTATTCTTCTGGATGTTGGTGGCGTTCTTGGTGGTCTTTCTCCTTCTGGCCAAGTTCGGCTTCCCCGTCATCACTGGTATGGTGGAGGAACGCAAGAACTATATCGACGAGAGTCTCCGCAAGGCTCACGAAGCCCAGGAACGTCTCGCCAATATCGAGAAAGAAGGTGAATCCATCTTGCAAGAGGCTCGTGAGAAGCAGGCTCAGATACTGAAGGAGGCTGCTGAGACGCGTGACGCTATTGTGGAGAAGGCGCAGGAAAAGGCAAGGGCAGAAGGTGCCCGTCTGCTGGACGATGCTAAAACAGCCATCGAACAGGAGAAGAAGGCCGCCATTGCTGATATCCGCAGTCAAGTAGCCACGCTGAGTGTCGATATCGCCGAGAAGGTTCTCAGACAAAACCTGAAAGACGACAAGTCGCAGATGGATCTGATTGACCGTATGCTGGATGATGTTTCTAATGTTAACTAAGGTATTTAACGTATGGATATTGGAGTCATATCGGTAAGATACGCTCGTGCACTGCTCAAGAGTGCGACCGAAGCAAAGATCGAGGATGCTGTGTACATGGAGATGCAGCAGCTCGCCAAGAGCTACGTCGAAGTGCCGCAGCTACGGTTTACGATTGACAATCCGATGCTCTCGAAGGATAAGAAGGAAGCTTTG
>DETG01000119.1:20821-21376 GCA_002361535.1 Prevotella sp. UBA3294
GTGCTGAAGGAAGATCGGGAGCGTGTGATGCAGTTCATCGCTAATTCGTACGTCACGCTTTACCGTCAACAGAAGAATGTCATCCGTGGACGTCTCATCACTGCTGCCGCCGTTACACCTGCCACAGAGCAGAAGATGCGACAGATGGTGGAGGGCAAGACTAATGGAACAGTGGAGTTTGAGTCGGAGGTGGATCCCGATATCATCGGTGGTTTCATCCTCGAGTACGACACCTATCGCATGGATGCGAGTGTCAAGACGAAGTTGAATTCCATTCTCACTCAATTAAGTAAATGAACGTAATAACGTCATGACGTAATAACGTATTAACGAATAACAGAAAACAATGTCAGATAAGATTAAACCAAGCGAAGTATCCCAGGTCCTGCTTGATCAGCTGAAGGGAATCACCAATGCCGAGAAGTTCGAAGAGGTGGGAACCGTGCTGACCGTCAGTGATGGTGTGGCCCGTATCTACGGACTACGCAATGCCGAGGCGAACGAGCTGCTGGAATTCGAAAACGGAACCATGGCTATCGTGATGAACCTGGAGGA
>DETG01000131.1 GCA_002361535.1 Prevotella sp. UBA3294
GGAGAGCTGTTAGGTAAGGAAAGCAAGGCAACTTATTATCATAGGTTTAATGAGAATTCGCCTTTCTTTCTTGACTATACTTTCTCAAATGTGGCCTTCAAGTCGTATGCACTCTGCGAGTGGAACAAAGAGGTTAGTGACCATGTTGCACAATATTTTGAATTGTAGATAATTATGAGATATAGAGAAGAAGAATATCAAAGATTTAAACATCTTTTGGAATATTTTGTTGCACATTTGGAGCACATTGCGAACGATTATTCTGATTCTTCTATTGGCTACGAGAAATACATTAAGCCTTTAGTGGAGGGGAATAATTTCAAATCAAGTGGCCAAGGCTATAACGGTCAGGCGATTCAATCTCAAGTTAACGGATGGGATAAATACCAGAATGGTCAAATATGCATTAATGTTTATGGTGCTAATTATCAGAGTCGAGGTACCTATTTAAATTGGCAAGGTACAGGAGTGAATATCATGGCAGATTGGCATGGATCTCATATAGAGAATCTGTATATGCTATATTACAATCCTGATACAGGAGAGAGGAGCAAAAAAAATGTTTCTTTCGTGATAAAGGACTTAGGTCTGTTTGATGGTCAAGTTCCCAATGAAAATATTATTAGTTTTTTCGATGAGTATAATAAGATGATAGAAACAATATATAAAGAAAGAGCTATGATGAAGATAGATAAGTATATTGATTTGTTAGAAGCAAACAAGAATCTGATTTTGACAGGTGCACCTGGAACGGGAAAGACCTACATGGCGAAAGAGATTGCAAAAGCTATGGGGGCAGAAATTGGCTTCGTGCAGTTCCATCCATCGTATGACTATACGGACTTTGTAGAGGGATTGAGGCCAATTAACCACGATAATGTTGTAGGTTTTGAACGGAAAGATGGTGCATTTAAGGAGTTTTGCGCTGAAGCATTGAATATTCGTGATACGACTAACTTCGATGAATGCATAGATAAACTATTTGATTCCGTTGGTGAAGAAATCTTGTTATTAGAAACTCCTACAGGGAAACAATTTGGATTAAGCCGTAGCGCAAGGGGAAATCTGCGATTGCACACAGGCAAAGAATTAAAAGAAAGTGGTGTCATAACCAAGAAAGACCTTAGAGCAGAATATTCTGGCATACCTACATTCAAATGGTGGAAAGGGTATTATCAAGGAATCATAACATACCTTACAAATAACTACAATTTAATTAATGATAGCAATATAATTGAAGATAATACACCACATGTCTTCATCATTGATGAGATCAATCGTGGGGAAATCTCAAAGATATTCGGTGAACTATTCTTCTCTATCGATCCAGGTTACAGAGGTGAGAAAGGCAAGGTAAACACGCAGTATCAGAACATGGTTCCAGAGGGCGATGTGTTTAAAGACGGTTTCTATGTTCCAGAGAATGTCTATATCATTGGCACGATGAATGATATTGACCGCTCTGTGGAGAGTATGGACTTTGCTATGCGTCGCCGTTTTGCATGGCAGGAGGTGACGGCAGAGGAGAGTTATACCAACATGATTGAAAATGATCCTGAGTTTGTACTTGTGAAAGATGAAATCAAGCAAAGGATGTCCAGTCTGAATAAAGCAATCGCTGAGACGGAAGGCTTAGATGAAGCCTATCAAATAGGTGCTGCCTACTTCAGAAAGTATCTCAACTATAAGGAAAAAGCCAATGCTTTCGATTGCCTATGGGAAAACCATCTGAAAGGTTTACTCTTTGAATACCTGCGAGGTAATCGTAGGGCAAAAGCATTATTAGAGAAGTTACACGATGCATACAACAAGAAGAGTCTAAATGAGTAGCCTGCCCATACAGACAAAGGACAACTCTGAACGGCATTTGGCTGAAACAGAAGTTTGCCATCTTGAAACGCTCAAGAAACTGGCTGAGCCTTCTATTACTGACCTTTGCCAAAAGGAGCATCCTAATTTGCTGATATTTCCCCAAGACTTAGATGCCTATGGGGATAAGATAGGCGATGCTCATATCTTTGAAATCAAAGGTGAAACAATTGTCACGGGTAATATCATGGGCTTTATTGGTTGTGGCGATACAAAGGTAAGCATCAGTTCTCGCTTCACGCAGGACAAGAACGACTATTTCCTGCACTACATGCTTCGAAAGGTGTTTGCCGTCAATCTGTTTGACTTGCAATTCAACTCCGATGAGGAAAGCATCTTTGATTTCCTTATATACTTGTTCCCTACGTTTCTGAAACGGGCTATGCAACAAGGTATGTATAGAGAGTATCAGACCCGAAAGTATAATGATGCCAATGTAAAAGGGAGGATTGACATCTCTCGCCATATCAGGCAGAACATACCTTTTGCTGGCAAGATAGCATACACAACTCGTGAGTATGCCAAAGACAATCATCTGACCCAGTTAATTCGTCATACTATAGAATATATCTCGCACCATAGGTATTCGGGAGATATCCTTCGTAATGATGATGATACGACAGATGCCGTAAAGGCCATATGCCAAGTAACATCATCTTATAATCGAAACGAACGGCAGAAGGTAATTAACGAGAATCTTCGCCCCATCAGCCATCCATATTATAATGAGTATCGCCCATTGCAACAACTTTGCATGCAAATTCTGCGGCAAGAGGAATTGAAATATGGGCGAGACAATGATGAAATCTATGGAGTTCTGTTTGATGGTGCTTGGTTATGGGAAGAGTATCTAAACACATTCCTTGCAGACATAGGCTTTGAACATCCAAGAAACAAACAAGGATTTGGGCATAAGAGTCTGTTCACAGACGGCTCAGGCAGGTGCTATCCTGATTTCTTGAGTCCAGAAATGGTGCTTGATGCGAAATACAAATGGTATGACGATTGGAGTAAGGTTCAGACAAAAGACTTGTACCAAGTAATCTCATATATGCATGTATTGGATCGGGAGAATGGAGGATATATAGTTCCTATAGATTGGACTTCATCAAAGCTCCCATCCAAAAAGCTCAATGGTAAGGGAGGCGATATGTCAATTTATGGCATGGACGTATGTTTCAATGCGGACTCCTTTGAGGATTATTTTTCTAACATGGTTCACTCAGAACAAAAGATTCTAAACAAATTGGAAACCTATAAAGGATAAGAATCAATAAGGCTAACGTGAACACGGTTCTCTGTTCACGTTTCCAATACGCCTACGCCTAAGCAATTGGCTTCCGTTGCAGGAGGCAAACCCTTTCAGAGTCCCTCCTGCTTACTTGCCTGTAAACGGCCAGAGAATTTCTGTTCTGTATCGTGGGACAAGAAAGTGAACTCTTGTAGTTTTGCGCCCAACAAAGAAACATTGGAAACACTTGACTATGCAGGATTAACGAGTGCATTAGGCAAAATCAAGTGGGCAAAGTGTTAATAAGGAAAAGTTCCTTCCTTTTTACGCAGCATATCTCGGTTTCACTCCTTCACTTGCTTGTAACCCCTTAAAATTCTGTTTGATACGAGTGAAACTGCACTTTCACTTCAGTTTCACTACAATCACTTATGAGTCCCTCCCTTTGGGAGGGAGAGGGTGGGTTCATAAATAGGCTTTTGCCGAGTGATTGCTGGTGTGCGCGACGAGGGTGGCATCAAGGCGACATTGGAGTTCATACAGGATGACCTCTACTATCCGGAGGTTGCCGACAAGGCTGCCTATCTGATGTTCAGCTTGTGTAGAGGTCACTACTTTGCCGACTGTAACAAACGGATATCAATCACGTTGACGCTGTACTTCCTGGTGAAGAACGGCTACTTGTATATGGCCAAGACTTTCATGGAGAGGATGGAGGCCATCGGCTATCATGTGGCTGCTGGACATATCGACCGTGACTTGCTGACGGAAGTGATGAGAAGCATCGTTGACGATGAGGACTACAGCGAATCAACGAAACTGGATCTGATTGCGGCGATGAGCCAAGGACTTTGATTTAAACTACTTTCGCTTTTAGGTTGATAGGAAACATGTTCGTGATTATTAAGTATTGAAGGTTTACAAAATTCGTATTCTTATATTGAGGGGAGAAGGTGCGAGGGCCCTGAACGTTCAACTAAGTAATAATCCGAAAGCAGGATGGTGCTAAGATGCTGAATAATCTTGACGAATTAACTTCGTTTAACGCAAATGCCGGGCACGGGGAGAACCAACCGTCCTCTCGGTCGGAAATGAGCGATTCTGACGAAAGTTTGGTAAGGTGTTGATAATGAGAGGCTTATGTATATCACCATTGTTCAACTCACAAAAATATAGTCTTTAGCACCCTAAAACATAGTACTTTTGGGGCAAAAACATAGTACTTTTGGGGCAAATAGACTATACTTTCTAACGAGGGTTCTGTCCGTGTGACTCATCTGGGGGGTGCCCTTACGGGCAGAAATTGAACAAATTTTTCCAAATCTTTCAAATAACTGTGCTATTGATTTGTTTGATTTTGAATAGATTTTGTTCAATTTCTGCCCGTAAGGGCACCTTGCAAACTTTCAAAAGTAAAATCCATGGCTTTTCGAGGGAACGTCACCTAAGAGTCGTCCGAAACGGCGTTTTCACCTGTTCCGACGGCATCTACAAGTGGATGGTGACGGCGGAATGAGACGTAGATGACGGTGGAACAGGTGTTAGTAACGTCTGGAACGGCCACAAATAGAGCCTACGTAAACGTTACGAAGACTCTACTTGGGTTCAAAACAGACTCTACTTTGAAGTAAATGAGACTCTACTTTGAAGTAAATGAGACTTTACTTTGAAACCAAACAGACTCTACTTGCAGGAGAAGGGTCAGTTGGGGGCGGTGAAAGGCATATCAAACACTCCTCCAATTTTCCGGGCACTTTCTGAAAACAAAAAATCTTATCAATTTTTCTGACAAAAAACAGAAAGGGAATTGCTTACGGAGAAGGGCTTTCTGAAAGAAATTATTCTAATTATTCTCATTTGTTTTTAAGCTTCTCTCGCCATGGGCGGCATCCTATCTAATTTGTTTCCATGATCCTTCGTCATGGGCGACACGATCATTCTTATTCATTTCTTTCCCGCAAAGACCAGTCCGTGAGGCAGTGAAAGAGGGAATCAACGTAAAAAAAATATAAATGCTCTTTTCTTTCACCGAAAATGATTATCTTTGCACCAATGAAAAATATATTCGTTATGAAAGGAATCTCATGGCTGTGCGGTGCCGTGCTTCTTGCTTGCGCCACAACGGTATCTGCGCAGAAAATCGTGTTGAACGATATCAACAAAGGTGTCTATAGTGCTGAGTATCTGCGCACGGTAACCCCATTGCCCGACGGTGAGAGCTATGCTCAGATCAGTCAGGACGGTAAACAAGTGGTGAGTTACTCGTATAAGACGGGTAAGCAGACGGGTGTGCTCTTTGATGTGGCGAACACCAAGAAAGAGCGGGTGAACGACTTCGATGACTATATCCTGAGTCCCGACGGGAAGAAGATGCTCATCCAGACACAGACAAAGCGCATCTACCGTCGTTCGTTTACGGCAGTATATTATATATATAATGTGGAGACCCGACTGATGGAGAAACTCTCCGACTACGGTCCGCAGCAGACTCCGATATGGAGCAACGACGGTCAGCAGGTGGCTTTCGTGCGGGATAACAACATCTTCTTAGTGAAGCTGCTCTATGACAATGCAGAGAGTCAGGTGACCAAGGACGGGAAGTTCAACGAGGTGATTAACGGTGTTCCCGACTGGGTGTATGAGGAGGAGTTCGGCTTCAACTCGGCCATGGCCTTCAATGCCGACGGCACGATGATCTGCTGGGTGCGTTTCGATGAGCGTGACGTACCGCAGTATAGTCTGCAGATGTTCAAGGGCATGCGCCCGGAAAGGAAGGAATACACCACCTATCCTGGATCCTATGCCTACAAATATCCTAAGGCAGGGGAGAAGAATTCTAAGGTGAGTGTGCACAGCTTCGATATCCAGAGCAGGCAGACACGCACCCTGCAGGTGCCCTTGGATGCTGAGGGATATATCCCGCGCCTGAAGGCGACAGCCGATGCCCAGCGTATGATTGTCTATACCATGAACCGTCATCAGGACGAACTGAATATCTATGCCGTGAACCCGCGAAGCACCGTGTCACAGCTGCTGATCCAAGAGAAGGTGAACAAATACGTGAAGGAAGAGGCGGTGGAGAGTATCTGCCTCACCGATAACTTCATCCTCGTGCCCAGCGACCGCGACGGTTCGATGCAGCTGTATCTCTACAATAAGAACGGACAGCTGATGAGGAAGGTGACCAACGTAAAGGGAGAGGTGAGCGAGGTGTATGGCTACGATGAGAAGACGGGCAACACCTACTACCAGGCAGCGGGAGAGAATGCCCTGAACCGTGAGGTCTATGTCACCCTGAAGAACGGGAAAACGCAGCGGCTGACGAACCGGGAGGGCTGGAATACCGCGATGTTCAGTCAGGGGTTCCGTTATTTCGTCAACCAATACAGCGACTGTCATACACCGTATGTCTATACCACCTGCACGGCAGAAGGCAAGACCTTAGCGACGCTCTTGGACAACAAGGCACTGAACGAACGGATCAGCGGTCTCCGACTGCCGAAGAAGGAGTTCTTCACCTTCACCACATCAGAGGGGGTACAGCTGAACGGCGTGATGATCAAACCCGTGGATTTCGATCCTTCCCGCCGCTATCCCGTCATCCTTTGGCAATATAGCGGACCGGGCAGTCAGCAGGTGAAGAATAGTTGGTCGATGGGATCGATGGGCAGTGGGGCTATGTTCGACAACTACCTCACGGAACAAGGATATATCGTGGCCTGTGTGGATGGCAGAGGAACCGGAGGACGAGGTGCCGACTTCGAGAAATGCACCTACCTGCGCTTAGGAGAGAAAGAGGCGCGTGACCAGGTGGAGACAGCACTCTATCTGGGAAGTCTGCCCTATATCGATAAAGAGAATATCGGCATCTGGGGATGGAGCTATGGCGGCTTCTGCACCTTGATGAGCATGAGCGAGGGTAGGGGCGTGTTTAAGTCAGGTGTGGCCGTGGCACCACCCACCGACTGGCGTTTCTACGACACGATCTACACGGAACGGTTCATGCGCACACCGCAAGAGAATGCCGAAGGGTATGATGTCAATCCTACCCAGTGGGCCCCGAAACTGCATGGTGCCCTGCTGATCTGTCATGGTCTGGCTGATGACAACGTTCATCCGCAGAACACTTTTGAATATACCGAGGCTCTGGTACAGGCCGACAAGGATTTCCGGATGAATGTCTATACCAACCGGAACCATAGCATCTATGGAGGAAATACGCGTAACCACTTGCTGCGGCAGATCGTGAATCACTTCAACCAGACACTGAAATAGGTGGGTGCAGAGATAGGGTGGCACGGTGGTACGATGGTACGAGAATGCTATGATGCTGACAATATTACTTAAACAACAATAAATACTCGAAAATGAACAAATCAAAAAGAATGATGTGGGCTGTCCTGGCCATGTGGCTGATACCACAGGGGATGAAAGCCCAGGAGGTGACGATCACCGTGACAAACGACGAGAAAGTACAGCGACAGGAGGTTGTGGAGGTGGAACTCTCAGCCGTCTGTGGGGCCTTGGGGATCCAAGCCGGCGAACCGTTCTTGGTGAAGAACGCACTGGGACAGGAAGTGATCTACCAGGTGACACACGATGGGAAACTGCTGTTGGATGCATCGG
This sequence comes from Prevotella sp. UBA3294, assembly GCA_002361535.1. Classification (GTDB taxonomy): domain Bacteria; phylum Bacteroidota; class Bacteroidia; order Bacteroidales; family Bacteroidaceae; genus Prevotella. Next base: position 7,727 of record DETG01000131.1, read on the forward strand.
TCAGGCCTTGCGGCACTGCCGACTTCACCGTGGTGAAAGAGATGCCCCGTGCCATGAAGGTTTTCGTGACGGGAAAGCAATACCCCGAACGTGTGGATGATATCGCATGGGAGAATGATCGCACGGCATACCGTATTTACGGTCCTGCCCTGCAGAGAAGTGGAGAACGGGCCTTCGGCGTGGATGTGTGGGTAAAGAACACACCCGACCTGGAGGTGGAGAAGAGATATGTGACGGAGCTGACGAACCATCCGCAGATCGAAGCACTGAAGGCGGAGGGGAAGAAAGAGGAGGCGCTGGCTATGGAAGAGGCCACGACCTACCATTTCGATCATGGCTACGGACTCGACTGCTATAAGGTAGGCCCAACCTTAGGGGGTGGGGCTCCGGCCTTGATGAACGGTGAGGAGCTGATCCTGCCGTATTGCTACAAGGATTATCAAATCCTCGACAACGGACCGCTGCGCTTCACCGTTCAGGTGTCGTATAACCCCACGATGATCCAAGGTGACCAGGTGGTGGAGAACAGAATCATCTCGCTGGATAAGGGCTCTAACTTCAATAAGTGTGTGGTTTGGTACGACGGACTGTCGAAACCTGCCAACCTGGCTATGGGGGTGGTGTTGCATCAGGAAGACCTGGAGACGTTGTTGCTGGGAAAGGACATGGTGCTGTATGCTGATCCCACGGACAACCCTGCCAAGCAGAATTTCCAAATCTATGTGGGCTGTCTGTTCCCGGACGGCGTCAACACCACCAAGACCATCATGAACAAGGAGGTGGTGAACGGAAATGCCGGACATGCCGTGGGGGTGACCACGGTGAAGTCGGGTGAACGCTACACCTACTACTTCGGTTCCGCATGGAGCAAGAACGATGTGCGCACGTTCAACGAATGGAAGCTCCGCGCCGAGGAGACAGTCAATGCCATCCATGCCCCGCTGCACACCGCAGTGAAATAGCTACTGCTGCAGGGAGGAAAGTTTTCCTCACCGGTGGGGGATTTGAATCTTGATACGTATTATATTAAAAAGGTTATATAAAACTGTTTTATGGCAAATAGATATTTATTAGGATTTGATGTCGGCAGTTCTTCTGTTAAGGCATCATTGGTTGATGCGGATACAGGTGTATGCGCTGCAACAGCTTTTTTCCCCGAGACAGAGGCTCCCATTATGGCTGTAAAGGCCGGTTGGGCTGAGCAGGATCCGGAGATGTGGTGGACAAACGCTAAGCTGGCCTTCCAGAAGATCAAGGCCGAGGCGGGTGCCAAGGCCGAGGAGATCAAGGCCATCGGTATCTCGTACCAGATGCATGGCTTGGTTTGTGTGGACAAGAACCAGCAGGTGCTTCGCCCGAGTATTATCTGGTGCGACTCTCGTGCCGTTCCTTATGGAGAGAAGGCTTTCAATGCCTTGGGTGCCGAGAAGTGCCTGGGACATCTGCTGAATTCTCCGGGTAACTTCACCGCTGCAAAATTGGCATGGGTGAAAGAGAACGAGCCGGAACTGTTTGCAAAGATCGACAAGATCATGCTCCCCGGTGACTACCTGGCCATGAAACTGAGTGGTACGGTAAATACTACCATCAGCGGACTCTCTGAGGGTATGATGTGGGACTTCAAGGAGAAGGCTCCTGCCAAGTTCCTGTTCGACTACTACGGCTTCGATGAGCGTCTGATCGCCGACATCGTGCCCACCTTCAGCGTGCAGAGTACGGTGAGCAAGGCTGCTGCCGAGGAACTGGGACTGCAAGAGGGTACACCGATATCTTATCGTGGTGGCGACCAGCCAAACAATGCTCTGTCGCTGAATGTGTTCAATCCGGGAGAGATCGCTTCTACTGCCGGAACATCGGGCGTGGTTTATGGTGTGCTGGGCGAGGCCAACTATGATAAGAAGAGTAGGGTGAACACCTTCGCTCATGTGAACTACACCACCGATCTGGATCGTTTAGGTGTCCTTCTCTGCATCAACGGTACGGGTATCCTGAATGCCTGGGTGCGCCGCAATGTGGCTCCCGAGGGCATCTCCTATAGTGAGATGAACGAGATGATGGAGAATATCCCCATCGGTAGTGAGGGTATCACGATCATCCCCTTCGGCAACGGTGCAGAGCGCGTGCTGGAGAACCGTGAGGTGGGATGCTCTATCAACGGCATCAACTTCAACAAACACTCCAAGGCTCATATCATGCGTGCCGCCCAGGAGGGTATCGTCTTCAGCTTCTGCTATGGGATGGAGATCATGCAGCAGATGGGTATGGACATCAAGAAGATCCATGCCGGTAAGGCCAATATGTTCCTCAGCGAGATCTTCCGTAACACACTGGCCGGTGTGAGCGGTGCTACTATCGAACTCTATGAGACGGACGGCAGCGTAGGTGCTGCCAAGGGTGCCGGTATGGGCTGTGGTATCTACAAAGACCACGACGAGGCCTTCGCTACGCTGAAGAAACTGGCTGTGATCGAGCCCGATGACCAGAAGCGGACACAATATCTCGCCGCCTACACGGCATGGAAGGAGCAGCTGGCAAAAATCTGATGGCAGTTATCATTAACAAATTATTCATTATTCAATTTTAATACTAAAATTATGGCAAAAGAGTATTTTCCGTTTACCGGTAAAATTCCATTCGAAGGAAAAGACAGTAAGAATGTGATGGCTTTCCACTATTATGATCCTGAGAAGGTCGTGATGGGAAAGAAAATGAAGGATTGGCTGAAGTTCGCCATGGCATGGTGGCACACACTGGGTGGTGCCAGCGCTGACCAGTTCGGTGGACAAACCCGTTCATACGAGTGGGACAAGGCTGAGGATGCTGTTCAGCGTGCCAAGGATAAGATGGATGCCGGTTTCGAGATCATGGACAAACTGGGTATCGAGTATTTCTGCTTCCACGATGTTGACCTCGTTGAAGAGGGTGCCACCATCGCCGAGTATGAGGCCCGCATGAAGGCTATCACTGACTATGCTCAGGAGAAGATGAAGCAGTTCCCCAACATCAAACTGCTCTGGGGTACCGCAAACGTGTTTGGTAACAAACGCTATGCGAACGGTGCTTCTACCAACCCCGACTTCGACGTCGTGGCACGTGCCATCGTACAGATCAAGAACGCCATCGATGCTACCATCAAACTGGGTGGTACCAATTATGTGTTCTGGGGCGGTCGCGAAGGATATATGAGTCTGCTCAACACCGATCAGAAACGTGAGAAAGAGCACATGGCAACGATGCTGACCATGGCCCGCGACTATGCTCGCAGCAAGGGATTCCAGGGAACATTCCTCATTGAGCCGAAACCCATGGAGCCTTCTAAGCACCAGTATGACGTGGATACAGAGACTGTGATCGGCTTCTTGAAGGCACACAACCTTGACAAGGACTTCAAGGTGAAC
>DETG01000013.1 GCA_002361535.1 Prevotella sp. UBA3294
ATTGCGGGACTCCTGACGGGCATCGTTATCTACTGGGTACTTCGCGTAAGGGCAAAAAAAATGGAACTCCGCTGAGTTCCTAAAAATCTTTGTTAACCTTAAATCTAATACTATGAAAAACACATGGCAAAGGTATGAACATTCTGATAATCTGCAAGTTCTGAGATTAATTTTTTCTTGTGTCCGCACACTTTCTTGACATAAATCAACCCTAAAGAGCGAATTTCGCAAAAAAAATTTGGTTGGTTGCAAATAAATTCCTATCTTTGCAGTCGATAACAATACACGATAGCAAATAGGGATTTCGACAATAACAGCGTCGGAATTCTTTATTTTTTTGAATATTTAAAAATTAAATAAGTATGGCTTACATGTCACAAGAAGGCTACGATAAGTTGGTAGCCGAACTACAGCGATTGGAGAGTGTGGAGCGCCCAAAGGCTTCCGCAGCCATCGCAGAGGCTCGCGATAAAGGCGACCTGAGTGAGAATAGTGAGTATGATGCTGCAAAAGAGGCTCAGGCTCACTTAGAAGACAAGATCAACCAGTTGAAGGTGACCATCTCGGAGGCGAAGATTGTGGACACCTCTCGTCTGAGCACTGACTCTGTGCAAATCTTGACAAAGGTGGAGATGACCAACCTCACCACCAAGTCTAAGATGTCGTATACCATCGTCAGTGAGAACGAGGCTGACCTTCGCGCTGGAAAGATCTCCATTAAGACTCCTATTGCACAGGGACTGCTGGGTAAGAAGGTGGGTGACGAGGTGGAGATTAAGATTCCTCGCGGCACCATCAAGCTCCGCATTGACAACATTTCCATCGCCTAACACTCATCATCCCGAAAAACATCATTATTATGGATATTTTCTCAAAAATCGCAGCTGGTGAGATTCCCAGTTACAAATGTGCGGAGAACGACGAGTTCTATGCTTTTCTGGACATCAACCCATTGGTGAAGGGACACACACTGGTGATTCCACGTCGTGAGGTAGACTATTTCTTTGATATGGACGATGACGAGCTGGCTCGCTATCAGCAGTTTGCCAAGCGTGTCGCTATCGCCATCAAGAAGGCGTTTCCCTGCCGTAAGGTGGCACAGGTCGTTCTGGGCTTGGAAGTGGCTCATGCTCATATCCACCTGATTCCCATGCAGAGTGAGGCTGATGCCGACTTCCGCAAGGAGAAACTGAAACTCTCAGAAGAGGAATTCAAGGAGATAGCAGCAAAAATACAAAAGGCGTTTGAGTAATTCAAACGCCTTTTGTATCACACGTACTCGTCTCCATATTTTATCTGCACCTCATTCACATATTTGCGGACAAGTGCCGACGAGTCACCTTTCTTGCATATCAGCAATACGTTATCATTCTCGGCAACGATATATCCGTCAAGTCCGTTGATTACTCCCAGCCTGCCTTTCGGCAACTTGATAACGTTATTATGACAGTCTTCCAGCATCACCTCTGAGTCGACGACCACATTATCACCCTGTCCTCTGCTCATATACTCATAAAGGGCATGCCATGTCCCAAGGTCTGCCCATCCGAAGTCACAGTTCATGACACACACATTCTCTCCATGCTCCAGCACACCCTGGTCAATAGAGAGATTGGGATAGGAGGGATAGTTCTCGTTGACAAATGCCATTTCCTCCTCGATGGTGATATTCGTACGGTAATTGTCGAAGCGGTTCAGAACCTCTGGGAACAACTGACGGAAACACTGGTTCAGGTAACGGGCATTAGCAAGGATGATACCTGTGTTCCAAAGGAACTCCCCACTGTCCATAAACATCTGGGCGAAGTCACGCTCCGGCTTCTCCACAAACGACTTCACAGTACTTATCTTTGCTACCTTGGCACGCTCCGGGGGGATGAGCTCACCCTTTTGGATATAGCCGTAACCGGGTTCCGGACGGGAGGGCTGCACACCCAGCGTCAACAAGTCGTCATGATGGGAAACAAAATAGAATGCATCGTCCAGATTCTGGTAGAACGCTTCTTCGTTCAGTACCAACTGGTCACTGGGGGTGATGATGACGTTCGCTTGCACGTCTCTGCGACACACGCGCATCGTCGCCCAGGCAACACTGGGTGCCGTACCGCGATTAACAGGCTCAATCATCAGATTCTCCTCGCTCAGCGCAGGCAACTGGTCTCTGACGATAGGCGCATACTCTTTGTTCGTACAGATAAAAATATTCTGCTTGGGCAGAATCTTGGCAAACCGGTCGAAAATCTGTTGAAGCTGTGTACGACCGACACCAAAGAAGTCGATAAATTGCTTAGGTTTCTCATCTCTGCTGCAGGGCCATAGGCGTTTACCCTTTCCACCAGCGAGGATAATACAATAGTTCTCCTTGATAATTTCCATAAGATTAGATTTATTGCACGAAGATACAAAAAATCATCGTAACTTCCAAGGAAAAGATAAAAAATTAGGGCAAAATAATTTTTTTTCAGAAATCAGTTGCCTATTCTCAATTTTTATTAGTAACTTTGCACCCGCATTTTGAGCCCAGATGGCGGAATCGGTAGA
>DETG01000032.1 GCA_002361535.1 Prevotella sp. UBA3294
TGACAGTGAGCCAGGTGTTTACGACATCATCGTGTCGGGTGGTGAAGCCGCCAACTACGTGTTCAGCTATGTCAATGGTGTGCTGAAGGTTCAGATTCCTGAGGCCATCAAGGCCATCACCTTCCGTTCGCCCGTCGACATCTACACCGTTACTGGTCGTCTGGTGCGTGCGAAGGCCACTTCGGCTGCCGGTCTGCCCCGTGGCATCTACATCGTTGGTGGACGCAAGCTGATCATCAACTGATTTTAATCAGTCAAATCAGACATAGACTCAAAGAGTTGTCCTCAGTTGTTCAAGTTGTCTTTGGTTACTTTTAAGACAACATTGACAACTGAGGACAACTTTTTTGGGGGGAATGCTATCAAAGTAGCATGACAATAGGTTGAAGATAGAGACCCCACCCCTGCCCCTCCCCTTGAAGGGAGGGGATCTGCTCTCGCTGTGACCACTGATTCAATGTCAATATATAGACCCTGCAAGGCATATCCCTCCCAAGGATAAGTTTAATCCAGCATAAGACAACATGTGTATTCCCTGCTCAGTAGGATGCGGAGCAGGGGATGCCGGCTGCAAGAACGCGGTCGCGGATGCTGTCAAGCTCCTCGTGGGTAGCCTTCAGCAAGTCGTGGTCGGGGGTCTCGCGGTCGATGGTATAGATCATTACCTGCTGGGGAGCGATGGTTTTTACCGTTTCGAGCCAGGGAGTCACAAATTCATCTCCTGTGTTATCCACGCTCTGACCCTCAGACAATCCTTTCATGAACATGGTCTGGATGATGACGTGTCCGTTAAAGAGTTTGAGGTTCTCGATAACCTCCTGTACATCGTATTTCCCCGTGGGACGGTCCACCTTATTTATATATATAGGGTCGATGGTGTCGAGCTTCAGGATATTGTTGTCTATACGCATCAGGGCAGCACGTACCTCTGGCCGATGGGTCATTGTACTGTTACTGAGCACCGACACCTTGGCATTGGGGAAATATCGGTCGCGAAGGCGCAGGGTGTCGTCGATGATCTCAGGGAAATGAGGGTTGGCTGTCGGCTCTCCGTTACCGGCAAAGGTGAACACATCGGGTGTGGGACCGTGTAGCTTCATGTCCTGTAGCTTTGCTTCCAAGGCCGTAGCCACTTCCTGCCGTGTGGGCATCTTCTGGTGAGGGCGGTGGTCGGCATTGAATCCACATTCACAGTAGATACAGTCGAAGGTACACACCTTACCATCGCCTGGCAAGAGGTTGATGCCTAAGGATACACCTAAGCGGCGACTGTGGACGGGGCCGAAAATCGGACTGGGGTAGATAATCGTTGACATACTCTTTTTTTTTGTTACTGTCATCTCTTCTTTCTCAGAGACGAAAAGATTGTTGCAAAGGTAATAAAAAATGGAGAAAGGGAATGTTAAAAACCGATAAAAAGGCATACTCGGGTATGCAATTCTTCATTCTTCATTCTTCATTCTTGATTTAAACTCGTATCTTTGCAGGCAAATGCGAGGGCAGCCTGCTGTAGCGAGCTGCCGCTTGTATCGATTTTGTTGTAATACGGCCATTTACAATGGGAAAGAAAAAGAAGTCAACCCGCAACCACAGAGGATTGCAGGCAATTACTTTATGTATAAGTACGGCGATGGTGCTCATCCTTTTGGGCATGGTCGTTTTTTCCGTACTCACAGCCAAGAACCTTTCTACCTATGTCAAAGAGAACCTCACGGTTACCGTGATGTTGGCAGAGGATATGACGAACCCCGAGGCATTGCGTATGTGCAGGGAACTGCAAGGACGACCCTACGTGAGCAGTCTGTCGTTTGTCAGCAAGGAAGAGGTGTTAGAGGAACAAAAGAAAGAGTTAGGGGTTGATCCAAGTGAGTTCGCTGGAACGAACCCCTATACCAGTAGTATCGAATTGCGGCTGGCTGCCGACTATGCCAACCAGGACTCACTGAAGTGGATCTCTGCAGAACTGAAGAAGAACTCGCAGGTGCAGGAACTGGAGTATCCGCTCGACCTGATCAATGATGTGAACAGGACGTTGAACAAGACCAACATCGTGCTGCTGGTCTTGGCTGTATTGCTGAGCATCGTCTCTTTCTCGCTGATTAACAATTCGGTGAAGTTAGGTATTTATGCACGGCGTTTCTCCATCCACACCATGAAATTGGTGGGAGCATCCTGGGGCTTCATCCGCCGACCGTTCATGAGAAGGGCTTTTTACATCGGTGTGTGTGCTGCACTGATCGCAATTCTCGTGTTGGGTGTCGGTGTCTATATGCTTTACACTTACGAACCAGGTGTGCTTGCTGTGATCACCCGTGAGGTAATGATCATTACGGCGGCTGCCGTATTGGTGTTCGGTATTCTGATCACCCTCATCTGTTCCTATTTCTCTGTGAACAAGTTCCTGAAAATGAAAGCAGGGGAGTTGTATAAGATTTAGGAGCCCACCCCGGCCCTCCCAAAGGGGGAGCCCACCCCAACCCTCCCGAAGGGAGGGTGAAAGGACAGGTGATTGGTCATTCGCAGCGTGAGAAGAGAATAGATTCGTCTAATTCGTCAAATTCGCAGTGTGAGAAGAAACAGATTCGTCTAATTCGTCTAATTCGCAGCGTGAGAAGTAACAGATTCGTCTAATTCGTCTAATTCGTAGAGTGGGAAGTTCATAGATTCGTCAAACTCGCTGAGGGCACAGGAAGAGCCTACAGTGCAAATCATAAAGTTTAAAGTTCAAAGATCAATAATATATGGATAAGAGGAATTTTGCATTTGACCGGATGAACTTCATCCTGCTGGCCGTGGGCATGGCAGTGGTGATTCTCGGTTTTATCTTAATGAGTGGAAGCGGCTCAACCGAAGAGTCGTTCAATCCGGAGATTTTCAGTACGATGCGTATCAAGGTGGCTCCGGTGGTAACATTCCTTGGCTTCGTGTCGATTGTCTATGCCATTCTGCGTAAGCCGAGGGATGGCAAGAATAGTTAGTTGAGTATAGAAACCACTTAGTTGTAGTTTATTTGATGGATTGGATTGAAACAGTTATCATTGCCATTGTAGAGGGATTGACAGAATTCCTGCCCGTCTCATCGACAGGGCACATGATCATTACACAGAATCTGCTGGGTGTGCCGCAAGGAGATCCTTTTGTGCATGCCTTCACCTTTATTATCCAGTTTGGTGCCATCCTCTCGGTGGTGTGTCTTTATTGGAAACGATTCTTCCAGTTTGACAACACCCCTGACCCCATGGCTTTTACCTGGTGGCAAAAACTAAAGCATAAGTATCATTTCTACTGGCTGCTCTTCGTTGGCGTACTGCCAGCTGTGGTGGTCGGCTTGGTGGCAAAGAAATGCGGACTGCTCGACTGGTTGCTCGACAGTGTGGAGGTGGTGGCCATCATGTTGGTGGTGGGAGGTATCTTCATGCTTTACTGCGACCGGATCTTCAACAAGGGCTCTGAGAAGAATCTGCTTACGGAGAAACGAGCCTTCAAGATCGGTCTTTTCCAGTGTATCTCCGTGATTCCCGGCGTGTCACGATCGATGGCTACGATCGTCGGTGGTATGGCACAAGGACTGACCCGTCAGCGAGCTGCCGAGTTCTCGTTCTTCCTTGCTGTTCCCACAATGGCCGGAGCTACATTCCTCGATTTGCTCGACTTACTGAAAGATGATACCTCATGGGCTACAACACATAATATCACGATGCTGATACTGGGGTGTGTCATCGCCTTTATCGTGGCCTTACTGGCCATGAAGTGGTTCGTGGCCTTCCTCACGAAGTACGGCTTCAAGGCTTTCGGTATCTACCGGATTATCGTAGGTGGTATCATCATCGTGCTGCTGCTGACCGGTCACTCACTTGCAATGGTTGATTAAATGAATTTTCGTACAGGAGAGATTCTCTATATCGATAAGCCGTATGCCATGACCAGTTTTGGCGCCTTGGCACATATCCGTTATCTGCTGACGAAGAAGATGCGGTATAAGGTGAAGGTGGGACATGCTGGAACACTCGATCCGTTGGCAACGGGTGTGCTGGTACTTTGTACGGGGAAGAAGACCAAAGAGATCGAAACGCTGCAGGCACATACCAAAGAATATGTAGCCACGTTGCAGTTAGGTGCCTCCACAGCCAGTCATGACATGGAGCATCCTGTGGATGCGGTGTTCCCGACATCGCAGATCACCCGTGAGAAAGTGGAGCAGGTGCTGCAACAGTTCGTGGGGAACGTGGAACAGGTACCGCCTGTGTACAGTGCTGTGTGTGTGAATGGCAAACGGGCCTATCAACTGAGTCGTAAAGGCAAGGATTTCGAGATCAATGCCAAAACCGTCAGCATAGAGAAGATCGAGTTGCTGCACTTCGACGAGGAACTGATGCAGATGAGTATCCGCGTGGTATGTGGCAAAGGTACATATATCCGTTCGCTGGCCAGGGATGTCGGTGAAGCTTTGGGCTCCGCAGCTTATCTCACCTCCCTCTGCCGTACCAGGGTGGGAGATGTGACCATCGGTCAGTGTGTCACCTTGGAGCAATTCCCACAGTGGCTGAAGGAACAGGAACTGGAGGAGTTGAAGAATTGAAGAGTTGAAGAATTAATGAATCCTATAATATGAAGTTATCACAATTTAAGTTTAAACTGCCAGAGGAACTGATCGCGCTCAACCCTCCATATCATCGAGATGAGTGCCGGTTGATGGTTCTTCACCGGAAGTCACAGACAATTGATATGTACAAGAAAGATGAGAACGGCGAAACTCTCAAGGATGAGGAGGGCAATCCCGTTTTCATGGATTTCCGTAACGTACTCGACTATTTTGATGAAGGTGATACGTTCGTGTTCAACGACACGAAGGTGTTCCCGGCACGCTTATATGGAACGAAGGAAAAAACAGATGCCAAAATCGAGGTGTTCTTATTGCGCGAGCTGAATGAGGACATGCGCCTGTGGGATGTGTTGGTGGAACCGGCACGCAAGATCCGCATCGGAAACAAACTGTTCTTTGATGACAGCGGAACGATGGTGGCAGAGGTGATAGATAATACTACCAGCCGTGGAAGAACGTTACGGTTCTTATACGACTGTCCTCATGATGAGTTCAAAAGGGAACTCTATGCCCTGGGAGAGGCTCCGCTGCCTCACTATATCGTTGACCGAAGGGCTGCGACCGAAGAAGACCTGACGGATTTCCAGTGTATCTTTGCCAAGAACGAAGGTGCTGTCACTGCTCCTGCCAGCGGACTGCATTTCTCTCGTGAGATGCTGAAACGTATGGAGATCAAAGGCATCGACTTTGCTTATATCACTCTTCATTGTGCTTTGGGCAATTTCCATGATATCGAAGTGGAGGATCTGACCAAGCACAAGATGGACTCCGAGCAGATGTTCGTGACCAAGGAGGCATGCGAGATCGTGAACAATGCCAAACGCAACGGACATCATATCTGTGCTGTTGGAACAAGTGTGGTGAAAGCCACCGAGACGGCCGTGGGTACTGACAAACTTCTGAAGGAGTATGAGGGATGGACCAATAAATTCATCTTCCCGCCCTATGAGTTCGGGGTGGCCGATACGATGATCGCCAACTTCTACCACCCGTTGTCAACCTTGCTGATGGAGACAGCTGCTTTTGGTGGCTACGACTTGGTGATGGATGCCTATGACAAGGCGGTGAAGCACGGCTACCATTTCGGATGCTATGGTGATGCTATGCTGATTCTGGATGATTGATGACTCGCCTTTGGACTCACCATTTGATAATTGACAATTGAGAATTGATCTTTTGAAACATAAGGTGTATTTAGGCTTGGGCAGTAACCTTGGCGACCGTCGGATGAATATCATGCGGGCCATCGAACTGATCGGTGAAAGGGTGGGGAGGGTGACTCAATGCTCCTCACTCATCGAGACCGAACCGTGGGGCTTCGAGTCGGAGAACAACTTCCTCAATGGTGTTATCCTTTGCGAGACCACCCTTACCCCTCGCCAGGTGTTGCGCAAAACCCAGAAGATCGAACGCGACTTGGGGCGCATAAAGAAAACGAACTCTCAACGACCAACTGTCAACTGTCAACTCTACTCAGATCGTCCCATTGATATCGATATCCTCCTGTATGATGATCTCACTGTGGATGAACCCGATCTGAAAATCCCTCACCCGCTGATGCAGGAACGAGAGTTCGTGATGATACCACTTAAAGAAATTGGAGGTTGAGAGTCAACTCTCAACCTCCAATTTCTTTAAGCGATTCGAATCCTTTTCTTACGCCCGTTGGTGTCACCGAAGCCCCTCCTCTCCAAACTAAAGCGGCTTCTGGCGTATGATTGTTGAAAGTGCCTCAAACGATGATAACGGGAACGTCATTTGTAACTTGGAGTCATGAAGCCCAAAACACCGGCTTATCCGTTGAAGAAATCAATAACCTATAAACAAAAAGTGGAGAGTTTTGAAACTCTCCACTTTTGTTAAATCTTCTACAGGAATTATCGACGAAGACCTAAGTCCTTGACGATGGCGCGGTAACGCTCAATGTCGCGATCCTTCACGTAGTCAAGCAAAGCACGACGCCTACCCACCAACTTGGTCAGAGAACGTGCTGTTGCATGATCCTTGTGGTTCTTCTTCAGATGCTCGGTGAGGTGAGAAATGCGATAGGTGAACAGAGCAACCTGGCTCTCTACAGAACCGGTGTCCTTAGCGCCACCCTTGCCATACTTCTCAAAAATCTCAACTTTCTTTGCTTTGTCTAAATACATAATTGTTACTGTGATTAATACTTTTGCGATAACATCTTTCAAACGAAGAAACAGCCTAATCACCAGCTGCCAACGTTATCAAATGCTTCGGATTTTCCGAAATGCGGGTGCAAAGGTACGAATAAGCGAGCAAAAAACCAAAGGAATTATGAGTTTTTTCATTTAAAATGATTACCTTTGCACCCGTTTTTAATATAATAAGGTATGCAGGATATCAGAAATATAGCAATTATTGCCCATGTTGACCATGGCAAGACCACCTTGGTGGATAAAATGATGCTGGCAGGAAACCTGTTCCGCGACGGACAGGATCTGAGCAGTCAGGTATTGGATAGCAATGATCTGGAGCGCGAACGGGGTATCACCATCCTCTCCAAAAACGTATCAATCAATTATAAAGGCGTAAAGATAAACATCATCGACACCCCGGGGCACAGTGACTTCGGCGGTGAGGTGGAGCGTGTGCTGAACATGGCTGATGGTTGTCTGCTATTGGTCGATGCCTTCGAAGGTCCGATGCCCCAGACACGCTTCGTGCTGCAGAAAGCCTTGCAGATCGGACTGAAACCCATTGTGGTGGTGAACAAGGTGGATAAGCCAAACTGCCGTCCGGAGGAGGTCTATGAGATGGTGTTCGACCTGATGTTTGCCCTGAATGCCACAGAGGACCAGCTCGACTTCCCCGTGGTGTATGGATCGGCCAAGAACGGCTGGATGGGCGAGGACTACAATACACCTACCAACGACATCACCTATCTGTTGGATAAGATCATCGAGGTGATTCCCGCCCCCCAACAATTGGAGGGTGATCCGCAGATGCTCATCACCTCGCTCGACTATAGTAGCTATACAGGACGTATCGCCGTGGGACGTGTGCATCGGGGCACATTACGTGGTGGCATGAATATCTCTATCGCTCACCGCGATGGCACTATCGAGAAGACTAAGATCAAGGAACTGCATACCTTCGAGGGAATGACGCATGTGAAGACCGACCATGTGGATAGTGGCGACATCTGTGCCGTGATTGGCTTGGAGAAGTTCGAGATCGGTGACACCATCACCGACTTCGAGAAACCGGAGCCACTGCCGCCCATCGCCATCGATGAACCTACGATGTCGATGCTCTTCACCATCAACGACTCACCGTTCTTCGGTAAGGAAGGGAAGTTCTGCACCAGTCGTCATATCCAGGAACGACTGAACCGTGAGCTGGAGAAGAACCTGGCCCTGCGGGTAGAGCCCTTCGAGGACAGCACCGACAAGTGGCTGGTAAGCGGGCGTGGCGTGCTGCATCTCTCAGTACTGATCGAGACGATGCGACGCGAAGGCTATGAGCTGCAGGTGGGACAGCCACAGGTGATCTATAAGGAGATCGACGGCGTGCGCTGTGAACCCGTGGAGGAGCTGACGATCAATGTGCCGGAGGAATTCTCGAGCAAGATGATTGACATGGTGACGCGACGAAAGGGGGAGATGACCAGTATGGAAACGCAGGGTGACCGTGTGAACATCGAGTTCGATATCCCTTCACGTGGCATCATCGGCCTGCGTACGAATGTGCTCACGGCATCACAGGGAGAAGCCATCATGGCGCACCGTTTCAAGGAGTATCAGCCGTATAAGGGCGAAATTACGCGTCGTGTGAACGGTTCTATGATCTCACAAGAGACTGGCTCTTCGTTTGCCTACGCCATCGATAAGCTGCAGGATCGCGGTAAGTTCTTCATCGATCCCGGTGAGGAAGTGTATGGCGGACAGGTTGTGGGAGAGCATGTCCACGACAATGATCTGGTGATCAATGTCTGCAAAGCCAAGCAACTCACGAATGTGCGTGCTTCTGGAACTGATGAGAAAGCACGCATCATCCCCAAGACCGTCATGTCGCTCGAGGAATGTCTTGAGTACATCAAGGAGGATGAATATGTGGAGGTGACTCCAAAATCGATGCGTATGCGAAAGATTATCCTTGATCACTTGGAGCGCAAACGCTCGAACAAGGATTAAGAGTGCACATGAACATACGCGACCGGCAAATCCTGAGAATTGCCATTCCCAGTATCGTCAGTAATATCACGGTACCGCTCCTGGGCTTGGTGGATGTGACCATCACAGGACACTTAGGAGCGGCGGCCTATATCGCTGCCATCAGCATCGGCAGTATGGTGTTCAACACGATCTACTGGCTGTTCGGTTTCCTGCGTATGGGCAGCAGCGGTCTCACCTCCCAGGCGCTGGGCAGACGTGACCTGCAAGAAGTGGCGATGTGGTTGGTGCGCGGCCTGCTCATAGCCATGGGGATCGCTCTGGTGCTTATCCTTGTTCAGTGGCCTGTACGCGAAGTGGCCTTGTGGATCATGCACCCGGGTGAGGAGGTACGCCAAATGGTGGTGACCTATTTCCATATCTGTATCTGGGGAGCTCCTGCCGTGTTGGGCCTCTACACCATGAACGGTTGGTTCATCGGTATGCAGAACTCGCGGATCCCGATGGCTGTTGCTATCACACAGAACATCGTCAACATCCTCGTTTCCCTTTTACTCGTCTTCGGTCTCCACATGAAGGTGGAAGGGGTGGCCTTGGGAACGCTGGTCGCACAGTGGGTGGGATTTCTGATGGCCTGTGCCCTTTGCCGGCATTTCTATGGGAAGAGGTTCAGGGATGTTGCTTCGTTATCTCGGGATAACGTAATACTGTTATTTCGTCATAGTGAAATCAAACGCTTCTTCCAAATCAACCGCGATATCTTTCTCCGTACACTTTGTCTGGTGAGTGTGATGCTGTTCTTTACCTCCGCAGGATCGTGGCAGGGGGAAGTGATCTTGGCGGTGAACACCCTGCTGATGCAAATGTATCTGTTGGTGAGCTATGTGATGGATGGCTTTGCCAACGCTGCCGAGGCCATGAGCGGGAAATACTGGGGAGCAAACAACAAAGTGGCACTTCGGCAGACAATCATGCATTGTTTCCTCTGGGGAGCGGCATGTACAACTCTCTTCACCTTATTATATATTATAGGAGGGGATGCCTTTCTTTGTCTGCTCACCGATGAACCTTTTGTGGTGAGTGCTTCTTACGACTATGTCTGGTGGATATGGCTCATACCCATTAGCAGCATGGCTGCCTTTATCTGGGATGGTGTCTTCATCGGCATCAGTGCATCGCGCCAGATGCTCGTCAGCTCATTCTGTTCTGCTACAGTTTTCTTTGTTGTCTATCTCTGTACCGTCGGTGCCATGCACAATCACGGACTGTGGCTTGCCTTTATCTGCTTTATGCTCACAAGGGGCATTACACAGACAATCCTTTTTGTTCGGGAAAACAGAGGTTAGAGGAAAAAAACAGTGTATCCTTTTGTATATCAATAATTTTTCATACCTTTGCAGAGATTGTGAGGTTTCCTGTTTTGGATCAATGAATAGCATCATATAGACACTAAAAAACAATAGTAACTTAAATACAAGCACTTGATATGATCGCCAGTAGAAGAATACTTCTTTCTTTCGTCCTGTTGGTAGCGATGGTCGCCTGGTGTCTCAGGACGAGCCTGAAGCTTTCGTGAATGCATTCCGCTGCTACTTCCGTTCGGAGAATGGTTCGGAACCTGATATGCTGGTAACGGGTAATGGCGAAGATGAACAAAATATCAGCACCTTTATCCGCACTATAGATTCTGATGGTACAGAACATTACTATGATCTCAACGGACATCGGATGAGTGGAGAACCCTCTGTCAAGGGTGTCTATATTCACAAGGGTAAAAAGATCGTGAAGAAATGAGAGAAGCTGCCAACAGGCAGCTTCCTCATTTTAATGATCCCCGTCTGTGGTATCGGGATAGGTTAAATGTTCAGCGGTTATATTCAGAAGGGTTTCTTCCAAATATCTTCGTGCCTCTAAGCGTGCCATGGGAAGGTCGTGCAGCAGGTAGTTGCCGCAGTCCTTGGCCGCAGCACCTGGGATTTCTCCCTCGTACTCGGCAACGAAACGGAACGTGCGTATCATCAGTTCTACGATATCGCTTGAAGAATAGTCACCTCGTAGCAAGAGGTAGTTACCGGTGAGGCACCCCATGGGGCCCCAGTAGATCACACGGTCTTTCCATTCTGGATCGTTCCTTAAGTACGTGGCTGCCAGATGCTCAATGGTATGGATGGCACCGTTGTGGAGAGCCGGTTCGCGGTTGGGCTCCTTCATGCGGATGTCGAAAGTGGTGACGGTCTCACCGCCCACCTGGTCTTTCCTGCTCACATAGATACCACGAAGGAGTTTGTTGTGGTCGATCGTAAACGAAGGGATCTTATCCATAGCTTTATGATAGGGTTTATAACAGTTCGAGGAAATGCTTGGTGACATTGAAGGAACCTTCTGCCATGCGGGCCCAGAAGTCGAAGTACATACTGGCCTTGTTGTCTTTCAAGGGAATATCGCTGATGATACGGAATGAGACGAAGGGAGTGTGGTAAAGATGACAGGTGTGGGCAATCGCACAACTCTCCATATCCACAGCCTTCGCTTCCGGGAAGTGTTCGATGATCGAAGACATCTTCTCCTTGGTGTCAACAAACCAATCGCCCGTCACAATCAGTCCGGGATGGATCTGTGTCTGCGTGGAAGGAGATGAGCCGCTGTCTGAGAGTTTCCGTGCTTTCTCCACCAAATCCACTGGGGACTTGAAGCGGGCGGGAGTACCGATGAGCTGTCCGTATTCCACCTCACTACCGCAATAGACATCATGATAGGTGCATTCAGAACTCACCACCACGTCCATTACATTCATGTTGACATCGGCTCCACCAGCCACACCCGTACTGATGACTAAGTCGGGATGGTAGCTGTTCAGCATCTCCACGGCACCAACAGCGGCATTCACTTTCCCAATGCCGCTCTGCATCATGATCAGTTCGTTCCCGTTGATTCTCCCAAGAACATAGTGGCGGCCATTGTGCTTCTCGGCTCTCTGTTCTTCAAGGAGTGTCTTTAGTTGAACGAACTCCTTTTCCATTGCAACAATAATACCTATTTTCATAATTGCATGCAAAGGTAAGAAAATAAATTGATAATTGACAATTGATAATTGAAAATTATTTGTATCTTTGCACTCAATATAAACGTTTATAGATGTATGAAAACATTGAAATCCTATCTGCCAGACATTCTGGTAGTCATTCTTTTTGCAGTTATATCGTTCGCCTATTTCTTCCCTGCCGACATCGAAGGGAAGATCCTCTACCGTCATGATTCTTCTGCCGGCGTGGGTGCCGGTCAGGAGGCGAAGGAGTACTACGAGCGAACGGGAGAACGTACGCGATGGACCAATGGCTTGTTCGGAGGTATGCCTACCTATCAGACATCCCCGTCGTATAACAGTACAACGGCCTTAGGTAAGGTGATGGATGCCTATCATCTTTGGCTGCCAGAGAATGTGTGGTATGTGTTTGTCTATTTATTAGGATTCTATATCCTCATGCGTGCCTTTGACTTCCGGCAGTGGATGGCTGCGCTGGGAGCCGTCGTGTGGGCTTTCTCCAGCTATTTCTTTATCATTATCGCTGCGGGACATATCTGGAAGGTGTGGGCCTTAGCTTATCTTCCACCGATGATCGCCGGTCTGGTGTTGGCTTATCGGGGAAAATACCTGTGGGGATTGATCCTTACGGCTATCTTCACGGCTTTTGAAATCAAAGCTAACCATGTGCAGATGACCTATTANNATCATTGCTGCCGGACATATCTGGAAGGTGATGGCGCTGGCCTATCTGCCTCCGATGATTGCCGGAGTGGTGCTGGCGTTCAAGGGACGCTATCTCTGGGGACTGGTGCTCACGGCGGTGTTCTCGGCTTTAGAGGTGCTTGCCAACCATGTGCAGATGACCTATTATTATCTGTTCGTGATCCTGTTCATGGTGATAGCCTGGTTTGTTGATGCCCTTCGTAAGAAACAGATGACTCATTTCCTGAAGGCTACAGCGGTATGTGCTGCGGGTGCCTCCATCGGTGTCTGCCTGAATCTCTCAAATCTCTATCATACATGGCAATACTCCCAAGAGTCGATGCGTGGAAAGAGTGAGTTGGTGAAAGAGAATTCCGCCAACCAAACCAGTAGCGGACTGGAACGTGACTATATTACACAATGGAGCTATGGCATTGGTGAGACATGGACACTGTTGGTGCCCAACACGAAAGGTGGTGCCTCGATTCCGTTGGCACAGAACAGTACCGCCATGGAGCATGCCGATAATCAATTTCTTGAGATCTATCAGCAGTTAGGACAATACTGGGGAGAACAGCCGGGAACCAGCGGACCGGTGTATGTCGGTGCCTTCGTACTGATGTTGTTTGTCTTAGGCTTGTTTATCGTGAAGGGACCGATGAAGTGGGCATTGCTGGCCGCCACCATCCTTTCCATCCTTTTATCGTGGGGAAAGAACTTCATGGGGCTCACCGATTTCTTCATCGATTACATCCCGATGTATGCGAAGTTCCGTACGGTGGCCTCGATCCTGGTGATCGCAGAATTCACGATTCCTCTGCTCGCCATGTTGGCACTGAAGGAATTAGTACGTAACCCTATCCCTTCTAAATACATACTGATCAGCTTTGCCCTGACTGGAGGCTTCTGTCTGCTTTTCGCCTTGATGCCCACCATGTTCTTCCCATCTTACGTGTCGAGCACGGAGATGCATGCACTCCAGAGCGGATTGCCTCAGGAGTACCTTGCTCCATTGATAGGGAACCTGACGGAAATGCGCAAGGCGATGTTCACAGCCGACTGCTGGCGTTCATTGTTCGTCATCCTTTTGGGTACCGTGATGCTTTTCCTCTTCATGAAAAAGAAACTACGGGCAGACTACATGGTGATTGGCATCCTTGTCTTGTGCTTGGTTGACATGTGGTCGGTGAATAAGCGTTACCTGAACAACGAGATGTTCGTGAACAAGAGTGAGCGAGATGCACCGCAGGCAAAGACGAACACGGATGAGTTTATCCTTCAGGATACAAGTGATCACAGGAACTACCGTGTGTTGAACTTGGCATCCAATACGTTCAATGAGAACGAGACATCGTATTACCATAAGAGCATCGGTGGCTATCATGCGGCAAAGTTGCGCCGTTACCAGGATCTGATCGATGTCTATCTGACTAAGGAGATGCACGACATGATGCCTGCCATTGCCGATGCTGCCGGTGATATGACCAAGGTGAACGGTGACAGCATCTTCCCCATACTGAACATGCTGAATATGCGCTATGCCATCTTGCCTCTGCAGGGGGGCGAGACAGTGCCTGTTAAGAACCCTTATGCATACGGGAATGCATGGTTTGTAGATGAGGTGCAGTATGTGGAGAATGCCAATCAGGAGATGGATGCCTTAGGGAAACTGAATCTGCGCCATCAGGCCGTCGCAGATCAGAAATTCAAGGAACAGCTAGGGGTGGCGAAAGTGCAGGACAACACCTCGGTGGTGACCCTCACTGCCTATGAGCCGAATCATCTCACGTATAATGTAAAGTCGGGAAAAGGTGGCGTGGTTGTCTTCTCGGAGATTTATTATCCAGGATGGACAGCTACCGTGGATGGTCATCCAGCCGATCTGGGGCGCGTGGATTATGTGCTGCGTGCCTTACAGGTGGCTCCGGGTACACATCAGGTGGAACTGATGTTCTATCCGAAGAGCATCAACACCACAGAGACGATTGCCTATATGGCCTATGCCGTCTTGTTGATTGCCATTCTGCTGATTGCCTATTTTGAATGGAAAAAGAGTAAAAAAGTTCAGGTATGAAAAAACTGTTGTCGTTACCCCCGAACTTGGTAGGCTGTTTCCATGATGTGACGGGCTACGACCCTAAGGAATGGTTCTGCAGTCATGATCCCGTAGGACGGAAGCTCGGATCGGGCGGAGGCTCTGCCTGGCTCTTGGAGGAGTGCTTCAGACAGGAGGAAGGAGAGAAAGGGACAGAGATTGGAGAGAAGTTCGATCATTGGCTTTCTGCAGAGAAACGGTTGTTGCTGCATGCCGGTGGTCAGAGCCGTCGTTTGCCGGCTTACGCGCCTTCGGGAAAGATCCTCACTCCTATTCCTGTATTCCGATGGGAACGGGGACAACGGCTGTCGCAGGATCTGTTGTCATTACAGATCCCGTTATACCAACGAATCTTCGATATCGCCCCAGCCTCCCTGCATACCATGATCGTTAGTGGCGACGTGTATATCCGGGCCACAAAGCCTTTGCAGAAGATACCTGAAGCTGATGTGGTGTGCTATGGCTTATGGCTCGGACCAGAAATCGCGCGGAATCATGGTGTGTTCGTGAGCAAGCGCACGCAGTCCTCTACATTGTCTTATATGTTACAGAAACCTTCTGTGCAGACACTCGGGGAACTGATGAAGGATCACTTCTATCTTACTGATGTGGGTATCTGGCTGCTGAGTGACAGGGCCGTGAAACTGCTGATGAAAAGAAGTCGGGCTACAAGCGATTCACGTTCAGCTTGTTCAACAGGTAGTGCTGAGGGGGCTACCCCTTGTCTTTATAAAGAATATGATCTCTATGGTGAATTCGGTTGTGCACTGGGATCAAATCCTGGTGTCGTTGACGAGGAACTTAATAGCTTGACAGTGGCAGTGCTGCCCTTACCGGGAGGTGAGTTCTATCATTTTGGCACCTCACACGAGATCATCTCTTCTACTCTGGCTATACAGAATCTGGTGAACGACCAGCGGGAGATTATGCACCATTCATTGAAACCCCATCCCGCCATGTTCGTACAGAATGCTGTTATTGAGACTCCCATTACGGAGCAAAACCAGAACCTGTGGGTGGAGAATAGCTTTTTGGGGAGACGTTGGACTCTGGCTCATGAGAATATTATCACTGGTGTGCCAGAGAACGATTGGGATATCTCTCTCCGTGCAGGCGATTGCATAGATATCGTTCCTGTGGGAGAACGTGGTTACGTGGTACGTCCTTATGGATATAATGATCTCTTCCGCGGTGACCTCACCGATGAGCGAACATTGTTCTTGGGAAGACCTTTCCGGAAGTGGACTGAGGATCGGCAACTTGACGTGTCGGTCATAGAAGGACTTGAGGACTTACAAAGTGCCAGGATCTTCCCTGTGACAGAAAATCTTCATGATGCCAGTTTGTTGCTACGATGGATGATGCACCAACCTGAACTGCAAGGGGGAAAACGCTTGTGGATGCAAAGTAGGAAGATGAGTGCCGAAGAGATCTCCGCTGGAGCAAATCTCCGTAGGCTGATCCGTCAGCGTACAGCTTTCCGTACTGACAACTGGCCTGCATTGGCACGAAATTATGAACATAGCGTGTTCTATCAGATAGACTTGGAGAATGCGGCGAATGACTTTGTCAACCATCAGATAGCAGATCCTTTGCCCGTTTCAGATCAGGCACCTTTGCTTACCCGTGTCCACGACAGTATGTTCCGTTCTCAATTGGCTCGTTTGCGTGAAGGAGACAACTCGACGCTTTCTTCCCAGTGGGAAGAGAAGGCCTTCTCCCTTCTACGGGAAGGACTCACAGAACGAGTCTTATCTGAAAAGCAGACACCACGCATGTCGGTATATAGCGATCAGATCGTATGGGGACGTTCTCCTGTGCGCATTGACATTGCCGGAGGATGGAGTGACACACCACCGTATTGTCTGATGGAAGGGGGGAATGTGGTGAACTTGGCCATCGAACTGAACGGACAACCTCCGCTGCAAACCTATGTCCGTCCTTGTAAGGAACCCAAAATCATGCTTCGGAGCATCGATCTGGGTGCAATGGAAGAGGTGCGTACCTATGAGGAACTGTCTGATTTCAATCATGTGGGCAGTCCATTCTCTATTCCAAAGGCAGCATTGGCCTTGGCAGGCTTCTTGCCTGGTTTCACCACAGAGGTATATGATACTCTGGAACATCAACTCACTGCTTTCGGCTGTGGTATTGAACTTACGCTGCTGTCGGCTATTCCTGCGGGAAGTGGCTTGGGGACAAGCAGTGTACTGGCTGCAACCGTTCTTGGGTCATTGAGCGATTTCTGCGGACTGGCGTGGGATAAGAATGAGATAGGGTACCGCACATTGGTGCTGGAGCAGCTCCTGACTACGGGTGGTGGCTGGCAAGATCAGTTCGGAGGAATCCTGCAAGGGGTGAAGCTGTTACAGACAGAAAGGGGATTGGATCAGAGCCCGGTGGTACGTTGGTTGCCCAATGACCTGTTTACATTACCCGAATACCGTCCCTGTCATCTCCTCTATTACACGGGTATTACCCGCACTGCCAAGGCCATCCTCGCTGAGATCGTCCGACGTATGTTCCTGAACCAGCACGATGAACTGGCACTTCTGCGAGAGATGAAAAGTCATGCGATGGACATGTATGAGACCATTCAGCGTGCCGACTTCCTTGAGATGGGACGATTGGTTCGTAAGACATGGATCCAGAACCAGACGATCGACAAAGGAACGAATCCGGCGGAGGTACAAGCCATTGTCGGTATGATTGATGACCTGTGCTTAGGTTATAAACTTTCCGGTGCTGGTGGAGGCGGTTATCTCTATATGGTGGCCAAGGATCCTGAGGCGGCAGCTCGAATCAAACAACGACTCATCCATCACCGTCCGAATGCTAATGCCCGTTTCGTCGAGATGTCCTTGAGTACAACCGGACTGCAGGTGAGCAGGAGCTAAAGACGAAAAGATTTAATCAAATGGAACTTCAAACAAAGGTACATGTCGGGAAATCGGTATGGCAGATTGCCCCCAGCGACCAACTTCTATTTGTGGGCAGCTGTTTTGCCGCGAATATAGGACAGCATTTCTGTGACCAGCAGTTCCGCACCGTTGTGAATCCCTTTGGCGTGATGTACAACCCAGTCAGTATCCTGCATACCCTGCAACAGATGTTCTCCCGAGAAGAAGATGTTGCGGATCCTCCTTCTTCCTCGGATGCTTTACGCTTCCCTGTTCCTGATGTGGTGGTTCTAACCTTGGGCACCAACCATGTATATATCCTGAAGGAGACAGGAGAAGTGGTGGATAACTGTCAGAAACGACCGCAGCGTCTCTTTGATGAGAGAGAACTGACGGTGGAAGAGTGTGCAGCGTCCCTTGATGAGGCCATATCCCTCTTGAAACGCCTCCGTCCTACTGTCAGGATTATCCTTACGGTGAGTCCTATCCGTTACGCTAAATATGGATTCCATGGCAGTCAGCTATCGAAAGCGACCCTCCTCTTGGCATGTCACCACGTTGTCAAAGAACATGTACAAGACAACTATCCGCTCGCTTATTTCCCAGCCTACGAAATCATGAACGATGAATTGCGCGACTATCGTTTCTATGCGGCTGATATGATCCATCCTTCCGATCAGGCTGTGGAATATATCTGGCAGTGTTTCGCCGATACTTTTTTCTCAAAAGATACTTTCCGCTTCATAGAGGAATACCGTCCGATCCGACAGGCACTACAGCATAAACCCTTTCATCCCGATAGTGAAGAGTATCATCAGTTTTTAATGCAGGCTCAACAGCGCTTGCAAACTTTCCGAAAGAAATACGGGCTTGATCCGGACTGAATTTGTAATTTCTTCGAGGGATTGCTTTCTGTTTCGGATATTTTGTGTATTTTTGCATGAAAATAGTATAATAACGACATTGAAAGTATCATGACATATACAATTGAGAAGATTACGACCCTGATAGGGGCACGTCGTTTTGGAACACAGGATGCCAATGTGCGTTGGCTGCTCACCGACAGTCGTTCGCTATGCTTTCCCGAGGAAACACTTTTTTTTGCCTTAAAGACAAAACGGAACGATGGTCATCAATATATCAGCGATCTGTATCGCCGTGGAGTGAGGAACTTTGTGGTACAGGTGGTGCCTATTCAATATGAGGATCTTTATCCGCAGGCTAATTTCCTGAAGGTGGTGGATACGTTGGCTGCCTTACAGCGATTGGCTGAACGTCATCGTGATGAGTTCAATATCCCCATTGTGGGTATCACCGGCAGTAATGGAAAGACCATGGTGAAGGAGTGGCTGTATCAACTGCTCTCAGGTGTGGGACTGTCTCACGACCCGTCGGCACAACAGCAGACAGAGCCTTTGTCGGTGACTCGTTCGCCGAAAAGCTACAACTCACAGATTGGTGTTCCCCTGTCGGTATGGCTGTTGAACGAGAATACCCGCATCGGACTCTTTGAGGCAGGTATCAGTGAACCAGGGGAAATGCTGTCATTACATGATATCATCCAGCCAACGGTGGGTGTGTTTACCTCTTTAGGAAGTGCTCATCAGGAGAACTTCCGTTCGTTGGATGAGAAGTGTACGGAGAAGTTACAACTTTTCCATGATACCAGTGCTGTGGTCTATTGTTCCGACAATGACACGGTGAGCCGTTGTATGCGCCGGAGTGGATACAAAGGAGAACGTCTTACCTGGTCGCGAGAGAACCGTGATGCAACCTTCTTTGTGAAGGAGGTGATGAGAACAGGAACCTCTCCTTCGCAATTCTCCACGTGCGTGTCCTATATATATAAAGGTATAGAAGGCCAATATACGATTCCGTTCATTGATGAGGCTTCTATAGACAACTCTGTCACTTGTGCCGTCACAGCACTCCAGTTAGGTTTGACACAGGAGGAGCTGACCAAGCGCATGCCTCTCCTGGAACCTGTTGCTATGCGTCTGGAGGTAAAGGAGGGTCAGCGCGGATGCACGCTGATCAATGACTCCTATAATTCCGACATCAACTCATTGGCCATTGCACTCGATTTCATGAACCGCCGTCCAGAACAGCAGAGCCGCCAACGCACGGTCATCTTGAGCGATATCGATCAGAGCGGAGAGCGTCCCGAACAGCTATACGATAAGGTGATTGCCCTGTTGCGTGGTCGCGGCATAGGAAAGCTCATGGGTATCGGTGAGGAAATCGCCCGTTATCTCCGCAGTGAGAAGATAGGGGATTTGGAATGTCATGCTTTTCGTAGTTTAGAGGAGTTCCTGATTTCCGACCACTTCCTGCATTTGCGCAACGAGGTCATCTTACTGAAGGGTGCCAGACGCTTTGGCTTCGAGCGTATCACAGAACTATTGGAGCAGAAGGTGCACGAGACGATCTTGGAGGTGAATCTGAATGCTTTGGTGGACAACCTGAACTACTTCCGCTCATTCTTGAAACCCGAGACGAAGATGGTGTGTATGATCAAGGCCGATGGCTATGGTGCCGGTGCGGTGGAGATTGCCAAGACTTTACAAGATCATCGTGTGGATTATCTCGCCGTGGCGGTGGCTGACGAGGGCGTGACGTTACGTAAGGCTGGAATAACCAGTAATATCATGATCATGAATCCTGAAATGACTGCCTTCAAGACGATGTTCGACTATGATCTTGAACCAGAGGTGTATTCTTTCCGCTTGCTCGATGCGCTCATCAAGGCAGCACGTAAGGAGGGAATCACGGGATGGCCAGTACACATCAAACTCGATACAGGCATGCATCGCTTGGGCTTCAATCCCCTGACAGATATGGAGGAACTTATCGATCGCTTGCACCACCAACAAGCGGTGATACCCCGTTCAGTGTTCTCCCATTTCGTGGGTAGCGACAGCGATGACTTCGATCAGTTCTCTGCCAAACAGTTCAGTCTTTTCCAACAGGGAAGCCAACAGCTGCAGGCGGCATTCAGTCATCGGATCCTGCGACACATGGACAACTCGGCAGGTATAGAGCACTTCCCTGAACGACAGATGGATATGTGTCGTCTGGGCATTGGCCTCTATGGTGTGAATCCCCGCGATAACCAGATTCTCAGTAACGTGAGCACGTTGAAGACAACTATCCTGCAGCTGCGGAAGGTGCCTGCCTCTGAAACGGTGGGGTATAGCCGGAAGGGCAAACTGACTCGTGACAGCATCATCGCCGCTATTCCTATTGGCTATGCCGACGGACTGAACCGCCACCTGGGGCGTGGGCGCTGCTATTGTCTGGTGAATGGGGAAAAAGCACCTTATGTGGGGAATATCTGTATGGATGTGGCAATGATTGACGTAACCGATATCCCTTGTCAAGAGGGCGATTCTGTTGAAATCTTCGGTGACCACTTGCCCGTAACAGTGCTCTCCGACTGTCTGGACACCATTCCATACGAGGTGCTGACGGGTGTGTCAAACCGTGTCAAACGAGTGTATTTCCAAGACTGATCCTAAAACGTTTACGTAAAAAATTTGCGTAATCCATCACTCGTTCAGATTATTTTTCGTAACTTTGCACAAAGTTCTCAACTTTTGACAAGCATAACAATCAAGCATTAAAATATTATGAATGCAGTACAAACTACTAAAATGACCAACTATCGTTGGATTATCTGTTCGATGTTGTTCTTCGCAACAACCGTAAACTATCTCGACCGACAGGTGCTTTCGCTGACGTGGAAGGATTTTATCGCGCCTGAGTTCCACTGGACCGATGCTGATTACGGTACTATCACTTCCGTGTTCTCCATCCTCTATGCCGTATTCTGTCTCTTTGCAGGAAAGTTTATCGATTGGATGGGTACAAAGAAAGGTTATCTTTGGGCCATCTTCGTGTGGTCGTTGGGTGCCTGTATGCACGCTGCCTGCGGATGGGTGACGATGAAGTATGAGGGTATCGCTTCTATTGAGGCGTTGCGTGCCGTAGAGGCTGGTTCGGTGACTGCCGTGAGCATCGCTACCATCAGTGTCTATCTGTTCCTTTTCTGTCGGTCGGTACTGGCAGCCGGAGAGTCGGGTAACTTCCCCGCAGCCATCAAGGTGACCGCCGAGTATTTCCCCAAGAAGGACCGTGCATTCGCCACTTCTATATTTAATGCCGGTGCATCTGTGGGTGCCTTGGCAGCACCGATCAGCATTCCGCCGTTGGCAGAACTGTTTGGTTGGGAGATGGCATTTATCATCATTGGTGCCCTGGGCTTTATCTGGATGTTCCTCTGGGTTTTCATCTACGATAAACCTTCCAAGAGCAAGCATGTGAATGCTGCTGAGCTCACGTATATCAATCAGGATGCTGAGACCGATGAGGATCCGAAGGATGCCAATGATGAAGGTCCGCAGATCAGTTTTGCTAAGTGCTTTACCTTCAAGCAGACATGGTCGTTTATTGTTGGAAAGTTCATGACCGATGGTGTTTGGTGGTTCTTCCTTTTCTGGGCACCCGCATATTTCTCTGATCAGTTTGGATACAAATCAAGCTCCACGATGGGACAGGTGCTGATCTTCACCCTTTATTTCATCGTTACCGTACTCTCGATCTTCGGTGGTTATCTGCCTAAGTACTTCGTAGAGAAGAAGGGAATGGGTGCCTACGCAGGACGTATGCGTGCCATGTTGCTCTTCACCTTCTTCCCGATGACGGCACTCTTGGCACAGCCGTTGGCTTCTTGGCAGGGTAGTCCGATTGATCCGGCATGGTGGCCTGCGATCATCATTGGTCTGGCAGGTGCTGGACATCAGGCATGGTCGGCTAACCTCTTCTCTACGATCGGCGACATGTTCCCGAAGTCAACCATTGCTACTATCACGGGTATCGGCGCCATGGCAGGCGGTTTAGGTTCCATGCTGATCAACAAGTGTTCGGGTAACCTCTTCACCTATGCAGAGCAACAAGGTGCTGCCTTCCAGTTTATGGGCTTCGAAGGTAAACCTGCCGGTTACATGATCATCTTCTGTATCTGTGCCGTGGCATATATCATCGGATGGAGCATCATGAAGGCTCTTGTGCCGAAGTACAAGCCAATTGTTGTCGAGTAAGACTGTCAGATAATCAGGAATTACATTGTCACCGTATTGGCAAAGGATATACGCAACAGGTATTTTTACTTGTTGCGTATATTTTTCTCTTTACAAGGATACTGCGGTTATCTTGTGAAAACCCCTTTCTTGTCATCTGAAACATACTTCCTTGCATTTTATCTACACAGACTTCGTGGTACAAAACAATTTGTTTTGTTCTCCAAAAAGGTATATCTTTGCATGTTAGTATAGGCTTTTTCAACAACAAAACAAATTGTTTTGTTCCACGAACTCTTGTTTCTTGGATCCCGAAAACCGTGGCTTGGTCATGCTAACGATGTCTATTTCATACATATGTATGGCTTTCAGGCTCGTATCCCTTCGATTGCTGAGGATGAAAAACGCCGAAACGAACTAACCATTTATTCAAAAATTTATTCTCTCCCTTTCCCAGTTTTATCGTCATCACTGGCGGAACTATTATTGCCGAAGGCGGTGCTAAGGCTTCGGGCATCGGTTCTTAACTCCTCGATATAGGCATTTAGGACGAATAAGTATATCCATACTGATTTCAGTTTCGCTTATGATACCTCTGACCTCACAGTTACCATCTCACGCAATTAATTCTCTGTTAATTAATTAAAAATTTGTGGTGGGGTGATTACCCTTTTGAGAGGGATTCTCGTATCAACTATAGAAGGACATACAAGTCCATAAGAATCTCTCTCTTAATTTTTATGTAAACCATAAAACACAAATCAAAAAGGATGCTGCCGGGAGGTAGCATCCTTTATTTGTTCTGTGCGCCCAGCATGGGGTCAAGGAAGGAAACCTTGTCTGCGCAAAGCATCGAGAAGTCCCGCCGACATCGCTTCGTTGTCTTTTTTCGTATAGCGGATGTCGGTGAATACTTGCGCTAATGTTTCTTTTCCGTTTACTTGTACGAATTCTTGGTTCACAGGAAGATTCTCTTTCTCCTGATAGAAGTCGTCAATGCGTTTGGGCGAGTAGTCGCGGAATGTCTCGTGATGGACGATGGCACGCAGGGGCAGACGGTCGGAGAGGGGAGGGTTCTCGTCGGGCCATCCCAACGTGATGGTGGCCACAGGCATGACAAGCTTCGGCAGTTTCAATGTCTCGATGATCGCCTGCGGCATATAGACGGTAGTGCCGAGATAGCAGTAGCCCAACCCCTCTTCCTCGGCAAGGTTGCAGAACGTCTGTGTATAGAGCAAGGCATCGGTGGCGGCATTGATGAACGACAGGAAGTTGTTGTAGCCAGGAACGGCGTTGCGGTTCTCTGCCCATCGTGTGGTACGGCGGAAATCGGCACAGAATGTCAGCACCACGGGGGCAGTGGTCACCATGGGCTGGT
Organism: Prevotella sp. UBA3294; assembly: GCA_002361535.1. Taxonomy (GTDB): domain Bacteria; phylum Bacteroidota; class Bacteroidia; order Bacteroidales; family Bacteroidaceae; genus Prevotella. The sequence goes on from DETG01000032.1 coordinate 23,918, forward strand.
TGAAATGGGCAGGTGCTAACTTTGCCTTCATCTGTGGGTCGCGGGTGACAACCACACTGTATAACTGCAGGTTGCCCATGGTCTGTGTGCGTTCTGCTTTGGCCAACAAACTGTTGAGCAACACCTCACTGATGTCACGATTCGCATATTTGCGGATGCTTCTTCTGTTCTCTAAGTTTTTCATTTTGGAAACTTTTCTCGTTGCAAAGATACGATAAGTTTTCCAAAACGGGAAACAGATACTCCAATATTTCATGGAAAAAATAAAAAAATAAAAAATCCTGTCCTTTTCATGAGATTTCTTTTTATTCATTCTTGATTATTTGATTTTTATTGTAACTTTGCACCAAATTGCATTTAATCATTCAAATCATCATGAGAACTTATACGTATGATGAAGCGTTCAAGGCTTCTTTGGAGTATTTCAATGGCGATGAACTGGCCGCCCGTGTCTGGGTGAACAAGTACGCCATGAAAGACAGCTTCGGCAATATCTATGAACAGAGTCCGGAAGACATGCACTGGCGTATCGCCAACGAAATTGCCCGTATAGAGAAGAAATACAAGAACCCGATGTCGGCCGAGGAGATATTCCATCTGCTCGACCATTTCAGATATATCGTACCGGCAGGTAGTCCGATGACAGGTATCGGCAACAATTTCCAAGTGGCCTCGCTGTCGAACTGCTTCGTGATCGGTCTCGACGGTGATGCCGACAGCTATGGTGCTATCTTACGCATTGATGAGGAACAGGTGCAGCTGATGAAACGCCGTGGTGGGGTGGGGCATGACCTCACGCATATCCGTCCGAAAGGCTCGCCGGTGAACAATTCGGCTCTGACTTCCACGGGGCTCGTCCCTTTCATGGAGCGTTATAGTAATAGTACGCGCGAGGTGGCTCAGGATGGCCGGCGCGGTGCACTGATGCTCAGCGTGGGAATCAAGCATCCCGACTCGGAGGCATTTATCGATGCAAAGATGACCGAAGGGAAGGTGACCGGGGCGAATGTGAGCGTGAAGATCGACGATGCGTTCATGGAAGCCGCCATTCATGACAAGGAATACGTTCAGCAGTTTCCTGTGGATAGTGAGAATCCCGCCGTAAAGAAGACCATCCGGGCAAAGGACCTGTGGGAAAAGATTGTGCACAATGCATGGAAGAGTGCCGAGCCTGGTGTGCTGTTCTGGGACACGATCCTCAGGGAGAGTATCCCCGACTGTTATGCAGACCTGGGCTTCCGCACCGTTTCAACAAATCCTTGTGGTGAGATACCGCTTTGTCCGTATGACTCCTGCCGACTGCTGAGCATCAATCTGTATAGTTATGTGGTGAACCCGTTCACCAAGGAGGCCTATTTCGATTATGAACTGTTCAGGAAACATGTGGGATACGCCCAGCGACTGATGGACGATATCGTTGACCTGGAATTGGAGAAGATCGACCTTATTATGGAGAAGGTGAAGGCAGATCCGCAGAGCAACGAAGTAAAAGGTGCTGAGTACCATCTGTGGGAGAAAATCAAACGGAAGAGTTCCATGGGACGCCGTACGGGCGTGGGCATCACGGCCGAGGGCGATATGATTGCTGCTATGATGCTGCGTTACGGTACGCAGGAGGCGACGGATTTCTCCGTGAACGTGCATAAGACCCTGGCACTGGCGGCCTATGGGGCATCGGTGCAAATGGCTAAGGAACGCGGTGCTTTCGAGATTTATGATGCGGAACGCGAGAAGGCAAATCCTTTTATCCTGCGTATCAAGGATGCTGCGCCCGAACTGTATGAGGAGATGAAAAGATACGGACGAAGGAACATTGCCTGTCTGACGATTGCACCCACGGGTACGACATCGCTGATGACACAAACTACCAGCGGTATCGAACCGGTATTCATGCCAGTGTACAAACGTCGCAGGAAAGTGAATCCCAATGATACCGACGTGCATGTCGATTTCGTCGATGAGGTGGGTGACTCGTTTGAGGAATATATTGTCTATCATAAGAAGTTTATCGAGTGGATGCGCATCAATGGTATCGACACAGAGAAACGCTACTCGCAGGAGGAGATTGATGATCTGGTAGCGCGTTCACCTTATTATAAAGCGACAGCCAACGATGTGGACTGGTTGATGAAGGTGAAAATGCAGGGAGCCATCCAGCAGTGGGTGGACCACTCGATCAGTGTGACGGTGAACCTGCCGAATGATGTCGATGAGGCATTGGTGAACCGTCTCTATGTCGAGGCATGGCGCAGTGGCTGTAAGGGCTGCACGATCTACCGCGACGGCAGTAGGTCGGGCGTGATGATCCAAGTGAACGAGAAGAAGAAAAAGGAGGAGAAACCGGAACCGGCACCCTGCAAGCATCCCGAAGTGACGGAGGTGAGACCACAGACTCTGGAGTGTGACGTGGTGCGCTTCCAGAATAACAAGGAGAAATGGGTGGCCTTCGTCGGATTGCTTGACGGCTATCCCTATGAGATCTTCACAGGACTGCAAGACGATGAGGAGGGTATCATGCTGCCGAAATCGGTGGTGAAGGGAAAGATCATCAAGCAAGTGAACGAAGACGGATCGAAACGCTATGACTTCCAGTTTGAGAA
>DETG01000078.1:0-7700 GCA_002361535.1 Prevotella sp. UBA3294
AACGATATAACGAAATAACGATATATCGAAATGATATTATATTACGTGATGTTGAGGGTTCCATGGCATTCAGGATATCCGCTGCAGCTCCAAAACTCCCTGCCGGAATGGATACCTTTCTTGGCAACGCGTTTAATCATTGTTTTTCCACATAATGGACATTGGGGAGCATTGGCCTGAACATTTTGTTGTGTTCTGTGGGCCAGACGCTCGGCCGTGAGACTTTCAGTAAAGCCACCTTCTTCCTTGAAAGTATCTAACAGGTGCTCCATCTGCCGACTTAGCATTTGAGTCAATCGGTTGCATAGCACCAGCATGCAGTTGGCCACTACGAGCGAGTCGTCGTTTTTGAGCCATGGATCGAACTTGTGTTTCTGTGCAAGGATGTGGATACTGCTCTGGTGCAGAACGTCATCCTTATATGTAGGACGGTCGAGGCGGATGTTACCGATTGTCTGAAACGCTGGTGACTTCACTGACCAAGGAATGCTCTCATGGCGCAAAAGCCAATTCTGGTAGTCATTGGCCAGTTCAGAGAGGGTAGCCCTTGCCACATCGGTGAGTTTCATCTCTGTCTCTTTTGAAGTTGAATGACGTGAGTTCCCCTCGGCTATGTTGGCAGGGGCAGAGCGTGCCGCCTGTGTCATCTGGTCGAATTGTCGTCCGCAGGGGTCGTTGCTGTGGTTCAGATAACGCATACAGAAATCCTGTGTTGCCAACTGGATCACATTGGCCAGGATCCATGTGTCTAACCAAAAATAGCCAAAATGTTTGATGGTGATCATAGTAGTGTTTTTTATTGTTATTTCGTTATTTCGTTATTTCGTTATTTCGTTATATCGGTATATCGATATTTCGATATTTCGATATTGAATAGTATTTGTGTGCAAAGATAATACTTTTTTTTGAGTTCAACAGGATGATTCTCTGAAAAAACACCTTTATATATGGCAGTCAGTGTTAAACTTCCCAATTTCTTTTGTCATGTTATTTTTTCTTCTTATCTTTGCATCTGTTAACGCACACTGAGGTTGTCTTTGGAGCGGTGTCTTCAAGACGGGTGTGCAGATTGCTTTGTTAATGTTAAACTAACAATATGAACAACATGCAGTTCTTCAGACTTTTGTGGGTATGGATGTTGGCGATAGTCAGCTGTGCCATGCAAGCGGACGAGGTGTTCCAGAAGGTTACCTCGCTCAACGAGATTAATGAGACCGATACGTATATTATCTGTAGCGAGTCGGTCAGTGGTGCCATCTATAAGACATCTGGTAATTTCTTGGGTGTCCTTTCTGTTACGACAAAACAGGTAAGGGGTGACTTTATTGAGATTGATCCTGATAGGGCAGGAACGAAAGAGGGGGTACCCGATGAGTTCAAGATAATCCGGGTGAAGAATGGCATTTATGCTATGAAGTATGTTGCCGATGGTAACTTGCTCAGTGCTGAACGTAGTAAAAACTATTTGCACAAAACCACCTTGGAGGCAAGTGATGATAGGGCGCAGTGGAGATTCATCACATACGAGAAAGGTGTATATGTGAACTGTGCGAACCGGTCGGGGTTTTTCATCTCCCTCTATAAAGGCAAGTTCGGTGTCTATGAAAAATACAAAGACTGGCATGATAAAACGCTCCTGTATAGACGTGTGGCAACAAAGTCGAAGCGTGTTGTGATCGGTAATGCCCGTTATGTGTCGTTTTCCTCACCGTCTCAGTTCGCCCTGACCCTCCCACTGGGATTACGGGCATACGTTGTTGATCAGGCTTATCCCGATCGGGTGCGTCTGAAGGAGATCGGTGCTGTTCCAGCGAATACTGCCGTACTATTGTCAGGGGAGCCTGGAACCTATCTAATGCCCTATGCTACACAGTCGGTGAATGCTGTTAGTGACAATTATCTGCTGACCAGCGATGGTAAGGTGACAGGAGATTTGCGCACCATCTATAGTCTGGGGCAGATAGAGGGTACGGTAGGTTTCTTTTTAGTGGATAGCGGTGTGAAGATCCCCGAGGGAAAGGCTTATCTGAAGATAGGAACAGTCACTGCTGCGAAATGTCTGTCGATGTGGCATGCCGAGCATGTGGGTATCACCACAGCTGTCCGGCAGATCAAGGAAGAGTCATCTGGCACCCTAAGCTACGACATAGGCGGAAAGGCAGTGCCTTGTCCGCAACAAGGTATCGTGATCAGGAACCGACGGAAATACATGCACAGATAAACCTAATTAACAGAGAATACATGAAAACATACGTTCATCCTTGGATGGAAAACATACACATCGACAGTCTGACACCGATACAGGCCGTTTCGCAGGAGCATATCCTGAAAGTATCGCAGTCAATCATCACTGATGCCGATCAGATCCTGTCGAAGGAAGTATTATTTGACTACGACTTGTGGGAGATAGAACCCACGGATGAAGAGTGAGAGCCGTAGTACCCTCTCCCTTATCCTTCCACGCGGATGGTCATGGTTGCTGCATCGAAGTGTAGTCCCGGACGGTTCAAGAACAGTCCGAGGCTGCCGTCGTCAGCCAGTTGTCGTGGTGAGCCGATGGCGATGGGACGTTGCGGTTGCATCAGCCATAAGGTGTCGGCAATTTGTAAGGCCAGCTCCAAGTCGTGTGTGGAAAGGAATATGGTTTTCTGTGTGTCACGGCTCAGTTTCTTCAGCAGGTTCAGGATATCCACCTTACTGGGATAGTCGAGGAAGGCGGTTGGCTCGTCTAAGTAGATGACGGGTGTCTGCTGGGCGAGCGCCTTGGCAATCATCATCTTCTGCCGTTCACCGTCGGAGAGTGTCTGCACCATGCGGTCGCGGAGGTCGTCGATACCTACCAAACGGATACTCTCCTCCACAATCTTGTCATCCTCTTTACTCAGCTTCCCCCAGAATCCCGTATAGGGTGAACGCCCCAGGGCAATGAGCTCGCTCACCGTCATGTTCTGAATATCGGGCTTAGTGGTGAGTACCACACCGATCAGACGGGCAATCTGGCGATCGGTGAGTGTGGCGAGATTCTGGTCATTGACAAATATCTCCCCTGACAGCGGAGGCTGAAAGGCGCTAAGAGTGCGCAACAGGGTCGATTTGCCGACACCGTTTGGACCGATGAGACAGGTGAGTTCACCGGGACGAATGGTAGAGGTGATATTTTCTGCAACAACTTTCTGGTTGTTCTTCTGCAGGTAGCCGATGGAAAGAGAACGAAGGGTGATCATATAGTTTAAAGTTCATAGTTCATAGTTCATAGTTCTTAGTTAACAAGGGAACGGGCGAACTCGATGAGGGTGTCACGTCCCCGGATGAAATCCTCGTGGGTGAGATCCACCTGGTAGTCGGGAGTGATGCCCTGTTCGGTGCTTTGTTTGTTTACATCATACATCGGACAGGCCGAGAAACGTACGCTCCATCCGTTGGGGAGTTCACTGCTGAACGGCATGCCCGCGCCGCCACCCGTCTGGTCACCCACGATCACGGCATGGCAGCACCGCATATATTTCACGAACTCATTGGCAGCACTATACACCTGACGGTTGGTGAGCACAATGACAGGCTTATGCCAGCGCACCCCATTACTGGGCTTGATACGTTGCTCCTTCATTGCTGAGAAGTCTTGATGACCTTTACCGTTCTTGTGGCGCATGTATCCCACCAGAATCTCCTCATTGGTGAACCGTGCCGCCAACTTTTCGGCTACAGTGAGCAGACCGCCGCTGTTGTTGCGGATATCGATGATCAGTGCCCTGCAGGGTGCAAACTCCAACAACACCTGATCGATGTTGCCGGCACCGAAATCACTTTGGAAAGAGCCGTAGCGCATGTATCCGATGTTATCATCGAGGATCTTGTACCGGATAGCCGAGGCAATCTTATAGTCGGTACCTAAATATTTGTTGATGAGCGAGTCGGAATAGTTGTTGGGATAGTTCTCATGCCACGACCAGTTACGGGCGATGTCGAAAGAAGAGAAGAGATTCACATGACCGTCTTTCAGTTCCGACAGCATGTTGGCGCACACCTCGAAGAGGTGGTCATCGCTCATCCCTGCCACCACCTGCTTCTGGTATTTCTCGTGGATGGCGTTCCAGTCGATGCCTTTTTCTTGGAAGAAACAGTAGTGCTCATCCATGATCTTCCACAGGGCTTCGAAGTTCCCGTTTGCCGTATCGTCGAACTCATCTTCATCCACACATGAGGTGAAGGTCATAGTGGTGAACCCGAGGAGCACCAAAAGTACGAACTTGCGGATATGTATTCTTGAAAATGGTGTCATATCATTATCGGTAGAGCGGACGAACCAGTCCGATGAGTAACAGATGGGAATAGGTGTGGTATTTCAAGTTATTCACCTCAGCCTGCTGGTAGTCACCTAAGTATCCTACGCGTAATGCCATCTTTTTGATCGGGATATCCACGGTGAGCTGATGTCGCAGGGTGGGGGCATTGAACGGTGTTGTGAAGACGGCATTGTGGTCGTAGTTTCCACGGGTGAAGATCTCGTAATAGCTCTGTCCGTAGTTCGGACTGAACAGTACTCCCAAGAGGGGTATGGTCATCTCATAACGCAAGGCGCACTGTTTACGAAACACCGGAAAGTGCCAGGTGGTAGCCACATCCGGTGCGATATGGAGATAAGCCCTTGCCTGTGCAGGGTTATTGGTGTTCCGGGTGTTGTAAAGGAACCCGACGGCCGTCTCTGCCTGTCCTCCTGCCTCGATGCGCCAGTTCTCCCTGAGCTGCCAGGCATGGAGAATGGCATAGTCGTAGGTGAGCATGCCCCCCATCTCATTACTGTTCTCTGCCCGTTGCTCAGCATAGAGGAAAGCCCCCATGAGTGATGACTGACTGCTCCACTGGGAATGTTTACGCCACTGGCGGTGGGTCTGTGATAACACCCGTATCTCTGTGCCCGAATACTTCTCAGGACTCAGGTAGGTGTCGAGAGTCTGTGAGGCACCCACCCCTACTAAGGAGGCATGCCAGCTGTCTTGAGCCGTCACATCCTGAGAGAGAAAAGTCACGACCCCTGTCACGATAAGAAGAATCTGTCTAAATGTCATCAGGGAAAAGACTTAGTTGTATGCTATTGTCATCACGCACATGTTGCTCTGGCTTTGGCGTATCCGAGATCTGCTGCTCTGGCTTGGCAGTAACAGAACCGATGTTCTCTGGTTCGGCGGCACCGGCAGTCTCCTCTGCCATTCTTTCCTCTTGCTGTTCACCTTCATCACCTGAGTCGTCGGAATCCTCAGAATCCTCAGAATCTGTCTGTTCTGGGAAACGTTGTGGTTCCAGCTCCTCGATGCTGCCGATGGTATATGTGCTGATGCGCCGTCCTTTGGCCTTGGCACTCCTTGCCACGGTGAACTGCTCGGCATCAATCTCCAAAGGCTCACGGAATTCGTCAAGACCACTGAAGGTCACCTTAATCAACGGGTAGGCCACATCGGTAAGAAGAACCATCTTAGAATTCGGGTTGTCGCCGATGAAACTCTGCTTCCGTTTGCTGGCATCGATTAGGAACCGTTTCAGATAAGGATACCCCTGTTGCTCGGCATCATAGAGCACCACTGTCCATACCTTACCTGGCTGGAATTTCTCGATACGGAGGATATTGTCCTCATAGTGGTTCGTGGCATCGAAGGAACTCACGTAATAGATACCGTTTTTCAGTAACACCAGGATCAGGTCATCATCGTGGAACTCACCAAGATACTGTCCATGCTCGTCATAGTTCAATCGGTTGACATCAGGGTCGAACCACACCTTCCTTCCTCCTAAGGTAGAACGTCCATGACTCTTCAGGGAGATGCGTTGCACGGTTTGTTTCGACAGCAGGTAGCCTTTGGCATTCCTGCCTTTGATGGCCAAGGTGCTGAAATCTTTTTCTTCGAATATCTTTTTCTTCCGCAAGGCGGGATCATAGGTAACCTTGATGATCTCGGCCTCACCGTTGGGATTGGCTGTGAAGTAGATCACCTTACTGCCTTCCTGACCTTGGGTGAGATCGTACTCACGGTCGCGTAGCAACGATGTCAGGGTGAAACGTTTCATGAAGTAGAATCCTTTCCTGCCATCGCGATACACCACATTATATACTGTGCGGGAGTCGTTCTTCTTGAATACGGCTACATGGAGGACGTTCTTCCCCACGAAGATCTTGTCGGCCACGCGCACCATTTTATACTTGCCGTCTTTGTAGAAGATGATGATGTCGTCGATGTCAGAGCAGTTGCACACAAACTCGTCTTTCTTCAGTCCTGTGCCGATGAAGCCATCCTGTCTGTTGATAAAGAGTTTCTCATTGGCCTCAGCCACCTTTGCTGCCTCAATGGTGTCGAAGTTTCGGATCTCGGTGCGCCGTGGGTGGTCTGCCCCGTATTTATCTTTTAGGTATTGGAACCAGTCGATGGTGACATCCACCATGTGTGCCAGTTTGTGATCGATCTCTGCTATCTCCTCTTTCAGACGGGCAATCAGTTCATCGGCCTTGTCGCTGTTGAACTTCAGGATCCGTGCCATCTTGATATCCATCAGTCGGAGGATATCCTCTTTGGTCACTTCGCGGATCATCTTGGGGTAGTAGGGAGTCAGTCGGTCGTCAATATGTTCGCAGGCGGCATCCATGGTGGGAGCCTGTTCGAACTTACGGTCTTTATAGATACGTTCCTCGATGAAGATTTTCTCCAATGAGCAGAAATGCAGCTGTTCCATCAGCTCATGCTTCCGGATCTCCAGTTCCTTGCGCAGAAGTCCCATCGTCCTATCTACTGAATGGCGCAGCACGTCGCTTACGGTGAGGAACTGTGGCTTGTTGTCTTCGATCACACAGCAGTTAGGCGAGATGTTGATCTCGCAGTCGGTAAAGGCATAGAGGGCATCGAGTGTCTTGTCGGAGGATACGCCGGGGGCGAGATGCACCTGAATCTCCACCTCGGCGGAGGTGAGGTCGGTGACGTGGCGTGCTTTGATCTTTCCTTTCTCAATGGCTTTGGTGATACTCTCGCAGAGAGTATTGACGGTCTTCGAGAAAGGCAGTTCACGGATAATGAGTGTCTTGTTGTCGAATTTTTCTATCTTGGCACGTACCTTCAGTAATCCACCGCGCTGTCCGTCGTTATATTTGCCTACGTCGATACTGCCGCCAGTGGGGAAATCGGGATAGAGCGTGAACGGCTCACCCCTCAGATAGGCAATGGCAGCCTCGCAGATCTCGTTGTAGTTGTGGGGCAGGATTTTGGAACTGAGTCCTACGGCGATGCCTTCTGCTCCCTGCGCCAGCAGGAGTGGGAATTTGGCAGGCAAGGTGATCGGTTCCTTGTTACGACCGTCATAGCTCAGCTGCCAGTCGGTGGTCTTGGGGTTGAACACCACATCGAGGGCGAACTTCGACAGGCGGGCCTCGATATATCGGGGAGCAGCGGCACGGTCGCCAGTGAGGATATTCCCCCAGTTGCCCTGACAATCCACCAGCAGGTCTTTTTGTCCTAACTGTACCAAGGCGTCACCGATAGAGGCATCGCCGTGGGGATGGAACTGCATGGTGTGTCCAACAATGTTCGCCACTTTGTTGTAACGTCCGTCATCCATACGTTTCATCGAGTGCAGGATGCGGCGTTGTACGGGTTTCAGACCGTCTTCGATATGAGGTACTGCGCGTTCCAGAATCACGTAGGAGGCATAATCCAGGAACC
>DETG01000078.1:7745-11213 GCA_002361535.1 Prevotella sp. UBA3294
TCCAGGAACCAGTTCTGGTACATTCCACTGAGATGATGTACGGCAGCGGCGTCGAAGCGGTTCACAGGTTTGTAGTCGGAGTGCCCCTCCGAGAGTTCTTCACCTTCTTCTCTCTCCTCTATGATGTCGTCTTTGATCTCGTCGTCCATGAATGCTATTTCTTGATAAGTGATGCAAAAAAGATTGCTTTTGATATTACCTGATTAGGAAAGTCCCCTTTTTAGGGCAGTTGCAAAGATAGCAATTATTTCTGAAATGTGGAAACTTCTGACCGTTTTTCTTTCGAAACCCATGGATTGTGCTTCTGAAAAGGAGACAATGATCAAGCGTGGTGCAAGGGTCATGGACAGCAGTCAACGGGCATCGATCTCCGTTCGGATATCTGCTGAAGAGGCTCCGATCATGAAATGGAGACATCCTTTCTCTGGGACGGAAGCGTGCCTTGCGGTGTCCCAATAGGTGAGGTCACTGCGCTGGATGCTGAGGACGACCTCCTTCGTCTCGCCCTTTCTGATATGGACACGCTCGAAAGCCTTGAGTTGCTTTTGTGGGTGCTCCACCTTCGAGTCGGGGTAGGCGACATAAAGTTGCACGACTTCATCACCATCGTGGCTGCCTGTGTTCGTGACGGGTACACTCACTTCGATGGCTTTCTTGTCTTGACGCAGGATACGAGCCTGTCCATATTGAAACGTCGTGTAGCTCAGACCATAGCCGAAGGGGTAGAGGACATTGCCCTTGTGGTACATATATGTCCGGCCATGACGGATGTCGTAGTCCATCATCGGGGGTAAGTCAAGGATGTCACGCACCCATGTCTGGGTAGTGCGACCGCCAGGATTGACCTTTCCAAAGAGCGCATCGGCAATGGCATGGCCCTGCTCCTGACTGCAGTGTGTGATGTGCAGGATAGCAGGCAGGTGGCTGTTGCTCCAGTTGATGGTATAGGGGAAGCTACTGACCAGTACCAGTACCGTGTTGGGATTGGCGCGATAGAGCAGTCGGAGCATGTCTTCATCAGGCAGTTGCAGTGACTTGCGATCGACAGCCTCACGCCCATCACTGGGAACAGGGCAGAAGAACCAGTCGGCTTTGGTGCCGTAGGGATGGTTGCCAGTACATACAATGACGGCATCGGCCTCGCGGGCCATCTCCTCGGCTTTGCCCATACGGTTGTCTGGAATATAACTAATCTCCAATCCTTCCATTTCACGCAAAGCCTTCAAAATGGTGACCTCATAAGGTGGATTCCCACTATACCAGTCGTACACAATCTGGTCGGCGTATGGTCCCACCACCAGGATCTTACGTGTTTTCTTGCTGTCGAGGGGTAGCAGTCCATTGTTCTTTAGCAAGACCACTGACTTGTTGGTGACCTCCCTTGCAGCCTGCCGGGCTTCTGGGGTCAGATAAGGAGGTGTCGCCGTCGAGTCTTTCCCGATGTTTACGTATGGGTTCTTGGTATCCGCACCATCGAGCATCCCTAATTTGAGGGCCACGAAGAGATTCCCACGGATAGCCGCCTCGATGTCCTGTTCGGTGACAAGCCCCTTGTCGAGTGCCTCTTTGACGGCCTCCTGATAACGGTCGAGGAACATGCCTGTCTTCGCCTTGATGACTGCGGCGGCACCTTCTGCCATGGTTGGATAGGCATGGTGGGCGTTCACCAACAGACGCAGTCCGCCACCATCGGTACAGATAATACCGTTGTTCCCCCATTCCCTGCGGGCTATCTGATCGAGTACGGGGTTGACACACATTGGTGTACCGTTCCATGCGTTGTACGAGGCCATGAAGGCACGGCTGCCACCCTCGGTAATGCCTTTGTAGAAAGGGTAGGAGTAATACTCCCGAAACAGTCGTTCATCGAAATCACTCGATGTGGAGTCACGCCCGTCCTCGTTGCTGTTAGCAAGGAAATGCTTCATCAGGGCTGCTGCCTTCCAATAGCGGGGATTGTCTCCCTGAAGGCCCTTGACCATTGCGATGGATAGCTGTCCTGTCAGATAAGCATCTTCTCCATAGCTCTCCTCCGTTCGCCCCCAGCGGGGATCACGGGCAAGGTCGGCATTCGGGGCATAGATGACGAGTCCTTTGCGCGGCACATCCTGTTGGATATAATAGCGAGCCTCCTCTGCCATCTGCTCACCCACCCGTCTGACAGCCTCACGGTCCCATGTCTCCCCCAGTCCGTAAGCCTGTGGGAAGATGGTGGTGGGGTAGGAGAATTTGTTGGCGGGGCCTCCCAACACGATGCCATGCAGTCCTTCATAGCAGCTCAAAGAGGGGATGCCCAACCGGGGTACCCCTAAGTTGGTTGAGAGTAAGGCGATTTTCTCATCGAGTGTCAGTTGGCGCATCAGCAGTGAGATGCGCTGGTCGTCTTTTAACTTCGTGTTCTGAAAGTCATGTGTTTGGGCAATGGTGGTCATATAGACACTACCCATCAGGAATAGTGAGACAAAGAGTCTGATCATGGTTAATAGCGTTATATATTAAATAATGTTGCAAATATATGGATTTTCTATGAAATAGCACTCACTTTAACTTCGTTTAAGGTACTTGTGCTCGAAAAAGTCCAATTAAATTTGTTTTTTTGCGCGCTTAATCGTACCTTTGCGCCAAATTTCGAAATTTTAATGAATTATGGCACAAGAAGACGTATTTAAGAAGATTGTATCCCATTGCAAGGAGTATGGTTTTGTTTTTCCCAGCAGTGAGATCTACGATGGTTTAGGTGCCGTTTACGACTATGGTCAGAACGGTGTTGAGTTGAAGAACAATATCAAAGAATACTGGTGGAAGAGTATGGTACTGCTGCACGACAACATCGTGGGCATTGACTCTGCTATCTTCATGCATCCCACCATCTGGAAGGCCAGCGGTCATGTGGATGCTTTTAACGACCCGCTGATCGATAACCGCGATTCAAAGAAGCGCTATCGTGCCGATGTGCTCATCGAAGATCAGATTGCCAAATACGATGAGAAGATCCAGAAAGAGGTAGAGAAAGCCCGTAAACGCTTTGGCGATGCCTTCGATGAGGCCAAATATATGGAGACTTCTGAGCATGTGAAGGAACACATCGCTAAGCGCGATGCCCTTCATGCACGCTATGCCGCTGCCATGCAGGGACCGGATCTCGATGAGCTGAAGCAGATTATCCTCGACGAGGAAATCGTAGATCCCATCAGCGGTACGAAGAACTGGACCGACGTACGTCAGTTCAACCTGATGTTCTCTACAGAAATGGGAGCCTCTGCCGATGCTTCGATGAAGATCTACCTGCGTCCCGAGACGGCTCAGGGTATCTTCGTGAACTACCTAAACGTGCAGAAGACTGGTCGTATGAAGATCCCGTTCGGTATCGCGCAGATTGGTAAGGCTTTCCGTAACGAGATTGTGGCTCGCCAGTTTATCTTCCGTATGCGTGAGTTCGAGCAGATGGAGATGCAGTTCTTCGTGGCT
>DETG01000007.1 GCA_002361535.1 Prevotella sp. UBA3294
GCTGAGTTTGAGAAGTATCGTAAGATGGAGATGCTACAATATGAAAGTGACTATGACAGGGCCATCAGAGAACTGATTCAGAAAGAGAATAGCCTGCCAAAGAATGAGGGATGATAATAAAATAAATTTGATGATGCAAATGTGTGTGAGATTAAAGAAAAACAAGCAAGTAATTGAGAGTCAATTGCTTGCTTGTTTTGTAATGGTGATTCCGTTGGGGTTCGAACCCAAGACCCACAGCTTAGAAGGCTGTTGCTCTAATCCAACTGAGCTACGGAACCAACAATCGGCTGCAAAATTACTGCTTTTTCCGCAAACAGCCAAATTATTTAGCTGAAAATTACGATAACTCGTAGATGTCACTGGGTGTTTTGCGGCGTAACACATCCAGCAGGAAATCTTTCCCTGGGATGATGCCCGCATTCCTGAGAATCATCTCCACGGTCTTCCTTGCCAGCTCCGGATGGTTGTTTTCCTGACTCAGATGACAGAGCCACACATGTTTCAGTCTGGGCGTGGCATTCTCCACCAGAGCCTGTGCACAAGCTTTATTACTCAGGTGCCCGTTTTCACTGAACACGCGGTCTTTCAAATATTGCGGATAGGGTCCATTGAACAACATCTCCTCGTCGTGGTTTGCCTCGATCACCAGATAGTTCGCCCGCTGGATATACTCTTTCATCTCCTCGGTGACATGTCCAGCATCGGTCATGAGACAGAACGTACAGTCCTCACATTGGATACAATATCCCACATTATCGTTGCTGTCGTGAGGGACATGAAACGAAGTGACGGTAAACTCCCCCAGCTGCATTCTGTCTCCCGTCTCGAAGACATGAGCGTTGATGGGTTGAATCTTACGCCGCACACAATAGTTGCGGTCAATTCCACGATGAACCTCCCGGGTGGCATAAACAGGCACGTTGTACTCACAACTGAACGATCCTACCGACTTGACATGGTCTGCATGATCATGGGTAACCAAAATATGATGGACATCCGACAATCGGAGCCCATGGTCTTGAAAATATCTTTTCAGTGTTCGTACACCAATTCCTGTATCTATCAATAGTCCATCCGTTTCGGTATAGAGAAAATAGCAATTTCCACTGCTACCACTCCCGAAGGATATAAATTTCAGCATTTTAGTTATTATTTTGTGCAAAAGTAGGAAAAAACAAGGGGAAAACCAAAGAATTTACCTACCTTTGTATGATTTTAATGTTTTAATATGAAAATTAATTGTTTGACTCTTCTGTCTGTCCTCCTTCTGACAGCCTGTGGTGGCAGCCGCGACGGCTCGGAGGATCAGCTTCAAGAAACCGTTGACAGCTTCGCCGTGAGTTACTTCAACTACGACTTTAACACGGCACGCCGTTTCTGTACTGATGACTCAGAGAAATGGCTACAGTTTGCGGCAAGCAACGTTCTGCAGGAGGACGTGGATATTCTCCGACAGCAAGAGGAGCCCGCCACCGTTGATGTGGATGAATGGGACTACACCTCCGACAGTACTGCCAGTGTGCACGTCTGTGTCCACAACTATCTGCGTATGGACAGCATTGGTAAGGCAGGGCGAATGACCGATGAGGGTAGATATGTCTTGAATGCTGTTCTCCATCAAGGTAAGTGGCTCATCAGAATGGCAGACCTACCGCGAAGTGGAAAGAGAAGTCACGACTGAACCGGGGATTCGTGATGGGGTAATGTTCTTTCCGGGTTTCGTAAGCGGGGTTGACAGCTTTCATACCCATATCGAAACGCAGAATGAAATAGTCGAAGTTCAGTCTTAGGCCCAGTCCGTATGCCACAGCGATCTGCTTATAGAACTCGTTGAAACGGAATTGTCCTCCCGGCTGGTCAGGATAGTTACGCAACGTCCAGATATTTCCCGCATCAATGAACACCGCTCCGTCAAATTTCCAGAACAGGAATGTTCTGTATTCAGCATTCAAGTCAACCTTCATGTCACCAGTCTGATTGATAAAGTCGATTGCACCGTTGTTACCCTTGAAACTACCCGGACCTAATCCGCGCACGCTCCATCCTCTCACGCTGTTGGCACCGCCCGAGAAATATCTCTTCTCAAACGGAAGGATTCTGCTGTTTCCGTAAGGATAGGCGATGCCGAAACCGGCATGCAACGCCAGTTGGTTATGTCGGTCAAAACGGATAAGATGAGTGAAGTCGAAGTCACCTTTCACATACTGAGCATAGGCTATATTGAATAAGGTATATTGCCCACGATCATTCTCTTCGGCACCGAAAAGATGACTGGCTCCGTTCAACAGGTTTCCTGCCGTCTCAACGTTCACACGCATCGCCATGTTCCTGGCTTGGTAAGCCATGGAGAATCCGATCTTCATAATGAACAGATCCTCGTAGTTGTATCTCAGGATCGCATTGCGATTGCTCACACTGTCTAAATAGTCATGCTTAAACGTTGACGAAATCCACGGCATGTGTATATAGTTCAGATCGATGACATCCGCCCTATAGCTGATATTCCGTGAGGCATCTGTCCAACGGTAACGCCACGCGGCATTGAACAGTCGCCGATGGAACTCAGGACGGTTCTGTAGGTTATAGCTAACCAAAAGTTCCGATGATGCAGAGCTTCTCCTTCGGTAACTTTTCGAGACAGGAGCGATGAAACGGGGGAAAGAGAGTTTTGCCTCAACGTTATATTCCTCATAGTCCTGGTTCTGATACCCCTCTAATCCCGTGATGGCTTCGAAGGCACCGCGCAGCTGTACACTGAAAGTCTCTGATCCTCTGAAAAGGTTACGGTTCTCGTAGGTAGCTGTAACCGCAGCCCCCAGGTCGCCGGCGGTGTTCGTTCCCTCGGGTTGGAAGCTGAAGGTATTGGGCTTATTCGTACTGATCTGAACGTTACAGTCTAACTGGGTGGTATCAGGGATTTCGTTGAACTTGATACTGGTATATCTCACTGCCGACAGTCGCCCGAAGGCATTGTAGGTCTTTTGCAGATGAAGGGAACTGTAATTCTTTCCCTCTTCTAACCATGTATTCTCACGCAACACGGAGCGCCGCAAGTGCAATTTCCCATCGTCACCGCTTAAGAAGTTCACACGGCGGATTGTATATCTTGGGTGGAGTGTTTCTTCCGCATCACTATTGGCACGGTATGGCAGCAGCTGCATGGTGAGATCTACCATCCTTGATCCCCTTGTGGTATCGGCCATAAAGCGAATGAAATCCTTATGAAAGCGATAATACCCTGACTGGGTGAGCAGCTGGGTGATCCGTTTCCGTTCCTGATCCAGTTCTGCCACCGTAAACCGCATTCCTTCTTTCAGATATTGGTTTTTGGGTTCATCGAGTCTAAGAACTTTTGCTATCGTATCATCCTGTATGTCGTATTTCACCGAACGGATAAAATAAGGAATGCCGGGATGAAGTGTATAGATGGCAGTAAGCCGATGGCCGCGTGTTTTCGTCTGCAATGTCACATCGGCATTCATATATCCTAAGTTATGCAGCGCATGACGAAGATCGTCGCAAGTGAGGCGGGCCATCACTGAGTCATAGACCACAGGTTCCTCACCGATATTTCGCAGTGTGCGGTTAATCCATTTCGTGGTGTCTCTTCCTGCCAAAGTATATGTGCCCAGAGGAACCTTGAACAGCGAGAACCACTTGGAGTTACTCTGCTGACGGATATAGGGAGACAGCTGCGAAGGGTCTATTTCCTTGGTATCTGCCTCCACTCGCACCTTCTGCAGCAAATACTGGCCATCATCGAGGAACTTCGACGATGAGCACGATGCAGCAAGGACCCCAATGAGACAGACTGCCAGAATCTTCCTAAGCGTCATATTTTTCTCTTTTTGCTTGCAAAAGTAAGAAAAAAAAAGTACTTTTGCAATATGATAAGCAAAAACTTGATGAAATACGTGCGCAGCCTCGAACAGAAGAAAGCCCGGAAACAGGAAGGGCTCTTTGTTGCTGAAGGCACGAAGGTGGTGGGTGACCTGTTGTCAGTGATGCCCCCTACCCGACTGATTGCCGTGGAGGAATGGTACAGGCAGAACGGCATCATCCCCAAGGCAAGCGATGTCGTGGTCACTGAGGATGAGCTGCGCCGTGTGAGTTTTTTGCAACATCCCCAACAGGTGATGGCACTGTTCCCCCTTCCCGAGGGTAGCAAGGATACTGATCTCAGAGAGAGAGAATACTTTTCGTCGTCAGCGAGCAACCTTTTCATTGCCCTTGACGGCATACAGGATCCCGGCAATCTGGGTACCATTATCCGCATTGCCGACTGGTTTGGTATCTCCACCCTGTTCTGCAGTCATGACACCGCCGATGCCTACAACCCCAAAGTGGTGCAGGCCACAATGGGAAGTATCGCCCGTGTGAAAGTGATCTATACCGACTTGGTTACCCTGTTCGCGCAAGTACCGGATGATATACCTGTCTATGGCACCTTCCTCGATGGTACGAACATCTATCAGCAACCGCTCTCTCCCAACGGTATCATCGTGATGGGGAACGAGGGGAAAGGCATATCAAAAGAGGTAGCAGCCCATATCAACCGTCGCCTGCTCATCCCCAGTTATCCTGAGGGAAGGGTGACGGCAGACAGTCTGAATGTAGCAATAGCCACGGCGATTACCTGTTCGGAGTTCCGCAGGCAATCACCCCGCCGGTAATGAATTTCCAATAATTGATCATGCTTCAACGGTTTTTGTTTCTCATATACCATGGATGAGTAACAAAGACGTACATCAGTAATGCGACAAAGGCCAGAACGATTCCCGTGTAATAGATCCTGGATGACAAGCACGAATAGCCAAGGAACAATCCCATGCTGATACCCAGTTCCCATGCTAAGAAAAAGGTGCTTTGGGAAGTGCCTCGCTGACAGTGACGGCTCAGTTTGATGAAAAAGAGCAGGAAACGGGAGCCGATGATCCCAATGCCGAAACCGATGAACACGGGAGGAATGAACTGGTTTACCATCATCGTTTGCGACCGATTCATCATCAACAGAGCAGCAATCATCAAGACCAGTCCGCTTACTGTCTCACTTTTGAGATCGGCATTCACAAAGACAAACTTCTCCGACAACAAAGCTAACAAGAAACCACCCATCATCATACTGTAGAACATATACGACAATGGAGTTGTAAAAAGCAGTCCTGCTATGGTCGTCACCAATAGAAGATTGATAAACAGCAACCATCCGTCAGGCAGGAAGAAACGGTCGAGCGAAAAGATCTTCACATTCTCCTCCGGTGCCTTAAAGGGAAAATCCGCGAGTTGGATTAAAAGCATTGCCAACAAACACGTTACGCAGCAGGAAAGTACCATCACCTCCATACCAAAATAATGGTTGATAATCAAGGCGGCTGCCGGTCCTAACGAAACACCAAAACGTCCGAACCAGGAAGCGCTGTGATTCGCTTCAGTGCGCTGAAAGGATTCGCAGATATCGATAATCAACGTACTCATGAGTATCATCTGCGCCAAGCCAAAGGACAGGCCTAAGCCGAAACGTAGCACCATGGCTTCCATCCCACTCCGGAAGTGGGGAAGCTTTCCACTAACGAATAAATAAAAGACTGATAAACAGAGGAGCATCAAGAATACAGCAAACAGACAGACATGATTTCTGCGGTAACGCTGAACAAGATAATTGCAGATGGGACCCATCACAAACAAGCCAATGCCATAGACCCCCATCACCCAAGCGGTAAGTTCAGCATCCTCTTGTTGATGCAACCAGAGTGGCAGAACGGGAATCAGCATATATACCGACATCGTGAGCAGCATGTTGGCAATAGCTAAACGCCAGAAATCATGATGCCACAGCTTCACGTGGACAGGTGTATTTTGTGTGTACACGATTCTTTTCTATTTGACCCTTTCACTTCTCCTTGCAGGAGTTAACGAAAAGAGGAGGTGAAACATTCGTAATCAGCAATCACCACATCACAAAGGGATGCGATGGAATCGGCAGGATTCGTTGTTGACAAGCCAACGACCGTCATCGCGGCTGCCCTACCCGACTTCAATCCATTAAAGCTATCTTCAAAGACCACACAGTCGGCAGGATCCACTCCAAAACGGGCTGCAGCACGTAAATAGCAATCGGGCGACGGCTTGCTCTCTGCAAAATCTTCCGATGTAAGCACAGCATCAAACAATTGCATAAACTCAGGATGTTTGGCATACACTGCCCTCATCTTTGCCATGTTACTGCTTGTCACCACAGCTGTCTTGATCCCCCTTTCACGTAATGACAGGATAAAAGGGCAGAAGCCTGTGACGTAGATGTAATCCATCCCTGCCTCGAAAGCATTCAACCGCTCAGTAATGACAGTCTGTTCAGGCTGAAGATCACCAGAGAAATGGGCATCAAAAATCTGCGTAAGGGTTTGTCCTTTAATACGATGTTCCAAGCCAGGCTGCTCGGGATGATACAATCTGCACTGCTCACCCCAGAACACAGTGTATTGTGGTTCTGTATCAAAGACCACACCATCCAAATCGAACAGGGCGGCCTTGAACCTCATCTCATCAATTCTACTCATATATGCAAGTTGTTGTTTGTCTATACCTCATCCTCTCCCGATCAACAGTCTATAAAGAGACCGTTTTTCGAAATCGCCTGCAAAATTACACAATTTCGAAAATATAATGAAAAATATTTGCTGTTTTCGTATGATTCTTGTATTTTTGCAGGACTTATTTGAAGAAGATTACGATGAAAAAGTTAATATATCATCTCTTTGCAGCTTCTGCCCTCTGCAGCATCATTGCCTGTGGAGGGAAAGACGTGAAAGAAGGCGAAGATGCCGAACTTGCCTTTGACAGCATTATCAAGGACACCACAGTGAGTCTTACCAACGAGATATCCTCTCCGAAAGCAGAGATTCATCTGAATATTAAATATGCCACAGGAAAGAATGCAACGGTAGTGAACGACACTCTGCTGCGTTCTGGTATCCTCACGCCCGACTATCTGGCAAACTGTCAGGCAAAGCAAGGTGTTTCTATGGCCTTAGATTCCTTTTTAATCAAGTATATCGCTGACTACAGGAACGATCTGGGAAGGTTGTATGCCATGGACAAAGAACATAGCACCTCGTATCATATCCAGTATTCATGTAACACTGACGTCCGTCCCGGCAGAAAGGATGTCTTCAACTACATTGCTGAGGTATATAGCTATGCTGGTGGGGCTCATGGCATCAGCATGACCATCGCGAAGAACATCCAGAAGGAAACAGGCAAGATTCTGAAGCTGTCGGATGTGTTCGTACCAGGCTATGAACAGACATTGAACGATCTCATTGTCAATCAATTCCTGAAGAAATTCGATGTAAAGAGTTTGAAGGAACTTCAGGAGAAGGGTGTCTTCGTGGACATGGAGCCCTATGCGACGGAGAATTTCATCTTGAAAGACGATGAAATCAGTTTTATCTATTGTGACACAGAGATTGCACCCCATGCGATGGGACAGATCACCGTGGAGATAGGCAACAAGGAACTGAAACAGATTCTGAAGCAATAACATGGAAAAGATTCTCAGCTATTTCCCCCATCTCACCGAAGAACAACGACAACAGTTCGCAGCCCTCTACGACCTATATGCCGATTGGAACCAGAAGATCAACGTGATCTCACGAAAAGATATCGAAAATCTCTATGAGCATCATGTCCTCCACTCGCTGGCGATTGCCAAGGCTATCACTTTCCGTCCAGGAACACGAATCCTCGATTTCGGAACAGGTGGTGGTTTCCCCGGTATCCCATTAGCCATTCTTTTTCCTGACTCCACATTTAAACTGATTGATGGAACGGGTAAGAAGATCCGGGTGGCAACGGAGGTGGCACAAGCCATCGGCTTGAAGAACTGCCATCCCGCTCATCTTCGCGGAGAGGAGGAGAAAGGATTATACGACTTCGTGGTAAGTCGTGCCGTCATGCCTCTTCCCGACCTCATGAAGATTGTCAAAAAGAACATCACCAAAAAAGATCAGAAGAATGTCCTGCCGAATGGTGTGATCGTGTTGAAAGGCGGTGATGTGCAAGATGAAACAACCCCCTTTCGGAATATTGTGGAGGTGACGGATATCAGTAATTGGTTCCATGAGGATTGGTTTAAACAGAAGTATGTCATTTATGTACCCGTATAGATACTTAATCAAATAGTTTATGTTATGCTGAAAATCCAACGTTTTGTTTGTAATCCATATCAGGAGAACACCTATGTGGTCAGTGATGAAACACAAGAATGTGTGATCATCGATTGCGGCACTTATTTCGAAGATGAGCGTCTGGCATTGGTAGAGTACATCAACGGCAATGGCTTGAAACCAGTACATCTGTTATGCACCCATGGCCATTTCGATCATTGCTTGGGTAACGACACAGCCTATTATGAGTTCGGACTGAAACCTGAGATTTGTCAGAAAGACGAGTTCCTGCTGACACATATCGATGAACAGGCACAGTATTTCATCGGAATGGAATACGACAATGAGGTACCACCCATAGGACGGTTCTTAGATGCCGACGATACCATTTCCTTCGGTAGTCATCAATTCACCGTGATTCCTACACCCGGACATACCCCCGGTGGCATCACGTTCTATTGCGCTGAGGAGAAAGTGGCATTCACAGGAGACACTTTGTTCCAGATGAGCATAGGAAGGACGGATTTTGAAGGTGGTGACTACACAGCGATGCGCCACACCCTCAAGGAAGTGATAGGGAAATTGCCTGCCGACACAACCATCTGGAGCGGTCATGGTCCGAAAACCACGATTGGTGCAGAAATCAGCATGAACCCTTATATGAGGTAAAACGGAAAACAGTGAGAGATGAAAAGATCATTCTGGGCATCGACCCAGGCACGAACGTGATGGGCTATGGCTTGCTGAAAGTCGTTGACAACAAGGCAGAGATGCTGGCTATGGGCGTTATCGACATGCGCCGCGAGAATGATCCCTACCTACGGTTAGGTAAGATATTCGAACGGGTAACAGGTATTATCGATGAGTTCCTGCCCGACGAGATGGCTATCGAAGCACCTTTCTTCGGGAAGAACGTGCAATCGATGCTGAAATTAGGCAGGGCCCAAGGGGTGGCTATAGCTGCTGCTATCCACCACAGTGTGCCCATCCATGAGTATGCTCCGCTGAAGATCAAGATGGCCATCACCGGAAACGGGGGTGCCTCGAAAGAACAGGTGGCAGGGATGTTGCAACGTCTGCTCCGGCTAAAGCCAGAGGACATGCCCCATTTTATGGATGCCACCGATGCGTTAGGGGCAGCCTATTGTCATTTCATGCAAGCGGGAAGACCCGAGAGTGAGGTTCACTATCATGGCTGGAAAGATTTCATCAATAAGAATAAAGACAAGGTGAACAACGGATTATAGCATCAACAGATAACCACATGCAGAAAATCATTTCCATAGAAAACGGGATACCAAGACATCCACTTTGGCGTATGGCAGAGCCGATGAACTTCGAATTGCTTGACCATGAGCACATAGCCATTGTCGGACCGAATGGCGGCGGGAAGACCATGCTTGTTGATATCTTGATCAACAAACATCCTCTGCTGATCAACGACCCGAGCTATGATTTCCGTCCGAGCACAAAATCTTTAGCCAGCGACAACATCAAATACATCACGTTCCGCGATAATTACGGAGGTGACAATGATCGGCAGTACTTCTTGCAACAACGGTGGAATTCCATGGAGATCGATCCGGACACCCCTACCGTTCACCAACTGTTAGAAGAGGCATACCACCTATGCGGCGACGATTCACCCACACGCAGAGACTGGCAAAAGCATTTGTATAAGCTGTTCCGTTTAGACACCTTGTTAGACAAGTATATTATCTTGTTATCCAGTGGTGAGATGCGCAAGTTCCAATTGGTCAGAGCCTTATTGTCTGAACCGCGCGTGCTGATTATGGACAATCCCTTTATCGGTCTCGATGCGGGAACACGAGATCAGCTCAAAGAACTCTTGAACATCCTTTCTCAAGAGAACGCCCTGCAGATCATCCTGGTCTTATCCAAGATCGATGATATCCCCAACATGATTACGCATGTGGTTGAGGTCAGACAAAAAATCGTCGGAAAGAAACAGTCAATTGCCGAATACCTTGCCACTCGTCCCCCTTTCCCACAACGTGTTCTTTCCCCAGAAAGAGAACAGGCGATACTCTCATTGCCAGAAGGGAAAGGTGCAGGAAACGAGGGAACCGGCGAAATCATTAAAATGAACCATGTGAGCATCCAATATGGAAAGAGGGTGATATTGAAAGACCTTGACTGGACCGTACATCATGGGGAGCGATGGGCTCTGAGCGGTGAGAACGGAGCAGGAAAATCCACCTTACTCTCCTTGGTATGCGCCGACAATCCCCAAAGCTACGCTTGCGATATCTCACTCTTCGGTCACCGTCGTGGTACAGGAGAGAGTATCTGGGACATCAAGAAAAAGATAGGATATGTGTCACCCGAGATGCATAGAGCCTATCAGAAGGATCTCCCAGCCATCCGCATTGTCGCAAGCGGACTCAATGATTCCATAGGACTCTATGTCAGACCCACGGAAGACGATTATGAAATCTGTAGGAAATGGATGAAGATCTTCGGTTTGGAGGGACTGGAACAGCAGACCTTCCTGAAGCTTTCGAGCGGTGAGCAACGACTGGTACTCTTAGCCCGGGCCTTTGTCAAAGACCCACAGTTACTGATTCTCGATGAACCACTGCACGGACTTGACAACACCAATCGCCGTTTGGTGAAAGATATCATCGAGACTTTCTGTAAAAGGAAGAACAAGACCTTGATTATGGTGACACATTATCAGGAAGAACTTCCTGCATGCATCACCCATCATCTGTTTCTAAAACGGCAAGACTGAGAAGACCATCATCGGTATAGGTAATAGAACCAATAGGTGTTGCCATAGGTGTCTCTGACAACATTCTCTTGTCGTTGTCTGTCACTGACAGATCTTTCCAACTTCTGGAAATCCTCATAATCGGCGTCCAACACACTACTATGATAAGAAACCAACGGATTGGAGCTCTTATGGGTATATAATGTGAGGGCCTCCCGGTAATGTCTTGGGAGATCAGGGGATTTCAGGTCATAGCACTTCCTCACAGACTTGGCAAAACTCACCAAGTCCTTATCCAAGAGATAGGCACACAGCCGATAGTCATCAGCAGCTTTCGTGGAAGCGAAACGTTTGATTTCCATCTCGGGGAACATCAAAGTACTCACACGACGGTCATCGGGAAGAAGAGCGCGCGAACCACTGATGGTGGGGTAAGTGAAAAGACTGTCACCCAAGCCATTGGTCTTTGCCAAAGCGAACGCCCTTAACAGAAACAGGGAGGAATCGCTGGCTCTTGATTTTTTCCCCACCTCCAATGCTTCCCTATATTTCCCGTCCTTCAAAAGCGTCTCCATCTTCATCCGGTAATGGAACACATCATCGTGGTTGCTAAATAATCCCACTAACAGGAACATGACTGCCATGGTGAGAAGATTCACCCATGACATACGGGAGAAAGGCCCCATACTGTTCATCGCTTGCTCGTAAGGTTGGTATTTGCGCATCATCGACACGACAATTGTATAAACAACCAACAACAACGGAGCCGCCCAGATCCAATGTCCCAAAGTGCAGCCGTCTTCATGGATGCCCACCCCCGTGAGCAGTGTCAATGCCAACAGAGAAGGGAAATAAGTCAACGCATGTGCCCGCTTATACAACCCCGTCACAGCATAAACACCCAGATGAATGAGATATAACACGATGGTGATCAGCACGGCACCGATCAAAGGAGAATAGTGTGTCTTTCCTTCCGAGAGCACATGTTGCTCTGCGGCAAGAATATCTGCCTGATAGAAATACAAGAAGCAGAATGTGAAGACGATAAAGGCAACAGCACAGCTCACTCGTGTAAAGCTTGTTCCGTTGCCGGTGACCTGTTCTTTCAATGTAAGTCTCATTTAATGCACGAAGGCACCAAGTGAACACCCTGTGCCTTCGTGCGTATTATATAAATAATCAATTCTTCTTCAGGACCATAGCGGAACGAGCTGGAATATATAGTTTCAGCCACTCTTTGTGATCCTTCACATACAATGGATCGAAGTTGGTGAAATGAGTCACACTGTCATCATTGAATCCATGGCCTCCAAAATCGGTAGAGTCGGTATTCAGCACCACATCATAACTACCTGTGGGAACCAAGAACCCATAGTCGGTGAACGACCTTGTGGGTGAGAAGTTGAAGACGAAGACCAAGTCACCACGCATGAAGGCAAGGATCTGGTCATCATCATTGTGCCAGATTTCCTGAACAGGAGTCTTCTGGAAGTTTTTCTGACTCTTGATGACCTTCAGCATCTCACGGTCAAAATCTCCTAACCAGTGGTAGCAGAGATCCTTGTTGTCAACCAAGTTCCACTGTCTGCGGGCATACTTATAACTCCAGCCATTGCCCTCACGTGGGAAATCGATCCACTCAGGATGTCCAAACTCATTACCCATGAAGTTCAGATATCCTCCGTTAATGGCGGCGGCTGTCACCAGACGGATCATCTTATGCAAGGCGATACCTCTTTCAGCCACACCGTTAAGGTCTTTCTTGGCAAAATGCCAATACATATCGGCATCAATCAAGCGGAAAATGATGGTCTTGTCACCCACCAACGCCTGATCATGACTCTCACAGTAAGAGATCGTCTGCTCATCAGGACGTCGGTTCTTCACCTCCCAGAAAATCGAACTCGGCTTCCAGTTCTCATCACTCTGCTCCTTGATGGTCTTGATCCAATAGTCTGGAATATTCATGGCCATACGATAGTCAAAACCGAAGCCACCATCCTCGAACTTGGCAGCCAGACCGGGCATGCCACTCACTTCCTCTGCGATGGTGATCGCATTCTTATTCACTTCATGAATCAGCTTATTCGCCAAAGTGAGGTAGCAGATTGCATTGTCATCCTGACCGCCGTTGAAATAATCACCATAGTTTGTGAACGCCTCACCCAGTCCATGACTATAATACAGCATCGAGGTGACACCATCGAAGCGGAAACCGTCGAAATGGAATTCTTTCAGCCAGTACTTACAGTTTGAGAGGAGGAAATGGATCACTTCATCCTTTCCGTAGTCGAAGCAAAGACTGTCCCAAGCGGGATGCTCGTGCATACCGCCGGCATAGAAGAACTGATTAGGATCACCGGCTAAGTTACCCAATCCTTCCACCTCGTTCTTCACGGCATGACTGTGCACGATGTCCATGATCACAGCGATGCCGTTCTTATGAGCAGTATCAATGAGTTCCTTCAATTCCTCTGGCGTGCCGAAACGACTGCTGGCGGCAAAGAAAGAGCTGACATGATAGCCGAAGCTGCCATAGTAGGGATGTTCCTGGATAGCCATGATCTGGATACAGTTATATCCATCGGCAATCACGCGGGGCAAGACATTCTCCTGGAACTCACGATAGGTACCCACCTTCTCGGCATCCTGTCCCATACCGATATGGCACTCATAGATGAGCAACGGACTCTTATTGGGCTTGAATGTCTTTTTCTTCCATTCATAAGGTTTCTCAGGATTCCACACCTGTGCAGAGAAGATCTTGGTGTTGTCATCCTGCACCACGCGCTGTGCCCATGCGGGGATACGCTCCCCTTCTCCTCCATTCCAACGAACATGCATCTTGTAAAGATCACCATGTTTCATGGCTTTATTAGGGAGTTTCAGTTCCCAGTTTCCAGTACCAGGAATACGCTTTAGCTTATATTTCTCATTCTCCTGCCAGTTGTTGAAATCGCCTACCAGAAAAATCTCAGTGGCATTGGGAGCCCACTCCCGGAACACCCAGCCACGTGCTGTCTTATGCAAGCCGAAATAGTCATAGCCACTGGCAAAATCCTCCAGTGTTTTCTTCCCGTTGCGGGTGAGTTGTCCGATCTTCCATACAGCATGATCGTGCCTGCCACGAATCGCCTGTTCAAAAGGCTCAAGGTAGCCATCATTTTGAACCAGCCCGATATGCTTAGGCGTAGCTTTTTTCACTACGGCCTTCTTGGTTGTTGTCTTCTTTACTGTTGCCATAAAACTTTTACGCTTTCACCTTAAAAATTGCTTTCTTGATACCTGCAGCATTGCTGATGCATGGAGCATGACCGTCCTGTGGCCAGAAAATCGCGAACTCACCAGGACGACAAGTGACATAAGTCTCTGCTGCCACACCTGGATATTTTGTGATATCCTTCTCTTCATTATAGGTCTCCTCCGGCAGACTCTCTAAGGGTGAATACCCGTATGTTTCCGGAGTATCCAGCGGAATCTGGATATCAAGCATCACGCGATGCGTCTCCATCACCGCTTCATCGGCAGTCTTTCCCTTAGCAGTGGTGAGGTTTAGGAACACATCACTACCCTTGATGGGATACTTTCCCTCCTCCATCGTGTTCAGGTCATGCTCTTTCAGGAAGGCCAAGACCTCCTTGAACAAGGGATTCAGACTCTCATAGAAACTCAGTTTGTCAAGTGTATCAATTACCATAGCTTTATTAATTTTGATTTGTTAGTTCATCTGTTTTCTGCCATTCACATAAGTACCCGTTTCCGTCACTTTGCCGGTACGGTCTTTCTCCACATATTTGCCATCGCGCTCATCATTTTTGTAAGAGCCCTCGAAACGGTTTCCGTTTTTATCTTCCTCGATAGCAGCACCATGTCGTTTGCCGTTGTGATAAGTGCCGCGGAACTTCGACCCATCATGGAAATGGATGATCACCTCACCTTCCACGACGCCGTCCTTGAAGTTTCCTTCAAACACATCACCCGACATCTTGGTGAGCTTACCTTTTCCGTTCTGTTTGTCGTTTTTCCAACTTCCTACATAGATATCGCCGTTTTTCCACGAGAATGTGCCCTGTCCGTCTTTGTCACCTTCACGGAACGAACCGGTGTATTTATCTCCATTCGCATACTTGAAGATTCCCTCTCCCGTACGTTCCCCCTGTACATAAGCACCCTCATAGCGATCGCCATTCTGGAATTTATAGATACCGCGACCATTCTGGATGTCATCTTTCCAGTCACCGCTATATTCATCGCCGTTGGCATATTTGTTGACTCCTTTGCCAGAGCGCACGTTATTAGCCCACATTCCATCGTAGGAACTGCCATCGCCCCAGTCGTAGAATCCTTTCCCCCATTTCATGTCATCTTTCCACTCACCGTTATAATAGGCACCGTTGGCAAAAGTATATTTGCCCTTTCCCTGCCGTTTGTCAAGTTTCCAGTTGCCATCATATTTGTCACCATTATAATAGTACATGATGCCATGACCGTCTTGATAGTCACGGAACCAGAGTCCTACATATTTATTATTGTTCATGAAATAGTAGGTACCACGACCGTGTTGCTGATCCTGGTACCACTCTCCTTCGTATTTCTCACCGTCGGAGAATGTGTAGATACCATATCCATGGCGCCTCCCTTTCAGGTACTCACCCTCATAGATATCTCCATTTTTGTAGATGGCACTGCCTTTACCCTGCGGTTTTCCGCTTACCATCTCACCTTTGTACTGTCCGCCATCCTTTGTCACGCACGAGCCGAGTGTGATTTTCTGTGCCATGGAGGTGGCGGGAATTACCAATAGAATCAGTGTTAATATTTTATGCTTCACGATATGTCTGTTTTAAATTCATCACCAAAGGTATAAATAATAATCCATACTACAAAACAATTTCTTAAATCTTAATCCTTCTCATCCCTATTTAATGATTTTTAGGAACTGTGTGAAACAACGATAGTGTCTTCGCGGCTCAGGAAAAGACGTTACCCATGTGTTCCATGTTGGAACATGTGCTATTTTTTCTTTTAGTCGCCTGCGGCGAGAAATTCTACACAATATTTCATAGAAATGTATTACATAATTATTCTTCTTGCGAAGAAAAGCGTTCTTAAATTTGCGAACATCAATAATAATTCATATCTTTGCACTCAAATGATAATAACATTCGAAGAATTATATCTAGAAGAACTCTATACGCAAGGCAAAGCCCATGACAAAAAGCATCGGTTTCAGCCTCAGATCGTTGACAAGTATATAAAGGTTGTCAATCTTATGAAGCAACAAGAGAATGTGCTTGGACTGTCAAAATACGGTTCGCTGCATTACGAGAAACTTCATGGCGACAAAAAAGGATTATCCTCTGTAAGAGTGAATGACCAATATAGGATAGAGTTCATTGAAGAAACTGAAGCAGATAAGCAAATAGCTACTATCTGCAATTTGATAGAATTATCGAATCATTATAAATAATAAGGAGGACTTGAAATGATTACAATAAAAGGAAAAGATTCCAAGATGATAGCCAACAACTTGAAGCCGTTCAAGCCTACGCACCCGGGCGAGGTATTAAAGGACGAGTTGGAGTATCGTGGCATTTCCCAACGCGGACTGGCGAAGAAGATGGGAATATCGTATTCTGCACTAAACGAAGTGTTGAATGGTAAGCGTGCCTTGAATCATGAATTGGCAATGATGATGGAGGCTGCCTTAGGGGTTGACGCGACTCCACTCCTGGCCATGCAGAACGAGTATGACATGCTAATGGCAGAGCGCAATGAGTCGTTCATGGAGAAGCTAAAGCAGATACGCCGTATTGCCGCCGTTTTTTGAGGTACTCAATACATTCATGGAAACTAATGTGAATAAATTGTCCATTGTCAATTGCCTCAAGCCGGTGGAGATGGCAAGTAAGTAATGCTACAAAATTACGAAATAATGCTGAA